>JAJRTR010000136.1 GCA_024278215.1 bacterium
GTTAAGTTAACGCCTATGGGTGCCTGTACCTGCTTTTCGCGTGTTGGGACTTTTTGCGCCGGAATCAACTTTTGTTTTTTGGGACCTGCCGTGTGGAAGCGGGCACCTTGAAGCGGTGCTTCTCGCTTTCCTTCCTCAGCAACTCCAGGTACTCCCGCCTGACGTTGTCCACGAAAAACACGTTCTTCCGATTGTTTCCCCGCCGGGTCCTGGGCCACAAGATAAAAAAACCCAGGCGCTGCCACTCTCGCTATTCTCACCATTGCGCTATGATGCCATACTCACTTTTATCACGTCAAACACATCAAAAAAACGGTGGCTGTCCCCATTATTCACCATTATTCACCATTATTCACCATTATTCACCATTATTCCCATTATTCCCCATTATTCCGCAGTGTTTGTTTTTTGTTTCCGTGTTTATCAGTGGAAATATGTTCGGTGCGGTTCGCAGTTCGCGCCCTACAGCGGAAAGTCATGCCGACAACGCGGATGAAGACATCACGCGACGCGTTCTGTCATTGCCCGGGAGCGGCGGTCACTTTTTCCTGCGCTCTTTCTCCATCCCGTCCGGTTCCTTTTCCCAATCGCCGGCGTCTATCTCATTTTCGTCGACGACCCTGCCGTAGACAATCATATCGAGTTGCTTTTCGACATCCTTGCAGTTTTCTCTGCCATCCTCATGAAACGGGTCGGCTATCACCTGAAGATACTTTTCATAATAATCCGGTTCCTTTCCGTACACATCCATATCAGGATAAATAAAGACCAGTCCCCCTATAAATAATGGACTGTATATAAAAAGCAGTTGTTTGTCATTATAAAGTCTTCTGATTTCGTCCACATAATGTGCAGCCTCATCACATCTTTTTTCATCGTCCAGCCTGGAAATAAGCTCCGAGTACAGCTCAATCAGTAATGTAGATTCCGTATCGAAATTCCGCCCGAAACTCATTTTGTACCCATCAAGTTTTGTATAACCCTCGATTCTCTTTTTTACATCATCCACCTCATTTTCATCCCTTTCGCTCTCCTTCCACTGAACCCGTTTCTCATCGTATAGCGAAGGCACAACATATTTGTAGATCATTATTATTTGCGGATCGTCAAGCGGTAAATAATAGCCCCGGCCATCATATTCCGGCCACCTGAACAGTGAATATCCGGTGATCAGAATACCGATTGCAGCAGCAATCATCGCAAATATAATAAATCCGGCAATCAGCCTTTTATTTCTTATCTTTACCTTCATGTATGCTCCTCATGAATCGACATGAGTCCCTGAGGCGAAAGCCCCGAGCCACTACAAGCAGCTCTTATAAAACCATTCTCGCTATTTTACTGCTTCTGATAAATCCATCGTACTTGTCCTTTAATATTTCAAAGCCATAATACTTATAATTATCTTTTCTGTTTAACATCTCTCTCAACACACTTCCAGCAATCTTTTTCTTCAAAAGGGGGTGCTCGACTTTATCATCGAACTTTTGCAACGCATCAAGCATCATCGCAGCCGCCCTCGCATCCGCACCCTTCTCATTTTTATGCAGATTGTACATTCTGTCAATTTCCCTTATGCGCTCGTCGAGTTTTCGGAATCGTTCAGCGTCTCTCTTAAGCATCAACGCCCTGCTTATGACGCCAGCTCCGGCTTTCTCGCCGTCGCCCATGCCCCGTCCGATGAACGCCATAGGCTGGAAGTAGTCGCTTCCGCCTTTATAAGCAGCCGATACGGCACGGGCGTAGTCGGACGCATTGTCGAAGTCGAGCCCCATCTCACGGCAATACCCCCTTACCCGGTTTTCCCGTTCTTCATCTTCGATCTCTTCGGCAAGGCACTTAAAGCGTTCCCACTCTTCACATTCAGGCATGCTGTTCATGTGTGAGAATACGTAGTCGGTTTTCTCGCTATTGCCGAAAAGTCGATCTTCGATTATGTCTAAACGTTTGTCGATTCCGGCCAGTCTTCCGCCGAACTCTATTTTTGCGCTGTGTTCCGGATCCATATTACATCATCCTCTCATAATTTGAAATATGCTTTCGCCATATTGCGCTATAGCAACTAAACCGGGTTTTGGGGTCAGACATAGAATAATGAACAGATTTGCCCATTCAAAAAATGGGGACAAAAATAGGGACAGTCACCGTTTTATCCTCCCGCTTTCTTGTCTTTTTCTGCCCCTTTCCTGGATTTGGATTTCTTGGCAACTTTTGTTTTTTGGGGCTTGCCGTGTGGAAGCGGGCACCTTGTTTACGGAAACACAAGGGAATCAACAGCGTCCATTAAGCGGCAGGGGAATAACGTATTCGCCGACGGTGGAGGCGGCACGTGCGTAGGCGGAGGCGTCGTCGGGGTCGAGGCCGCGCGTGGCGCACCAGGCGGCGATGCGTTTGTCAAGGTCTGTGCTGTCGCCGGGGTCGCCGTGGCCGTTCGCGCCGCCCTGCCCTGTTTTCTGTGCGCCGTATTCACTCATCGCGGGGTGTGCACCGAGCGAGTCGATGAAGGCCATGAAGTCGACTGTGGAGACGGTGCGCGAAACGGCGTTGTCGCCGGAGCTGTCGCCGCCGGGCGCGGCGTATTCGCTTGCGGCGGGCGCGTCGCCGTCGAGCAGCGCGAGCATGTCGAGTATGACGCTGTGGTATGCGGGCGGGATAAACCGGCCACGTGTTTCAATGAATCGCCGCCTCTGTTTCTCCCTCAGCTTGCTTTCGCGGGTGCGGTATTCTTCGAGTTCGGCGACAGTTGCGTCGAGTCGTTGGGCAGTTTCTTTCAACTGTTGTCTGAATTCTTCTTCTGCGTTTTCGACTTCCGTTTCTGCTTTTGTTTCTGCTTCGTTGTCGATTTTTAACTTTTCATCCTGTTCCTTTTCCGTGTCGTTTTCGCTATCGTCATCAGATTCGGATTTTGGATCGGCCGGTTCTGAAACCTTGCCTTCCGCTGCATTATTCACCGCGAGCGCACCTGATTCTTCATCGACAGCGTTCTTTTCTTCCAGCTTGTTTTTCTTTGCTTCGATCTTTTCATCTTTCTTTTCACCTTTTTCCGCAGGCGCCGAGCCATAAGCATATTCGGCGACGCCGGATATGCTCACGCCCGTGTCGTCCGCGTCGTAGAGATAGGCGACTGTTTCGGGCGAGAGTTCATAGAGAGCGCTGATGTCGGCGAGCGAGCCGATGGCGGGCAGTCGGGCGCCGAGCAGGGCGAGGCCCGCGGCGACATGTTTGTAGACTCTGCCGTCTGCGGCGTCCCTGAAGTCGTGCAGCACTTCGAGGCTCCGTTTCTTGTATGCGTTGCTTTTTATCAACTCGAATATTTTTTTCGGCACATCCTTGAGGTCTGCGAGCAGACTGCCGCCCCTGACGCGCAGGTTCGCCAGCCAGCCCGCGGCGGGGAGTCCGTCGCTTTTCAGCAACGGCTGTTCCTTCTCGTGGCCGAGTTTCACAGGCGCCTCGAAGCGGCCCTTGAGGTTGTTGTAAGCGTCGGCCATCTCGCGCAGGTCGTTTTCCGTGTAGTTTATCGTCCTGCCGGTGCTGTCGGTCCATTCGCCGGTCCTGAATATCTCGACGTTTTCGATGTCGAAAGTTTCGTGCGCGGCTGCCGGTGTTGTGCTCGTGGTGGCGTCCGGTATTGTTTCCCGCGCTGCTTCATGTGCGGCGGCGTCTGCGACACTATGCGAGCTTTCCGCCGTGTCGATCCGGTCTTTCTCTGCAAATATATAGGATACGCCCAGGCCCTCGCCGGGTTCTTCACGCGTTGCGGCTTTGTCGTCATATTCCGTCAGGACATAATAGAACCCATCGGCGTGTTCCTCGACCGTGTGGTCTTCATCCAGCGGCAGGTCCGTTTCCGTTTCGATCCATTCTTCCGCTTCGCCCGCGTTTCTGAAATGCTTTTTCGCGAATTTTATTGCAACACGCGAGTATCCGGGGCCGGAGTCGTTCTTTACGTCTTCACCGGATTCGCTCCAGAGACCGTCGGCGAGTTCGTGAGTGCGGCGGAACCGCGCCACCGCGACGCCCCACGGATTCCTGACAGTATCATCGTGCGCAAAACTTTCCGCCCATTGCGCTATCATCTTGGCCTGATCGAGCGTAAGCGGCGCGCCGCCTATTTTCCTGAGTCTTTCCGGTACTTCATCAATTGATTGCCACGACATAACAAACACCTCCATAGGTTTCGCCGCTCCCGTTACAAACTGCGGGAGCGTTTCGGCGAGCAGCCTGCGTTCATTCATATTTCGCGAACCGCTCTCACCCTATGAAGGACGTTTCCGGGCCGGTTTCGGTCATGACTACCCAAAAAAGATGGTTTATAAGGCGCAAGGGCGAAAGCGAATTTTCGTTCGACCGACATTTGTGATAATATTCACCCGTGAAATGGAATAAGGCGAAATCATCTCGATACATCGCAGGAGACAGGCACGAAGTAGCCGCCTGCACAGTTTTTTTCTTTCTGGCGACCGGGGTGCTGTTTCTTGCCGCGCCGCCGCTGGGGATTTTGAACAATGCAGATGTCGCCGGTAATCTGAAACATTTCATGGCCTATGCGGAATCGGCGGCGGCGGGACTGCGCCCTTATGCAGATGTCCGCATCGAGTATCCGCCGCTCGCAGCGCTGTGGCTGTGGGCTTTCGCGCCGTTCTCCGGAAGTTTCGCTCTCTATCATCTCGCATTCTCCGCTTCGATGCTGTTGTGGGCTTTCGCGGGGCTTGCGGGCGTATGGAGTATTGTCGGTTGCAGCGGCCGGGGCGACTGTTCGCATTTTGTGTCGCCGCGTGTCACGGCGACACTTCTATATGTGCTTTCGATGGCGGCGGTCGGCCCGATAGGGGGCGTCTCTTTCGATTACATACCGGCGGCGCTGGTGATATGGGCGGTGGCGGCGGAGCGGAAAGGCAGGGGCGGGGCGGCAATGGTTCTCCTTGCGCTGGGTTGCGGCGTGAAGATGTTTCCGGCGGTTGCCGTTCCGTTTTTTATTTTCAGAACATACCAGCTGCGGGGGCCGCGCCGTGCGGCGGTCGAACTTCTTGTTTTCGCGGCGGTTTGCTCGATGGTGTTCGGCATCCCGTACATTATAGCCCCGGAGGGTGTTGCGGCATCTTTCAAATATCATTTCGGACGCGGCATCGAGATCGGCAGCCTCTACGGTATGATGTTGCTTGTCGGCAAGTGGTTCGGGCTCGGCGCGGTCGCTGTTTTCAATCATGGCTCATGGAATGTCGCGGCAGGCGTCGCTTCGGATTTCCTGTCTCGAATATCCGGCATGATCCTGCTGCTTCTCGTCGCGGCGGTTTTCGCCCGGTACGTTTCGGCTTCAAAATCGACGGGAAGGAACGACGGCGGAGTTGACGACGGAGATACATTCCTCAGTGCGATAACATGCGTGCTGCTTGCGTTTATAATCGGGTTTAAAGTCGGCTCACCGCAGTTCCTGTGCTGGGTGCTGCCGCTTGTGACGGCGGCGGGCGTGGTGACGGCGGCGGGCAGGTCGAGACTCTACATGTTTATATGCGCCGGGCTGCTCGGGCAGGCGGTTTTTCCGTGGTACTGGGAACAA
>JAJRTR010000137.1 GCA_024278215.1 bacterium
AAATTGGTCGGAAGCAAGGCGGAGGTGCAAAATCCCCGCAGGCGTACTTGTAGAGTACGTCGAGGATGATTTTGTGCCGACAACGCAGCTGTTGACAATTGCAGCCGACCGTAGCCGAATCAGAATTTTGCAATTGGCTCATAAGTTCAACCGATTTCAGAACTGTGTCCTACCGCATCTGATCGGGATTATCTCAAATAAGTTCATTATATATTTTTTCGACCCATTTTATCGCGTCGATATTATCCAGCCATGCGATATAAGAAAATTCAAAATAATCTTTCGCTTCATTTTCACTACCTATAATAAATTGGTTGCCATCACAAGGTTCAGCCGGTTTTCTTTGCAGAATCAGTTTCAGCACATGTTTATTACATTCGAAAGCATCCAGTAGATAATTCCTGCTGTTTTCCGTGTCGCCTTCCATTAGAAAAGTAACCAGTGCTTTGTTGTAGTGCCACCACGCGGTATCCTCATTATAGCGTTCGAGCAAATCGTCGCATTCCTTATATCTTCCTGATTGCACCAGCACTGTTAATAAGAGCCGTCTGATATCCAGGTTGTCGACACGGTCGAGCTCGATTATGTCCTTCGCATGGTCTATAGCCTTCGATAACTTTCCGCTAAAATACAAAATCAGAAATATTGCCGACTTGCATCTTATGTAAGGTCGGGCTTCAATTCTTTCCCAGAACCTGCCTTTGTGCTTTTCAAAGAAATCAGCGCCGAGTTGCCTTTTTCCTATTTCAAGCCCTTTGTTCAGGTAGAAAAAACTCTTCTCCATATTGTCTTCAATCCTGGCGAGCACAACATAGGCGTCTACGGTATCGGGATAAATCCTGAGTGCTTCCTCCGCGAGTTCACGCGCCTCGTCATTATCAGAGTCAAGCGCTTTCAGCGACAGCAGCGCTGCCTCCTCTTTCGGAGTTTCCGGTCCGTAGTTGTCGAAACTTATCTCAAATCTTAAGACCTTTTGAATGAATTCCTCCCGGTCATTATCGGTTTCCACCCCATGTGCATCCATGGCTTTTTGAACATGCCACGCCAACATGTCGACCATACCTTCTTTAGCATTTAATATATCCAGCGGATTCCCGACAACCTCGTTGTCATAATCAAGATCGTCAAGTTCGTCGTCAAATTCGTCGTCAACCTGATACAAACGTATGGAATCACCTTCATCGTCAATGTAACCGCCGGTCATATCTTCGAAAATTTCCCCGGCAATATCACACGAATACTGGCTTAACCCTTCCACCTTCAATACTTCGTTAAGACATGTAATGGCTACAGATTCATCGCATTCTTCTAAAATAAATACTGCTAAATCAATTAAGTCCAGGTCCGCCGCGAATTCTTCTGTTGTCAATATTGTAAAAGCAATATCGGCGAGTTCGTTTATATCATGTCCGTATCTTTCATAAATTGTGAATATGATATTGCCCGCCGCTGCGTTTCTGTATGTTACGGGCCGTGCGAAAACCTGTTTATTCAAAGCGTCTAACGCCTTTGTTCCAATGTGAATAAGCGCTTCGTCTATCGTGTCGCATAGATCTTCACTATCTATATCCGCATCAAGAAGCCCGATAAGAAAATCGATCGCTTTTTCCGATCCTATTCTTCCAAGAGCAAGAATCGCGATATTCGGCGCGACCCCTTTACCCACTGAAAGAGGCGCATCATATTTCCCGCAATTCACGATTTCGATCAATCCGTCTTCCAGTCCGTAATCAATTTCTTCTAATTTTCTGTATGCTTTCAGATTAAAAGTATTTACGTCAAGTATCAGATTGGCGCAAACATATTCAATCTGTTCAGCTTCAGACGGTTTTTCGAGTTCACTAAAATTTTCTACAATACTCTCCAACCGATTTTTTTCTTTCTTCTCTTGTTTAAGCTTTTCGAGGATATTCGGCGGCAAATGATCCACAAGGTTGACGCCGTGCTTCCACTCGAACTTCTTCAGGCACCTGATTATATCTTCAATGGTGTTCGAATCAGCTTTTAAAAACGGGCATGCTGATAATCTATTGAACGCTTCCCAATCGCCGTTATAATCAAGTTCGCGAAGATAGACGAAATCGATATATTCCGGATTGACGTATCTGTCACGTCCGACCAGCACGGGCGGCCCCTTATACGGAGAATTACCATAAGGATTGGTTTCTTTGTTCAGGCAGCACTTTTTATATTTTTTCCCTGAACCGCATGGGCACGGATCATTTCTTCCGATTTTCATTATTCACCTCGCAATACAAGCCCAAATCCTTATGTAAATCTGATTCTACACGTTCGTGGGAAGGCCTGTAAAGATATTATGCGAAGAACTCTATTGTCGGCAATGCAGCGCCGGACACAATGGTGTCAGGACCTGCTGTTGCGCTCCATATCTTTCTGATATGCTTTCCAGCCGGGACAGAAGCCGGTGTGCCACTTCCATATACGCCCGAGTATCGACTTAGGGTTCGCATCATATTTTGCTCTCCACCTGCATTGTTCGCAATTGTGTTTTTTCTTTCCGCTCATAGCCACGCCTCCCAGCTTTGCAGTGATAAATGTCCGGACACATCACAACAACATGTCCTTTCATTATGTCATCCGTTACCGTTAAAATCAAAAGAGAGCCAATAGCAAAAAACCGCCCCTATCGAGAGCGGTTCGTCGACATATCCGTGCTGTGTATTCCCAGTTCCGTGTATACCGTGAAGTTCAGTCTTCCTGCGACATCCAGCTTCGTATGATCTTCGCCATTTCCTGGGCTGCGAATTCTGTGCCGTGGATACTGCCGTCCATATCTTTTATGAGCTTTTTACGCTGCCCGTCTTCGGTTTTTCGCAATACTTTTGACACCCTCATGTCGGACCAGCGATCCGACTTCGAAAGATATGGTCGGATTGCGAAGTTTCTCTTTGTTCTGACCAGTCTCTCGACAGATTCACTCTGTGCCATTTTCCTGGGATTTGCTGCTTTGACTTTGTACATAGTTTTCTCCTCAGAAAATGAATTCGGCAATCTGCACCGCATTCAGCGCTGCACCTTTGCGAAGATTGTCTGCAACACACCACATATTAAAACCATACTCGACGGAGAGGTCTTTCCTGACCCTGCCGATATACACTTCGTCCTTGCCCGATGCGTACAGGGGTGTCGGATAGGTGCGCCGTTTTTCATCTCCATCCACAGGGTCCGGCTCATCCACAACCGTCACGCCCGGCGACCTGCTCAGGATTTTTCTCACATTATCCACAGACGATCTTTTCCTCGTTTGAATGTTTATGCTCTGGGCGTGACCGTTCATCACCGGAACCCGCACACATGTGGCGGATATGGGCAACTGCGGATTTGAAAAGATTTTTCTTGTTTCTTCTACTATCTTGACTTCCTCGAGCGTGTTGCCTGCAGCATTGAAGATGTCGATGTGCGGCAGGCAGTTGAATGAAATCTGCTGCGGGAACACTTTCGGCGCATATTTTCTATTGTTTGCAAGGGCTTTGGTCTGCTTTTTCAGCTCTTCTCCGGCCGCCTTGCCCTTTCCAGAGACTGCCTGGTATGTGGACACAACAATGCGGGTAACACCCAGTTTTTCATATAACGGTTTAACCGCCATACACATTTGTATCGTCGAGCAGTTGGGGTTGGCGATGAGTCCCTGGTGCCGTTGTATATGTTTTATATTGACTTCCGGAATTATCAGAGGTACATCCGGCCTCATGCGAAAAGTACTGCTGTTGTCTATCACGATGGAGCCGCGCCGCACTGCTTCCCACGCGAATTCCTTGGAAGCGTTGTCGCCGCCCGCGAAAAGTGTGACATCCACTCCATTGAACGAAGCGTCCTCTGTAACTTTAACGGTTATGTCCTTGCCTTTGAACCTGACGGTTCTTCGATTCTTCTTTTTCGTCGCCAGCGGCACAAGTGTTTTTACAGGGAATTTCCGCTCTTCGAGCACCCTTATCATTTCTCTGCCGACGGCTCCCGTGGCCCCGACTACTGCCACAATATATTTATCACTCACGTAGCGACCTCCCTGAAATCGGCTGTTTTTCAACCTCTGATATATTTTACATATACGCTTCGTGTCCTGGGCCCGTCGAATTCACAAAAGAACAGTGACTGCCATGTGCCAAGGACCAGACCACCGTCTCGGACAATCACTGTCTCGGATGCTCCTACCAGCGAACTTTTTATATGTGCCGCCGAGTTTCCTTCCGCATGTTTGTAATCCGCTCTCAGGGGCGCTATCCTGTCAAGTCCCCGGATTATATCATCCGGCACCGCCGGATCGGCATTTTCATTTATTGTTATACCTGCTGTCGTATGTGACACATATACACAACACAACCCATCGTCGGCTTTCATCTCACGTAGCGCTTTCAGTACATCAGATGTTATGTCTATCAGCCGACACCTGCTTTTTGTAGATACGTTGAATTTTGAAACCATAACACTATACAACGGCGTCCGCACGCCGCGTTTTCCTTAATCCACCGGACAAAATATCTTTTCCCGGATTCAATTTAAACTATATTATTATTCGAAATCCTGTATATGACAAGACCTGTAAGCAATTTGGGAAAGAAATAAGTTGACTTGTGGGGCATTACCTGGTGTGCGACGGCCACTTCCGTCATTCGCCTGACAGGTGTTGGTGGAAGGTATATGGCGACCTGATACTCACCCGTTTTCAGCCCGTTCACAACTCTGACCGGGTCCACCTCGAAACCAATGTGGTCCAGCGGATTCGCATCTTCACCGATCAGGGGTTTAACAGCGAGTTCCTCACATATCGACACATCCAGTTCTTTGAGCGTATCATGCAGCGCGCCGAGTCCCCTGTTGTTTTCAAGCACCTCTTTTTTAGGGCGTAACACGTAGAATTTCGACCCGACCTGTGCCGCCATGACATGGACGTTTTCGTCTGCCGTGGAGATAATGCGCAGGGCGCTGCTGCGGTCTTTTCTCTCCACATCGAAATTGGCCGACAGCTTGTCAAGTACACTCTGCTCACTGTAGTCCGGGATGCTTTTCAACATCCTGTGCGCCGATAGAACTGATAGGCCCGGGTCGCTCATGCCGACAAAATACATGAATGTATAACGATAATCCGGTTCTTCCGCACCTGCGAATTCCGCATCTCCGCCGTTGCCGTGTTTGTCGTCCATTTCAGCGGCATAATTAAGGGCAGTCTCGTACCTGTGGTGTCCGTCGGCAATAAAAACATCCTTGTCACCCATTGCGCAGACCAGTTTGTTTATCAGTTTTTCGTCCGTCATGCTCCACAGACTGTGCCGCACGCCATCGGGTGACCTGAAATTTTCGTCGGGGAAGTCTTTTTCGACAGCGTCGCACAGTATACCGGCGATCTCGCCGTCGTCGTCCGGGAAGATTGAAAAAACCGGGTTGAACCATGCGCCGGTGGCACGAGTCAGCGCAAGGCGGTCCTGCTTATGCTTGGGGAATGTTTTTTCGTGGGGATAGACCGAGCCTTCGCCGAACTTTTCGACTTTTATCAGTGCGATGAAGCCGCGCCGCACACGCCGGTAGCCTTCCCAGTCAAGAAAATACTCTTCGAGAACATATATCGCGGGACGCGGGTCGCGGACGAGAATACTCTCGGCAATCCATTTATCCAGCGTCTCGCCTGCCTGCGCGTACTTGTCGCCTCCGTTTTCCGCGATGTTGTAGTCCACCCGTATGATATTGTGGTCGCTCCACCTGTAATATTCCTTCTGCTGTTCCGGAGAAATCACATCATAGGGCGGAGTAAGCACAATATCGAGCCCCTCGACATTCTCTGTCTTATATCTGTAAGCTCTGAATGGTTTTATAGTAGCCGTTTTCGTTCACCCTTTCTTTCGAAAATCGAGACTATTCTAACTACATATCATCACAATGTGTAGTTTTTCTGAAAAATGATCGTTTGCCGTAAGTTGACTCATTAGCCCGGGTTGGTGAAATATGCGGGTTTGTTTTGCAATTGAATTGCAAATTAGCAGAACTTTTTGTATCCTGAAATGTCAGAAGAGAATGGGAGGCGTGCGAAAGTGGGGAAAAAACAGCAGATATGTCTGGTGCTAATCATCATTTTTTCTATCGGCGGCATATACACGGCGCTCCATCTGGCAGAAATACATTACAAGAAACCTCGCTTCAGGTTGAACCTCATTAATGCCGTTCCACTTATGGAGTCTTTCTGGGACAGGACGGAGATAGAGAAAGCCGTCAGAGATGCCGAGGCGGATGAAGCCCTGCCTGATATGGACGAAGATTACGATCCTTACGCTGTTTATATCGACAATGAAACGAATCCTTATAAAAATACCGTGCAGGATGATGAAGAGACAGGGTTTGTCGCAGAAGAGGCGTGCGATATTTCCGAAGTTTTAAGTTGTTCAATAGTCGATGACAGCGATTATTCGGAAATATTCGGCATCGCCATCAGCATCTATGGACTAGCGGGCTACCTGCTGCTGATACTCGGTTCGCTGATGTGCCTTACACTGGGCAGTATGTACAACAAGAAAAATGTAGATTCGGGCGGCACGGGCACGGCAGGAAACATGAATCCGTTGTCTTTGCGAAAACCGAATATTTTTGAATTGATGCTGTATCTCGCGTGCTGGTTCGGATTTGTTTTTTCAGCGTGGTTGACATGGATCGAAGCAACGGTAATACACAGTTTCTGTCCCTACTGCCTTGGGTCTGCCGCGGCAATGGTCGGTTCGCTGATATGTATGCTTATCGCCTATGGTACCTATCCGATAACCGGTTTTTTCAAAAGCGGCAACTGAGTTGTTATCTTTCCGCACGGTCGTTCTCTATTGAGCCGGTTGCAACATTATGTTCATGGCGAGGTCGAGCGAAATTGAACACCTTCACGTTTACTTCACAAGAATGTAAATAAATATACCCCGAACAGTGATATTATGGTAAAATACAATTCAGTTATTGTATGTTTTCAGAAACTGGATATTTTATGCCGCCAATCAAAATCAGAATAACTGCATTTTCACGTGGAGAGGTGATCGGTGAGAAGCAACTCGATCCGCCGGATCACATTGCCGGTGTTCTCGAGGGAAAGACTCCGGCGCAGATGCGTGATATATGCGACTCGATGGAACTGGAGTTCAACGCCGCTCTGGAAAAATCCCTATCCGAATCCGGCCTGAAGATCGAGGATACCCCACTTAAGTTTAAATTCGATATTGTTCTTGACCGCCAATAACATTTAATGTTCTACATTTCTTTCTGGGCTCGAAAAAGACCGGAATTCGGAGTTCGGACCTCAGGTAAAGAAAACTCTTGAAATATCATGCACAGAGTAAAGAATCACTTTTAACCGGATTTCTTTGTGAGAAATCCGGTTTAGCTGCATGGCACATAATTTCCCCGGATAAAGATTATTAGCAACTGTTCACTGGAGGAGCATTGGAAATAATGCGTTAAACACCAGGAGATTCTTCGCTTCTCTCTGAATGACAACACACGTGAGCCAATTGCAAAATTATGATTCTGCTGCTTTTGGCTGCTATTGTCCATATAGCTGCGTTGTCGGTGCAAAATCGTCCTCGACGTACTCTACTAAGTACGACTGCGATGATTTCAACCTCCGCCTTGCGCTGAACAATTCTGCTCGATCACGCTACGACATGATTTAGTATTTGGCTCACGGATTTTGAGTTTAACGGCACTATCAGAAATCTCTGGAATGCAAAAACGTAAGTTTTTGCAAAATGCGACTTCTTCACAGTTGCAACGACTTAGTCGTTGCATTCCAGGATATTTCAGATGTCCCATTGCGAACAGCTACCTGTGAACGAGTATTACTTGTTCCTATGCTCCTGCGTGTGAAAGCACAGATTATTATCGTTGATCAGGTTGCAGGTGCTGAGTTGAACATATTGTTTTAAGGCATAGTATGTAATATTATAACTCTATTAGTAGGATAAGCTCTAACTATCACTATTTTTGTCAAATCAGAGTCTTGACTTGCTTATAATATCAACTTATAATTTGTGAGTTTATTATGAGTTTGTTTAAAAGCATTATATAAGAGGTTAAAGAGGCGAAGCAATGGATGTTGAGTCACGTCGGCAATCCGAACGCAGTGAATTGTTAAGGGGTTTTCTACATAAATTGGTGAATGTGTAAATTTGCTGGACTTTGAATCGGTCCATATATATAATGACGGGGTTTTGTCCGGTCAGTCCGGGGATTATAGAGTCGGAAACCCCTTTCGGATTGACGTTTTGATAAAATGCTGAAAACGGATTGCGTGATACGCTGGTGAAGCTTCTTTTAATCGACAACTACGATTCATTCACATACAATTTGTATCAGCTTTTCGGTGAGCTTGGCGCAGACCAGGTTGTCCTGCGCAATGATGCGTTGGCTTCCGGTGAAGTGGAGCGATATGATGTTGACGCGATAGTAATATCGCCCGGTCCCGGAACACCTGCGGACTCCGGCGTATCAGGAGCGATCATTGCCGGATGGGCCGGTCGCATTCCGATACTGGGTGTATGCCTGGGTATGCAGTGTATTGCGGAGGTTTTCGGCGGTTGTGTGGGCAGGTCGGATGAGATAATGCATGGAAAGACATCCATGATCGAGCATTGCGGAACAGATATTTTTGATGAGGTGCCTTCACCCTGTGAAGTCGCCCGGTATCATTCACTCGCTGTCTACGATCTGCCTGTCTGCCTGGAGGTGACGGCAAAGACGGCGGACGGAGTTGTGATGGGGTTGAGGCACAGGGAAATGCCCTTATGGGGCCTACAGTTTCACCCGGAATCCTTCATGACAAAGTATGGAACAAGGATGATGCAAAATTTTCTTGATAAGGTCGGTGAATATGAAGAGACTGTTTCCCGAAGAACAGCTTGAACCAATAATTCGGGAAATACAGCTTCCGGCCTCGCTGGAAGCCTGTTACAGGAGAATCAGCGTAGCAACGCAGTATTCTTCTTACCTGAACAGCGGCACAGAACTGGATTCTGCCCGCTTTTCTTTTATATGTTGTGACCCATATCTTGTATTTCGGTCCAACGGCACACACCAGACTATAGAATACGAATCCGGAACGATATACAGACAGGGCGATCCGTTTCAAGTCCTCGATGAGATTCTTGAGGGGTTCGACGTTGTCACGGAATGGAGTGAGGCGCCCTTCCATGCCGGTGGTGTCGGCGCGTTCGGATATGATCTTGCACATAATATTGAAAAGCTTCCTAAAACCGCTTCAGACGATTTGAAACTTCCCGATCTTGTTTTTATTGTTTATAAAACTATCCTGATATACGACAGGAGAAGAAAGAAAAGCTGGATAGCGGCGCTTGACTACGGCGCAGGCGCGGCAGAGAGGCGGGGGGCTGCTGAAAAGTGCATATCAAGGTTTGAAAAATGGATTGCGGCCCCTGTAATAGCCGACAGTCCGAAGAGCTCCGGCACGTCACCGCTCGAGTCGAATTTCAGCAGAGAACAGTATGTAGATTCAGTAAAAAAATGTCTCGAATATATACAAGCGGGCGATATCTACCAGGTAAATCTTTCGCAGCGATTTTCAGCGGGTCTGGACGTGGCGCCGGTGGACCTGTATCTGAAGCTGGCGCGGATAAACCCTGCTCCGTTCAGCGTTTATATGGATTGCGATTCGTTCCAGTTGATAAGTTCATCGCCGGAGCGGTTTATTAAAAAAACAGGTCGAAAAATCGAAACAAAACCGATCAAGGGAACCAGGCCGCGCGGGAAAACTGCGGTCGAAGACATGGCGCTGTCGGCGGAGCTTATGGAAAGCGAAAAAGACAATGCCGAACTCGCAATGATTGTGGACCTCGAGCGCAACGATTTTGGCCGGGTATGTGAATTCGGCACGGTACGTGTTGCCCGCGAGAGAGTGCTCGAAACTTATGCCACAGTGTTTCATCTGGTGTCCACGGTGGAGGGTGTGCTGAAGAAAGATTGCACAATCGGTGAACTTCTGCGGGCGACGTTCCCGGGCGGCTCGATCACGGGCTGTCCCAAGATTCGTTCGATGGAAATAATTGATGAACTGGAGCCGGTGACACGCGGTTTTTACACGGGTTCGATAGGATACATAAATTTCGATGGAAATATGGATTTGAATATCGCTATCAGGACAATTACAGTCGTGGGAGATAAACTTTATTATAATGTCGGTGGCGGCATAGTTGCGGATTCCGATCCGCGGGCGGAATATGAGGAAACGCTGGACAAGGGTCGCGCACCAGCCGAGGCCGTGAAAACCGCAAGTCCGATGTACGATGAAAAACTTGTCGGATTCAGGCGTGCCGGGGCAGTTGGATAAAACACAGACAGGATACTGAAATCTGATAATGGTCGATAAAGAAAAAATAGCGAACGCGGTAAGAGATATACTCGAGGCGATAGGCGAGGACCCGAACCGGGGCGATCTTGTCGACACCCCGTATAGAGTTGCAAAGATGTATGAAGAAATATTCTCCGGCATCGGAAAAGATGCGGCGCAGGAAGTGCGGATGATGGTGCCGGAGGAATATGACCAGATAGTTCTTGTCAAGGACATCCCGTTTTACTCGATGTGCGAGCACCACATGTTACCGTTTATTGGGAAATGCCATGTGGCGTACTTGCCGGAAGACGGGCGGGTAACAGGACTGAGCAAACTTGTGAGGGTTACAAGGTTATTATCGCGCCGTCTCCAGGTGCAGGAAAGGCTCACGGGAGAGATAGCGGCGGTACTGATGGAAACCCTTAAGCCGAAGGGGGTGATGGTGGTAATCGAGGCGGAACATCTCTGCATGTCTATGCGCGGTGTGAAAGAAGCGGGGACATGCACTGTGACATCTGCGGTGAGAGGAATATTCAGGACCAACAGCCTGACACGTGAAGAAACCCTGGCCCTTATCAGGGATAAGCGACACTGAAACCAAAAATTTTATTTATAAAAGGAGGATTAATGAGAGCAGTAGAAAAACTGAATTTAGAAAAAACATTCAAGAAGGACTACGAGGTTGCCGAGATCGGCGAGAAAGATATGCGCGAAGTATACGAACTCGCCGACGAACTCGACATCACGAAGGAAGAACTTATTCCTTATGGTCATTACATGGGCAAAGTGGACTTCGCAAAGGTGCTGAAAAGAAAGAAGAACGTACCGAACGCGAAGTACATTGAAGTGACGGCAATCACGCCGACACCGCTGGGTGAGGGAAAGACGACGACGACGATGGGACTTATTCCCGGACTCGGCAAGCGCGGCAAGAAAGTTACAGGCGCGATCAGGCAGCCGTCGGGCGGCCCGACGTTCAACATCAAGGGAAGCGCCGCCGGCGGCGGACGTTCCCAGTGTATCCCGCTGACACCCTTCTCGCTGGGGCTCACAGGCGACATCGACGCCATCGTAAACGCGCACAACCTGGCGATGGTCGCCCTCACGTCGCGCATGCAGCATGAATTCAACAAAGACGACAAGTTCCTCAAATCCAGGAACATCAAAAAACGCCTTAACATTGATCCGCGCAATGTGGAAATGAAATGGATCATGGACTTTTGCGCGCAGTCGCTGCGTGAAATCATTCTTGGACTGGGCGAGTCGAGACTCGACGGTTTCATGATGAAATCCGGTTTCGCAATCGCCGTAAGTTCGGAAATCATGGCAATTCTGGCGGTATCGACCAGCCTGAAAGACATGTGCGACCGCATGGGCCGCATCATCGTAGCTTATGACAAATCTGGCAATGCCGTGACCACAAAGGACCTGGAAGTCGACGGCGCTATGTCGGCATGGATGGTTCGCGCGCTGAACCCGAACCTGCTCCAGTCGCTCGAAGGCCAGCCGGTCTTCGTACATGCGGGACCGTTCGCCAACATCGCGGTC
>JAJRTR010000138.1 GCA_024278215.1 bacterium
CGTGTCACCGTCTCTGCGCTTTACTGTCACACCGGAAGACGACACCCCGAACGATGGACGCCATCGCCATAGCGTGTCACCGTCTCTGCGCTTTACGGTCACACCGGCAGACGACACCCCGAACGATGGACGCTAAGAAAAAAAGAAAACTTCTCGGATTCACTCAGTCACACCGGCAGACGACACCCCGAACGATGGACGCTTCGGTTTCCTCCTCTCTTTCGTGCGGAACGACTAGTCACACCGGCAGACGACACCCCGAACGATGGACGCGGATAATGATGGATTACCGTCTTGCGATAGAATATGTCACACCGGCAGACGACACCCCGAACGATGGACGCTCTATGTGTGCCGGAAACATTATACGATATAATCGTCACACCGGCAGACGACACCCCGAACGATGGACGCTGGCATAAGCTAAAGGAAACAAGGCGTTTTCTGAAACCAGCGAACAGCAACCGCCGTCACATCATTCCAGCTATGGGAAAAACGGAGAGGGCTCGATGCTTTCGCATTTACACAAAGAGGTTTATAAGGAGCCCTGGCTCCCGATTCACTACTGTAAAAACCTCGTTGTCGAACCTATAAATTAAAAAATGCTTTATTCCAAGGCTCTTTTTATAAACACCCTCAAAACGCCGTGCTGCTTACCACCGCAATTGTATGGGTTCGCTCACAATAAAAATGGAATGGAACCCATACCATGATAATTGACCGAGTTTTATTCCCCCAACCCCGATTTTGCATTTATCTTTGCACATGCAGCAGTGTCCTATATGTCCCATATATGTCTCATAAAATTAACGGTTTGGAGAAAAAAAGACCCGCTGGGTAACAGCCATCAAGCCAGTTTTATCTTTAGTACGATTGTTAAATGTCAGAAACTTTTCATAAAATAGAGCCAATTGCAAAATTATGTTCGTAGCGAGGTCGAGCGAAATTGTTCAGAGCAAGGCGGAGGTGTAAAATCCTCGCAGGCTTACTTGTAGAGTACGTCGAGGACGATTTTGTGCCGACAACGCAGCTATGGACAATAGCAGCCGACCGCAGCAGAATCAGAATTTTGCAATTGGCTCAATAGTGCGTTGGATTGCAGCTTTTATTTGCGCAACGCATACCATGTTCCGCGACCGGTACCGTGCTGGGACAGACGACCGGTCTCGACAAGTTTCTTCAGATGGAACTTGATTGTGTTCCGGTTGGCACCAGATATTTTTACCGCGTCGGATATGGTTACGCGACCATGTTCACGAGCCAGTTGAACGATTTGTTGTGAAAGAGGCGGCAGTTCGCCGATGATGCGCTCACGCTCCACTTTTTTTTGGAGTGCGTTTTTCTGCGCTACCATGCATTCGAGAAAAAATTCCACCCACACGCGTAACTGTGAATTATCAGTATCAAGCGTGGCCTGGGCACGCCGCAGGGAGAGGTAGTAGCCGTCTTTGTTGTCTTCAATAACGCGCTCCATCGAACTAAACGGAACATAAGAATATCCGGACCGCAGGAGCAGCAGCGTCGTGAGTGCGCGTGAAAGCCGCCCGTTGCCGTCCTGGAACGGATGAATGGCAAGGAAGCGCACGACAAATACGGCGATTACAAGCAAGGGATGATAAGTGCCGGACCCGAACGTTTCACTGGTCCAGGCGATAAGAGCCTCCATCAATCTCGGCGTATCGAAAGGTGACGTCGTTTCAAATATGATGCCGAGGCTTTTCCCGTTCTCGTCAAACGCTTCAACATGATTCGGCAGGTTTTTGTAGTTTCCTCTGTGCCGGACGTCTTTATCCGAATGTTTCAAAAGAACGCAATGGAGCTGCTTGATGCGATTTTCCGTTAGGGCAATTTCACTCCATGAACTGAAAACCATCTCCATCAGTTCCGCGTACCCGGCAACTTCCTGTTCGTCACGGGAGCGGAACGAGTGAATCTGGACCCCAGTCAGAAGCCGTTCGATTTCCACATCGGTAAGCCGGACCCCCTCAATTCTGGTCGACGAGCCGATAGATTCGATAGTAGCTACCTTCTTAAGTGCGGACAGTCGGTCCGGCTCGAGAAGCCCAAGCGCATGCCATTGACCTTTGAACTCGTCAACTTCTGCGATCAGGCGAAGTACTTTCTGAGTTATTTCGAAGTTAGCAAGAAAACCCATATTCAATCACCCACTTTACTACCCAATATTACCCAATTATTAGCAAACCTGTCAAGACTTTGGATAATCTTGGGTAATTTTGTGGGCGGTCAAACTTGTTCCAGGAATACATCATCTGCCCTGCGGTCAATGGCGGGCAGATCTCCGAGCAGTAATACATCTAAAAAACGTTTCAACAGCGATTCCGTCCTGTATGAAGTCCTTTGTCAAACGGGCGCGGAAACGGCCTCCGGCGTGCTTTTGCTCGACGGCGGAGAAGAAAGCGCGTTACATCCGAAAATCGGCGGGGTCACAAAAAACCGCGCAAACAGCGGGCTTTCTTTGATAGAGGGCGGGAACGCCAACGAAACAAGTCGCGCACATTTTTGTGCATATGATACAAACGGAGAGTGAGGGATTCGAACCCTCGAAGAGCCTGTTAAGCCCTTAATCGCTTAGCAGGCGATCACCTTCAGCCACTCGGTCAACTCTCCTTCTTTGCCTGCTTTGCCATTCCATAATAACATATCGTTGTTCTGTCTTCAAGTGTTGATTATTACGAATATCTGTTCTCTGTCTTTTTGTCTTTTCGTCTTTCGCGCAAATGCTGCGCGTGTTCCGCTTCGACAGGTACCGATATGGCTGCTCACGATTGCAATCCGCCGGAAAACTCTTCAACATCTCGTCTTCGATTTCAAAGAACGGCGTGTCGACAGGATTTTGTCAAAACCCGGCCACCTGAAAAACACACCTGTTGCCTGTAGACCGGATTTTTTTCACAAAGAAATCCGAAAACATCGTTGAAAACGCTCCGGAGCCAATTGCAAAATTATGTTCGAGGCAAGGTCGAACGAAATTATTCTGAAACAAGGCGGAGGTGCAAAATCACCACAGGCGTACTCGCCGAGTACGTTGAGGATGATTTTGTGCCGACAACGCAGCTATGGACAATTGCAGCCGACCGCAGCCGAATCAGAATTTTACAATTGGCTCTCCGGTTTGTTGCATTACTGATCGCTTATTTGTGAGTGACATGCGTTGTATCAGCAGGAGTTGTCTTCGATAACAACCATTGCGGCGGCGGTCTTCGAGGTATGTGAAAGGCTGACGGAGATAGTGGCGTGTTGTGAATTTGTGAGCAGTTCGGCTGCCTCGCCATGCAGCACTATTCGCGGTTTTCCGGAGGGACTCGATATTACTTCTATATGTTTCGGCATGAATACCGGTGTCTGCCGGGGCAGAGCTTTATACACGGCTTCTTTTGCGGCGAACCGGGCGGCGTAGCAGGGCGCGGGGTTTCGTCGTGATTCGCAGTATTTACGTTCTTCTTCGGTGAAAATCCTGTCTGCCCAGCGACGGCCCCATCTGTCGAGCGAGCAGGCGACACTGTCAATTTCCACTATGTCTATTCCTATGCCGAGTACCATTTATTTCCCTTGAGCCAATTTTTAAATTACGTTTGTGACGAGTCCGAGCGAAATTATTCCGAGCAAGGCGGAGACGCGAAATCCCCCGCAGGCGTATAAAGTACGTCGAGGACGATTTCGCGCCGATAACGCGGCCCGGAGCAATTGCAGCCGGAAGTAGTAGAACTGAATTTTGCAATTGGCTCCAGTTTGTAAAGGCTTCTCCTGACTCCGGTTCGGTGTAGTTCGCAAAGAACTATTCATAATATTTCTCCGGCAGAGACGCCATGATTTCATCGGTTTTCCGTTTCCATGAGTCGAACGCGGCAGAATCATATTGTTCGGGGAATTCCCGGAAGTGCTCGCCGAGTTCTTTTGATAGTTTTGCAGTCTGTAGCAATACCGGGATCATGCCGGGTTTGTCGAGGAGTTTCAGTAGCTTGAGAATTTTCTCTATGGCCGATTCTTTTTTTTGTTTGTTGCCGCTCGAGCCCCAGAAGCTTTCGGGCTTGATGATTTTACGCCGGAAGAGAGCTTCGAGGTCCGCTTGCGGAAACGAAATCATGCACTTCTGGAGCACTTCGAATGGTGCGAAGTCGGCGCCCTGGGTTCTTTTGTATTCGGCGACGTAGGGCCATAGCGCTTCGATATCCGACCTGCCGTTTTCGAGTGCTGCGTGGATGGTACGCGCCGCGAGGCTGGCGGCTTTGAGAGAACTCGCGATGCCGGAGCCGTCGATCGGATTGCACTGGCAGGCGGAGTCGCCGCAGATGAGGAAGCCGTCGCCGATGAAATGGTCGAAACAGCGGCGCACGGGTATCGGGGCGCCGTAGCCGCCGCGCATGAGTTTATCGCCCACGTCGTCGGTTTTCGACATCATTTCCCTGACTGCCGCGCGCGGGCTTTTTCTACCTGGATAGTTCAGTGCACCGGCGAAAAAATCGATGAGTCCGGTTTGAGAGCGGTCCACCCACCTGACACCGTTGTCGATGCCGAATATCACTATGCCCATGTCGTTGTCCGAGGTTCGGTTTCTGATCTCGCGATATGTGACGAACATGTCGCCGCGTTTCATGACGCGCGGGAATCCCTGGCCGGCGGGCGCTTTGCGCCGGATTGCGGCAGACATGCCGGTTGCATCGATCGTGAATTTTGCGCGTATTTCTTTCTGAGCGCCTTCGGACGTTCGCACGGCGATGCCGCACACACTGTTGCTGTCCGTCACCGGTCCTATGACCGCCGTTTTGTCCATCAGGCGCACACCTGCGTCGACTGCGTAATGTATCTGTCGTTTTGCGAAGTGCTTTCTGTCGATGTGTATTTTACCTGGTGTCGGAGGGACAACGGTCGACATGGTCATCAGCGGGGGATAGACAGTTGTTTTATCTTTGTGTTCCATGAGTTCGGGCGGCTCGGGGCGGGGCATACCGACCTCCTCGAAAATTGATTCCCTGACGGCATCCCACCAGTCGTGTCCGAGGGCCTCTTTCGCCTTGCGCTCGACCAGCGCTACCGAGTGGCCTGCCTTTGCGAGATCACGCGCCGCGAGGCATCCCGCCACACCGGCTCCCGCTATTACAACATCGACATTATCCATTGTTTTTCCTCTGAGCCTCCTGCAAGCGGCTTCTCTGCCTGTATTCCAGTGGTTGAACGAAAACCTGCTCCTGCCGGAATGTATGGAAACCGCCCGCTATCTTCGTTTACTCTTTTCGTGAATTCTTCCAGTATTGTCAGGTCTTTCAGGGTTTTCGCTCCGTCACTATTCTATCAGTTGACCTGTAATCTTATCATAATCTCTTTCGATCTGTCTCATAACCGGTTCAATGCTGAATTCCGCCGTTATCTTTTCTCTTGCCGCGCGACCGGCGGTCTCGCGCACATCACGCCTGTTCCACATTTTATACAGGGCTTCGGCGAACCCCTGTTCGTCTTTTTCCTGAACGAGGAACCCTGTTTTGCCGTCATCAATTATTTCCGGTATCCCCGCGTGAAGTGTGGATACGGAAGGAACGCCGAGTGAGCCGGCTTCCATAAGAACCGTGGGGGTTCCCTCCCTGTCGCCGTCGGGGGCGGTAACGGAAAACAACGCAAAAACATCCGCTGTGGAGATTGCGTCGAGAATATCTTTTCTGGGGCGATAGCCCATGAGCTGCACTTTCCTGCACAGTCCTTTTCGGGTGATTTCCTTTTGTATATTTTTTTCTTCGGGGCCGCTGCCGAATATCTGCAACACAGCATCCGGCACCTGACCGGCGAACCGGGCAAAAGCGCGAATCAAATGTATCATGCCCTTTTTGGGCACCAGTCTGCCTACGGAAACAATTCTGAAACCGTCGCCGGCATCCGCATTGTTTTTCCGCTGTGGAACAAAAGCATTCGTATCTACGGCAAGGTGGTGGATACGCAATTTATGCGCGGGACATCCTGCTTCCCGGAGCCTGTCTCCCATGTCCCGGGACAGCACGGATATGACAGCAGCCGATTCGAACATGGGTTTATATGCAGAACGATATTTGCGGTTTTCGAGGAAAGCGGAAGCGTCGATACCATAGAAAGATACAATAAGCGGCAGGTTCGCCATGGCCGCAGTTTTCGCAATCGCAACGCCGACCGGTCCGTAGTGTGCATGAATGACAGCCGGCCTATTCTTTCTGAGTATCCTCATGAAATAAGGTGAAAAGCTGAAGAAGCGCCTGATTTGCGTATTAACTTTCCTTTCAAGCAGCGGACTGTCTGCAAGGTTGTATATTGGAGAGAATGGGAACTGCTCGATATTCCTCACAGGTTCATCCGTCAGTACAAAAGGATTGTAATCACAGTGGCCGGTTATCCTGTCATAGATGAAAGTCTCGGTTTTCCTGATAAAAGGGATAAGGACGTGTGCTACGGTGGGAGAAGCCTTCATTTTGTTGTTCCCCCGCTGAGAACATCGTCATAGACGGCCTGCATGAGAGACGCGATTGTTTTTTCGTCGAAGTCGGCGACCCGGTTTCTCCCGGCGGCGACAAGGGCTGCGGCTTTGTCGGGATTATTGATAATAACCGCCAGATTGTCGGCCAGCGCCTTCGGGTTGCCGGGCTCGAAAAGCAAGCCGGAGACGTCATCCTCCAATATTTCGGCAGGGCCTCCCGCAGCCGCCGCCACAACCGGCACTCCCGCGGCCAGAGCCTCCAGCACCGCTATGCCGAACGGCTCTTCAAGTGCGCATAATGCAAAGGCGTCTGCCACAGAGAGCAGCCCGGCGGCATCTTCGACGTAACCCATGAAATCAATTATATCACGGACTCCGAGTTCGGACCTCAGTTGTTCGAGTTGCTTCCCGAGCGCGCCTGTGCCGGCTACCACGAAATATATGTCGTCGATACCATCGGCTTTCAACACCGCCGCCGCGCGCACAAGGGTTTGGACATCCTTCTCCGGTGCGAGGCGGGAGAGACACACAACCAGGAATCGGTCGGCGGGAATCCCGAATTCGCTTCTGATCCTGTCGATAGTTTTCTGTGTGTGGTTTGCTTTCCGGGGAATGTTGTCGACACAGATACCGTTGTAGACGACGACGCCTTTGGTGTTGGGGATCGACTCCCTTTGGGATACGGCTGCCCTTACAGCCTCTGAAATGTAAATGGTTTTGCTGAGTCTGCGGTTCATTCTTGTGTAGATGGTCGTGTAGAGCGAGCGCAGGAAAGGGGAGGATATGCCAGTGTGCCTGTCGTTGATAAAATGGCGTGTGGAGACGACAGGGGTACGTGTCCGAGATGCCGCCGCGATAGAGATAAAAGTGCTTATGCCGAGATGCGCATGTATCAGGGCGATATTCTTTTCCGCGATTATTTTTTTCAGTTTTAAAATAGATTTAATATCGTATAAAGAGTGGAAGGGAACATCGACGGCCTCGATGCCGTATTTTTCGAGCAGGTCAAACAAACGGGCTCCATAAGGAGCAGCCACGATCGGGATATAGTTTTCAGGATCGAGAGACCTCGCCGTGGAGAGAACACTCTGTTGTGTTCCGTAGAATTCAGAGAAACAGAGAGAGTAAAGAACCTTTTTTGGCATGTTGAATATCAGAGGTCCATTCTCATGGTGGGACGATTCATGTCGACGGAAGACAGGAGATTCACCCACTCGGTATCCCTGGGTTCGTTTTCCTCGACAAAAAGAGCAGCCTGGTATATGCCCAGAAACATCACAAAAAATATAATGGGGCCGCGCACAAACATATACGCGAACATATTGACAATGCCGAACGCGACAATGCTGGAGAAAAGAGCAATATAGAGAGAATAATAATAGTGGTCCTCGGTCCTGGATATTGTTCTGATGATATGAATGTAGAAAGAGATAAATATCCACAGGACAAGAAGCATTGCGGGCAGACCGCTCTCGCTGCCCACATGGAGGAAGATATTGTGGATTTCTCCGTATGTCGGTTCATCATAGACATCGGTGACATACCGGGGCATGTTGCCGAGTCCCACTCCAAGAATGGGATAAGCCATAATCGTATTCATGGCTACATTATACTGCTCGATACGGGTAGTGGAAGCTTCGTCGCTGATCTTCGGGATAGACGCCACGCGCCCGAGATACCTTTCCGGCGCGAAGAGAGAAAAGATGATCATGAAGACGATCAGGACAGAGAAATACTTGATAAAGTTTACCATCCCCCGAATCTGAGCTGAAATAACAATTCCCACAATGCATCCAATCCAGGCACCCCTTGAAAACGTCAGCAGGAGTCCAACCACATTCAGTCCCAGAAACATCGAGTATAAAAGCTTTGTCCGCCTGCTATTTTCAGTAACGATAAGATTGAAAATGAGCGTGGTCGTCATTGCCAGGAATGCGCCGAGTGCATTAAAGTGGCCGAATGTGCTGTAAATCCTCATGCCGGTATCGCCTGATGAAAGGTACTGATAGATACCCTGGAGCGACACCAACCCACTGACAAGCGCTATCGTGTGTATGACAATATTCAACATGTTTCTTGTGCGTATTACAGATGCGAACAGGTAGTATGCGAAAATGAAGAATTCCACCCACTTCACGAACTCCTTCATGGACTTGAAGAGGGAGTCGGTGTTTACCGAGGACAGCAGAAGCCATAAAAGAAGCAGGAATATCGTTCTGTCCAGGAATGTTTTCCTCAGTCCGCTTTCTCTGCCGATTGCAAGACGAACGACATAGACAACGACAAGTACAATTATGTAGGCATCCGACGGAGTGAAATAGAATGGGAATGAAGGCACATAATAGTTGACCAGAGGTGCGACGAAAATAAAAAGAATAATAGAAAGTCTGAAATTGATTATGGTTATCAAGAGGACAAATATACTTCCCATGCCGATAATGGGAATTAAGTTGTGGCGCAAGGTGTAGATATCCGGCAGATATATGCGTAATGCAAAGTCAAGCAGCAACATGAAGGCAATTATCGATAAGATGTAATAGGGGTGGGCAAGAGTTAATTCCTGATTTCGTTGCTTCATATCTATTACGCGCCTTTATTATCCCCGGCAGCTGAATTCAATTCCCTGAGCAAAGGAAAAGTCAACTTCACGTTCAGCGATTCGCCTGTTATCAGTTCGCTTACGTCGACTTCGACACCCGCGCTGCGTAAAGCAATTACAATGTTGCGCACCAACTCCAGGCAGGCTTCCACCTTGCCGACCTGTGCAGGATCATATTTGAAACGTGGCCGGTTGTCGTCGATTTTTTCCAGGGTCTGAGCCCTCATCTTAAGAAATTCCGGCAATCCGGCGATTATATCTTCAGTCTGCTTTTCGTCCAGTTTTTCACGATATATTTTTTCCAGCAGTTCGAGTTGTTTTTTCTGGTTTGCCACCTGCGAGAGAAGCCTGGCGTGATCCAGAGTAATGAGTCTCGAGACAACAGCTTTTTTTATAACCTGCGGTAGTTGAAGCATCCAGAGCTTGGCCTTGATCGAGTCGACATCTTTGCCGACCCTGTCCGCGATCATCTGCAGGTCGTCGCCTTTCTCTCCGATCAGGCGGCCATAAGCTTCTGCTGTTTCGACCTCGTTCAGTTGCTCGCGTTGCAGATTCTCTATAAACGCGATTTCGATCATGTCCTGATCGTTAAGTGTGCGTACGATAGCAGGTATGGTGTTCAGGCCGACGATTTTACATGCCCTCAGCCGCCGTTCACCCGCGACGAGTTCAAAGCCGGTGCCGAACTTTCGTACAATCACCGGTTGGAGGACGCCCTGCTTTTCTATTGATTTCGCCAGTTCGTTGAGTCGCTCTTCATCGAAAAAGCGGCGGGGCTGATACGGATTGACCGAGATATTATCTACAGGTATCTCGACAACCGATCTCTTGCCTTCTTTTTCAATTATCCCTTTGACAAATCGTTCAAGCATTCTGTTTTATCCACCGGGTCTTTGTTTTAAACATCCTGACTGTCGTATGAACCATTTTTACATCAGCAGGCAGATGCGAAGAACACGAAGTCTCGAATAAAGCGCAGTCTCTCGAGGCGACTTCGCGACGGTCGGATTGTCGCTTATGTACATAATGCCATGTTTCAAAAAACAAAACAACACAAGATGCAGAACGGTCCAGGCGAGGTGCGATACCCCGCCAATCAATTTATGTATCCGTTCACAAGTAACTGTTCGCAACGGTACATCTGAGATTCCTGGAATGCAACGACTGTGTCGTTGCAACTGTAAAGAAGTCGCATTTCGCAAAAACTGACGTTTTTGCATTCCAGGATTTTCTATTATCACCGTTATACTCAAAATCCGTGGCTTGTCATTTTGCGCGAAGCGAAGAATCTACAGGTGTTTAAAGTATTATTTTCAATGCTCCCCTGTGAACAGTTACCAATTTATTATGTGTTTCGCCGTCTCTTCCGGACACAAGCCCCGGACGAGGCGTAGTGTCTTACGATTGAAATACTGCGCAAGATGGTAAAGAAATGCTGATAATGAGATTGGTGGAAGCTGGAGCTTCCGGTTTCATACGTTCCCAGGGTGAACCCTGGAAACAAGTAAAAAACCCCGAACTCCGGGGTCCTGTTCGGTTCCGGCTGTGCCGGGTTAGGAATAACCCGGGATATTTGTCTGATGCAAAACGGTCTGCCCGCCGGTTATCTTTTCAGCTTGACTCTCTTGCGCCGCTGTCGGCTTCCGTATCCGTATCCTCCGTAGTAGTAATAATAGTAATAATCGGGACTGGAAGCTTCTATATTGTTCAGCGCGACACCGATGATGGGTGTCTTTGTGCTTTCGATCATGTATTTAACCTGGAGCGCTTCGTCCCTGTTGATACGACCGGAGTTGATGACGAAAAGGACCCCGTCGAGAATTTGCGAAAGGACAACAGCGTCGATAACGTGGATAGACGGCGGGCTGTCGAACATGATGATGTCCGCCTTTTTCTCGATGCATCTGAGGAATGCGAGCATTCTTTCGGATCGCAGAAGCTCGATCGAGTTTGCCGGAAGCGGCCCTGAAGGAATGATGCTGAGCCCCTTTATCGTCGATGGCTGGATAAGCCTGTCGACGACAACTTCCATGAAAGATTCTTTCGGCAGCCGACCACTCACCGAAAGGTCCGATACGGCAATTTCCGCTTCGAGCTCGCCTGTGAGGATCGAGCTGATGCCGAGAGAATTGTCGACACCGAACATGCGGTGGAGCATGGGCCTGCGAAGGTCGGTATCTATTATGAGAACTTTCGTGCCTTCCTGCGCCATCGAAATAGCGAGATTGGCCAGGGTAGTGGATTTGCCTTCGTCGGATTTCGAACTTGTAACCAGGAGCGTTTTAATAGGCGGGTCGAGACAGAACAGTTGCGTGAAGAAACTCAAACGCCTGTATGCTTCCGCTATAGGAGATTTCAATGGAACGTCGGTAATCAACTTGTTGATCGTCTCCGCACTGTATGGGATGGAGCCGAGTACCGGCAGGTTAAGATAGTTCTTGACATCGTCGCTGGAGTGTATCGTTTCTTCCATCTCTTCGAGGAGGAACGCAAGCCCCAGGCCGAGAAGAAGACCGAGTGCCACGGCAATAATGATGTTCTTTTTCCTGTTGGGCTTAAATGGATTCTGAGGCACGATTGCTTTCTCGAAGATTTTCACTTTTACATCTCGTTGCACCTTTTCGATCATCGCCTGCTGATGCTGCTGATAGAGCATGAGGAAAAGCTCTTCCGCGACCTCTTTTTCCCTGAGCAGCCTGTTGTATTCGTATTGCAACTCCGGGTACTTCAGCTGTTCCTGCTTAAGCCTGTCAATGATATTCGCCAACTGGGTTATTTTTGATTTGTCGAGGACGATCTGGACATTCATCTCGACAATGGTATCGCGTTCCTTGAGATATCCGTCCTGGTTGACAAGTTTGTTATTTATCACATCGCTGATTTCCTGCTCGCTTTGTTTTCGCAGTTCCTTGAGTTGCTGGTCGATCTGTCTGACCAGTGGATGTCTGGCCTTATATTTTTCCATCAGTGAAGCGCGTTTCACCTCGAGGTCGATGATGCTGGTCTCCATGTATTCAACTTTATTGTGAGTGTTTCTGTTGAGAAGCTGGGGGTCTTGCGCAAGTTTGATGGTCTGGTCCCGGAATGTGTTCTGGAGGTTGTCGAGCTTGATTTCAAGCTGTTTCAGGTCAATGCCCAGCTGCATTTTTTCGAGTTCGAGCGATGAGATTCGATCATTCCTGCTGATAACTTCCTGGTCGAGCAACACAATGCCGTGCTGTGTGTTGAATTCGAAGATGGCCTTTTCCTTTGAAGAGAGTACCCTCTCGGCGTTGTCCATCTGTTCTTTGATGTATTGCAGCGTGTCTTCCGCGGATTTCTCCATCAACTCGCGGCTGATCTCTTCGAAAGCTTCCGCATACTTATTGGCGACATCCGCGCATTCCCGGTTGTTGGAACCCTGCATTATGACTTCGATGATACCTGTGTCTTCATCGCTTCTTGCGATAATCTGATCGAGCAGTTTCACACCCGCTTTCTCAGGTTCTTTGCGACCGAGTTTTATCGCCGCTCTCTCTGCGACCGGGATGCTCTTGAGCAGCCGGCGCTGGGTTTCAACTCCCAGCGGAGTGGATGAGCGCCGGGCTCCCTCGGTCAGCATAATCACAGTGGACGGTTGTTCGACAAGAATACGTGCCCTGGCCGAGTAAACCGGCTTTAAAATGATGAAATTTATCACTGCACTGGCCACTGCTGCTATCAGAACACAGAGCAGAATGACAAATTTCCGCTTCCAGATTATTGTTATATAATCTCTGATTTCCAAGAATATCCACCGCCAGACACTCGACCCGGTTTGTGACTGCTGCACATCCGGGGAGTCAGGATAAACACTTGACCCATGCACGTGAGCCGCCGTCTATACTTCGGCCCGCTTTTGCTCTTTCGCGCCGGATTCAGACTGTTATGTTCCTGCTGCTCAGGAACCCATGTGTTTTCTTTTCGGGCTTGTCGATTTCGTCCGACGCGCCCATTTCTATATGTGTTATTTTCTTGTGCTTTTATAATATTCCCGAACTCGTGCTTTTTCGATATTTATGTGTAAATTTCGGGGTCATGACTGGAATTTACACTTTCACCGCCTTACCTTTCCACCGGGAATTAACTCCCGACCGCGAAAACGACAATACATTGTCGCACTCCAGATTCAAGTCGATTATTATTAAATAAGCAGTATTTCATCTTAACCGCAAAAACTCCCCCGGATGACTTCAGTCCGGGGTAGAAGCGCGTCACATCTGTAAATGCGCAATATGCGTGTAGACAAGGGCGCGGTCACCGTCCCGCGCCTGAGCATATTCCTCGCAAAAACGGTTTTTACAGGCGCAAGTTGAGGAGGGCTGCGGTGACCCCAACCTGCAATTTATCGTTTTTACACTGACCTTTCTTATGTCTTTTCTTTGTTGACACACGACAGTAGTTTGTTTTCAGAGAGACCGCCTGCAACTCTCCGATTCCCGCCGGTCATGATTGTTTCTCATTTATAATTCAAGCTTTTTAAAACTGGTAAGCGCTACGAATTCGCCGGCCCTGTTCGCGAGTTCATCGAGTGTCAGCTTGCCGTAGCGATCGACACTGAAGTCCTCGCAACAATATGAAGCTGTCGTCGTCCCTGCCACAACAGCCTGTCGCAGAGTTTCGTCGTCGGTGCGGCCCGTTTTCGCCAGATAGCCGATAAAACCACCTGCGAATGAGTCGCCCGCACCCGTCGGGTCGCATACATGCTCCAGCGGATAGCCCGGGAACATGAAGACCGACTCCTCTGTGACCATCATCACACCGTGTTCGCCTTTTTTTATCAGAACCAGCTTCGGATTTCCCTCGAGAACCATGCGCGCGGCTTTCAGCAAGTTGGGAGTGCCGCACAACATTCGCGCTTCCTCGTCGTTGAGCAGAACCGCGTCGACTCGCTCCAGCACTCTGTCCAGCGCGGCGCGATTTCCATCTATCCAGAAATTCATCGTGTCGATTATTGAAAACTCCACATCATCGCACTGGTCCAGAACAGACAACTGGAGTTCGGGATCAATATTCGCAAGGAATACAAAACGCGAGTCCCTGTAGCTTTCAGGCAGGACGGGCTCGAATGTTTCCAGCACATTCAGTTCGGTGGCCAGTGTCGTCCTTATATTTATATCTTCTTCGTATCTCCCGGCCCAGAAAAATGATTTGCCGGAAACTCGCTGCACGCCTTCTATGTCGACACCACGCCCGACGAGCAGATCGAGATACTGTGCGGGAAAATCCTCGCCGACTACCCCCACCAGCCGCGGCGTACTGAAAAAACTCGCCGCAAAACCTGCATAGGTACCGGAACCGCCAAGCACACGCTCGGCTTTTCCCCACGGCGTTTCTACTGTGTCGAATGCTACGGTGCCGACTATCAACAAACTCATATCAAAAAGGATCGTCCAACTTCTTCCCGGTTCACTCATTAACCCCGGCTTTTAACTTCGGGAGCCTGACCTTAACTTTGTATTTAATATAATAGTAGTGATTATTCTCCAGTAAATATAATTGTTTTTTCTCTTTTTTTCAACAAAATACGAAAAATCTTACCCTGCTTATTGTCAAGAGAATCAGGCTGGCCGACATTCGATTTTTCTCTTTGTCAAACTCGGGACAGCAGTTATAATCCGTATTGTTGAAATATGCTGGACAAAGATTTGTGACTTCTAAATACCTCCGGATCCCTTCGTCATAATAGTATCAATAGCTTTTTAATTATTTTTCCACAATGAGGCAATCGGTTCTGCCAGGCCATTTCGCTTATGCTCATCATTCCGGGCTGAGATCAGGAATCCGGCGTTTTCGTTCTGCAGCCGGTTTGTCTGCCGAATTCATCTGTTCGGAATATCGCCCATGATAAAAACTGTTTTTTGATCGAATTTTTCATCTATAACAACTATAATAGGAGCTTAAAGAATTTTGATCGGAGGGAAAACGAATGAAACTGCACAGGAATCTGGTTGTTGTAGCGCTGGTATGTGTTTTTGCGATTTCCGGTATCGGGTGCTCGAACACAGCGGCGGATCAGGACAAAGGAGAAAAAGCAAAAACAATGAGTGAAGCAGAGAAAAGTGAGGCGGCAAAGGATGTCGGCGGAAAGATGCTTGCTGTAATCGACACATCCAAAGGAAAAATTACTTGCGAACTTTTCCCGGACAAGGCGCCCGAAGGCGTGGCGAATTTCGTGGGACTCGCTGAGGGCACAAAGGAATACAAGGACCCGAAAACCGGCAAGATGACAAAAAGCCGTTTTTACGACGGTCTCACTTTCCATCGTGTCATCCCCGGTTTCATGATACAGGGCGGAGACATCAAAGGCGACGGCACGGGCGGTCCCGGCTACATCTTCGACAACGAAGTGCATAAAGACCTGACGTTCGACCGCCCAGGCAGGCTTGCCTATGCCAACAGGGGGCCGGACACAAACGGCAGCCAGTTCTTTATCACTCTCGCCCCCACGCCTCACCTCAATATGGGATATACGATCTTCGGGCAGGTTGTCGAAGGACAGGATGTTGTGAAGGCTATCGGCGATGTCAAGCGTGACCGGCGCGACAAACCGCTCGAACCCGTAACAATCAAGAAAGTTACAATCATTCGCAAAGATGACGGAAAAAAGTAGTTCTGTTTTTCATACCGACTCGTTCTACTCGGAGTTTGGAATCACGAAAACCCTGTAACGTCATGCGCAGAGGAAAGGGTTTTGTGTATGGCACAACATGGTTTTATATCTATGCGTTTCCACCGTTTCCGGCGGGAACACTATAGGCTGAGCGCGCTGCGTACGGGGTTACATTTATTTGCGCCGATTCTGAAAATCGGCGCAGAAAAACCCAAAAACGCAAACCGGGCACATCCGTATCGTTCGTTTTTTTTCATTGTTCCTGCGCACGTTTTTCTTCACCGCACAACCGGCTTCCTGACGGCGGCCGGTAAAAGCCGAGGGGTCTGCTAATGAAGCTTCGAGATAAAGTTTTCTTCAGTTCCATAATATCACCTGTTGTGTTTCTCTGCCTGATGATCGTCGTGCTGGGGATATACCAGTGGATGAATATCCGGACGATCAGGGAATCGAACAGGCGCCGTACGGAAGTTGTCAGGGCGATATACCGTGACATGCGTGTCAGGGCCGGGTCATATGCGGCGCTTGTGGCGGAAAACAAGGAAGTGCAGCAGGGTGTGGACAAGGACAGGCGGCGGATCGTCATGCGCGCGCTCGATCCGTACATGGAGAATATCGATGTCGACATCCTTACTGTCTACGACCGCTATGGAACCGTCGTCGGCAAAGGGCATGACTACAACAGCTACGGACAGGACATGTCTTCAAGCGAATGGCTGAAGACGACACTTGCCGGCAAGCGATTCGACGGCATCACAAAGGTGGAAAACAACCTGGCACTGATATATTCGAGTCCGGTGATGATGGGCCGCACTGTTTCCGGGGCGGTTTCTGTCGGATACTTCATCAACGATGCGTTCGCGCGCAGGCTTTCCTCACTTGTGGGCACAGAAGTATTTCTCACCCACGACGGTGAAATCGTCGCCTCTTCTATGGATGAGAACAAGTTCAGGGATTTCAAGAAATCTACGGTGCGGCTCGAAAAGCTCAACCCGTCCACCAGAAAACTGTCGCTCGATGGAAAGAGTTACGATGTTTCATTTCTTGAAATACAGAATGATGCAAACAGCAGGACGGGGCTCTACCTTGTAAAAGACAACACGGAATTGCGAAGGACGCTTCTTATCGTTATCGTCCTGTGTTTCGGCGCAATCGGGATCATATTCCTGATACTCTGGAAGAAGGCGAGGAAATTCGCTGTCGAGCTCACGCAGCCTATCGAAAGGATCGAGAAGCAGGCGGCGAAAGTGGCACACGGTGATCTGGATGTATCGCCTCTGGAGATTACTACGCAGGATGAGATCGGCAACCTGACAGGGTCTTTCAACACGATGGTGTCGAACCTTCGCGAGATGGTCGATAAGGACAAGCGCCGGCGCGATTATCTCGTGGGCCGTGTCGACGAACTCCTGCAATTCATTGAAGCCGCTTCCGGCGGCGATCTCGAAGTAAGAATGGAAGTCAAGGGCGACGACGCTTTCGACCAGATCGCGAAAGCTCTCAACAGTATGGTTGAAGACTTGCAGACGATGATAGACCGCGACCATTCGCAGCGTGAATATCTCGAGCACAAAATCAGCGAACTGCTTGTTATTATCAATGCCGCCGCTTGCGGTGATTTCTCTTTGAGATATGAAGGTTCGGACACAGATGAAATAGGCCGGCTCGGCATGGCGCTGACAACGATGATTTCAGAATTGCGCGACATGATCGAAGACAATAATTCGCGGCGCGAGTATATGGAGGTCCAGGTATCCCGGTTGCTCGATGTAATCGAGTGCGCTGCACGCGGCGACTTCAGCCGGGAATTCAAAGGCGGGCGCGACGACGAGATCGGGCGGCTCGGCATGGCGCTCAACCGGATGACGGCCGATCTCAGGGTAAAGATCGAGCAGATAGAATCGCTGAAAGCACAGGACCGTCGGCAGAAGGAAAAACTCGAGGCCCAGATACGCGACATACAGGGAATCGTAGCGCGTGCGGCCGAGGGCGACATCACCGTCAGGCTTCATATAGACAACGACAACGAACTTATCACCGGCCTGAAGAAAAACATCAACCTTATGTTCCAGGGCCTCAGGGATATTGTCGCGAAAGTCCGCGAGAGCGCGGATGCTGTCGAGAGCACAAGCCATGAGATCAGGGAAATAACTTTCCAACTCCAAGAAGGCGCTGAAAAGCAAATGCTTTCCATTGAAGAAACCTCTGCATTTGTCGGCTCGATGGCGGACTCGATGGAGATGGTCACGCAGCACTCCGAAGATGTTCTGCGCCTGTCGCTCGAGTCCAACGAAGGCGTTGTGGAGGGCGGCAAAACAATAAAGACCACCGTCGGCGGCATCAACCAGGTCGGTGCCGCGATGTCCGACATCGAAATCGTCATGGGAGACCTCGAAAGCAGCGCCGAGGAGATCGACGGTATCGTGAAAGTCATCGACGAAATCTCGGACCAGACAAATCTGCTCGCGCTCAACGCCGCCATCGAAGCCGCGCGCGCCGGCGAATATGGACGCGGATTCTCTGTGGTCGCCCAGGAAATCAGCTCGCTCGCTCATAAAAGCGTCGAGTCGACACGCGAAATCACCCTCATCGTTCGCCGCATCCAGGAGAGGGTGAAGAAAGCGACGATCAACACGGCCCGCGGCCGCGAACGCGCCGCAGAAGGCATCGAGCTTGCAGACCGCGCCGGTAAGGCCCTCGACGACATCGTCGGCTCTATCGATAATGTCACAAATCTCGTTCGCGAAACCGCGGACTCTATCAACAAACGGCGCGGCGAAACGAATCAGATACGCAGCTCGATGAAGGAAATGCGCGTCATCTCCGAGGAGTCCGCCGCGCTTGCATCGAAAACCTCGGATGCCGTTGAAAACCTCACACGCCTGTCCCGGGAACTCGAAGAGCTCGTGGACAGAATACGTATCGGCACAGAGTGATGACGCGCCGTCCGGAGTTGGGCGTTTACCTCGTTCCCAGTGCATCCCCGGAACACCGCAACGGACGTAGAATAGGCGTTATCCCGATTTTTCGGATTTCTTTGTGAGAAATCCGGGTTAAAGTTTTCAGCGAAACAGGGGTCTGAAGATACTCAGTGACAGAATGGAGGCAGTATGAAAACAGGAAATATTATTCTCGTCGTTTTGACATCTATATTATTGCCGCTATCGCTTATGCAATTGCCGGCACATGCGGAAGCCGACAGCTACACGCCGCAGGTGAGCCTGCCGGTCGACGAACTGCCTCACGCGGGGCAACAGGCGGAGTGGTGGTATTACAGCGGCCACCTCGAAGATGAAGACGGTCACGGATACGGCGTGATGGCAAGTTTTTTCATCGCCCGCATGGGGAACCTTCCCGCCACGCATTTCGTGATATATGCGCTTACCGAAAAGGACTCGAAAACCTTCCACAGCGAATCTCTTATACAGCGCGGGATGATCGACATGATGAAGATGGTAGTCCAGAACCCGCCCGCGGCTATAAAAGATGTTGTCGACCCATCACTCGCGGACATCGACGAGATCAAAAAATATCACAGGATCATGAAAGAAAAACCCAGGGTGAAGAAAGACGTCCTCGCGATAAAATATGGCGATAATTATTTCAGGAAAACTAAAGAATCATCTGCCGACACGAAAACGTGGGAGTATCGCACAAAACTCGTGGGCGACGGTTTCACGGTCGAACTGAAAATGGTGCCGACACGAAACCCGATGTATGTGGGCGGCGACGGCAACGTCGGCATGGCCGCGGGCGAGGATATGTACTACTACTCGATCACGCGGCTCGCAACCAGCGGTAAAATCACTGTCGGCGGCACGGAACACACAGTGAAGGGCACTATGTGGTACGATCACCAGTTCGGCTCGATGGGCGGCCCCGAAAAACCTGTGGGTTGGGACTGGTTCTGTCTCCAACTCGACAACGGCACAGACTTGAACCTGTCGGCGATACGCGACCTGACGGCGAACGGCAGGCGGTTCAACCGGCTGGGAACTATTCAGTACGATGATGGCCGGACCTCCGTTGTGCATGACCTGACGATAGAAACACTTGACCGTTGGACAAGCCCGGAAACCGGGGTAACTTACCCTGTAGGATGGAGAGTCGCATTGCCTTCATTAAAAGCCGTATTCACCGTGATCCCCGACATGAACGCGCAGGAGATGCACACTTACGGCCCATTCAAATCTATATGGGAAGGCTCATGCACTGTCGAAGGTGAAATGGATGGCCGGCCCGTCTCCGGAAATGGATACACGGAACTCACCGGCTATTCAGTACCATAGAGCCGGCTGCCGGAAACCGGAAGCGCCTGCTTTCGCCGTAAGGTTTTTTCGACAACATCCTGTCGCATACGGCGAAATAAGGGCCTGATGTTTTTCGGATGTGATCGTCAGCCTTTTCCGGGCCGCGCCGCAATGAAAAGGTTCGATCTGAACGAAGGCATCAGCGCTGTCACCGCATAATATAAACGCCTCATGAGATTTCCGGCGGTGCCCCGGTTCTCGCCGGCGAAATTATAAAACCCTTTTTCAACAACGTCTAATCCGGCCATTCCTGCAAGCTGCTCCATGTCGGACATCGTGTATTCCCTGTTGTGGCATTTATACGGCGCGACATTAACAAGCACTTCGACAGGTGTATAGATGTTGCGGCCCGACATGAAACGTATCCGGTTTGACAGTGATGCTACATTAGGCGTGGTTAGAAATATCAAGCCTGTCGGTTTCAGTACTCTCCTGATCTCCTTAAGGCACGGCAGTGGAGAACCCAGCAGATGCTCGATTGTTTCATTCATCATAACCGCATCGAAACTATTGTCGCTGAACGGCAACGGCTCGTTGACAATGTCCGACTTCACAACAGGTATTCTCATGTCAGAAAACAGGTTTGTGTCTTCAGCACCCGTTGCTACGGGAAAACGCATGTCAGGATAAAGATCGACCCCGACAGCTTCGCAGCCACAACGCCGCATAAGTTCAGTGAACAGGCCCGGCGAGGCGCCGGCATCAAGTATCCTGCCTCCATCGGGGACGCAGTCTGCAATTTTCTCGAGCAGAAAAACATATCTGTTCTTCATCTCGCGCAGGTATGCTTCGTGCTCCGTTCCAAGCACCTGCACAAGCAGTTCATCCAGTAACTTTTTCTTATCGAGTGATGATTTCATAAGTATATTAGATTCTATCATAGTACATCCGGAGAAGAAACATCTCGAAATGTCGGATGCAAAAACGGTCGGAGTATTCCGGTTTTATTCGTGCTATAATGAAGCGTGAAACGAACTGTACTGTGGAGAAACTATGGACAATATAAGAGATGCTTATATATCAGGTGTGGGATCATATTTGCCGAAACGTATTCTCGGAAACACTGAGCTGGAAAACAGGCTGGGACTCGAAACGGGCTGGATCGAAAAGAAGACAGGTGTAAAAAGAAGGCACATCGCCGACGAGGGCGAGTGTGTATCCGACATGGCCGCCGCAGCGGGACGCGCCGCGATCGAGGATGCCGGTCTTACTCCTGATGATCTTGATATGATCATCGTTTCATCGTCAATGGGCGATATGTTTTTTCCGTCTACCGCATGTCTTGTCCAGAGCAAACTCGGCGCGAAATGCCCGGCTTTCGATGTCAACAACGCATGTTCCGGCTTCATTTACGGGCTTGCAGTGGCCGAATCGTTCACGGCCCGCGGCACGTGCGGCAATATACTTGTGGCGGCGGCTGAAACTATGTCGCGGATGATCGACTGGAACGACTACCGAACAAGTATTCTGTTCGGCGACGGCGCGGGCGCATGTATAGTATCGTCGAGCGGCCGCCGGCGGCTTGCCGGGTTTCATCTTGGAGCGGACGGTTCAGGCGCTGAGGTCCTTAAGCTGCCCGGCGGCGGGTCGCGCAGACCTGCGTCCGGGAATATGCTGAAGGACGGAGAGAATACTGTATACATGGAAGGCGGCGCGGTTTTCAGGTTCGCTATGAAGATAATCGCTGATTGTGTCCGCGAAGTAACAGCGGGCGCGGGGGTCGAGACTTCCGCATTATCCATGATCGTTCCACACCAGTCGAACATTGCAATAATACGGGAAGCGGCAAAGATTCTCGATGTGCCGCTGGAAATGTTTCACATGAATTTAAGTGAAGTCGGGAACACTGCGTCTGCGTCTGTGCCCATTGCGCTCGATGATGCGAAAAAGAAAAATATAGTTCAAGATAACAGCAGGATAGTTCTCGTGTCTTATGGGGCCGGTCTCGCGTATGCGGCGGCATTGGTCGAGTGGTAATCAGGAAATTATTTGCGAGCCGAATTCACATGGAGGAAATCTTATCTCTGTAACTGTAGATGTCGTTGATGTAGCGGCGTGCCGAACTGGGGACTCCGCCGACGCGCTTGACAGTACCGGGCCCCTGGAGATAGGAGGCTATCGCCCTGTCCGTCTGGTCTGAGTAGCCGGACCATTTGTCGAGCATTCTTTTAAAGTATCCTATGGAACCACGTAGATTTTGCTGGATGTCGAAAGGATCGGAGACGCCCATTTCGCGGGCTGTCGAGTCGATGAGCTGGCCCAGTCCTTTTGCGCCGGTGCGTGATACGGCACGAGGGTTGTAGCCTGATTCGCGCGCGATAAGCGCGGCGGCAAGTTCGGGCTGGATGCAATTGGCCTGTGCATAAACAACTATGTAATAAGCCACATCGCTAAGCACCTGCTCGGTAACGATGGGCTTCCTGTACAACTGTTTGCCGAAACGTATGATTTTCGATTTTACGGTTTCGTCCACGACAACACTTTCCGGGCTCTGGCAGGCATAGCCGTATGGATACCCGGTTCTGATGTCCGGGCTGACAATCGGCGCGGGTATAGGAGGCGGGGGAACTCGATTTTTATGTTTCTTGCCGAAGAGGCTGAATAATGCTACTACCGCTACTACTGCCGCTGCTGTTTTCATAGTCCGGACCCCGTTGCATGTTTTATTTTCATAATTGTTTTACTTTTTTCATCATCATTACGAAGCTCCTGCTTCGTACACGCTGATTCTGAAAGCTCCGGATCTCACCGTAAAAGTTTCAGAGAAAAATTCTGTGGAACGTACAGTTATGAGCCAGTTGCAAAATTCTGATTCTGCGGCGGTCGGCTGCAATTGTCCATAGCTGCGTTGTCGGCATAAAATCGTCCTCGCTACAAACATAATTTTGCAATTGGCTCTTTCATCTTTTCTTTGTTGACACGACCCCCTAGTAATGAATCACCTCGGAAACTATTGTCGTTTTGTAGCCCATACTTGTAATTTCACGCGCCTTGTTTGCCGCGGTGTTTTTGTTTGTGTAATGGCCCACAGTCAGCCAGTATATCGACTGTCCGTGGCTCACTGTCTTTTTGATCTCGGGAGAGAGTGTCATCACTTTGAGCTTCCCGGCAAGCTTCCGGAGCGGTTCCACTGTCTTCGACTCTTTCACGAGCACCATATAGAACCTCTTGGAAAGATTGAATTCTTCTTCCGCCATACTTCTTTTGCTTTTTTCCATTTCAGGAGTATCGTCGAGCAGGGACTTGCTGACACCAGCCGATTTCCCGCCGGGCCAGTCGAACAGTACATCTGAGGCATTATACTTTTTCGCGGTTATGTCGGAAACATCTATAAGCGAGTTGCTCTGCGGAAGGCTCTTGTATTCGTATAAAGAATGTGATTTATGATTTCCTTTTTTAGTGATTGTGATTTTCCGGTGCTGGTCGGTGATCCCGCCCGATGCTTTCTCCTGATTCGCAGTATTGCCCGTATTATCAAATTGCTTTACAGCAGAAGCCTGCTTTTTCTGTATATGTTTCCGTGCCGGTTTCGGTGCAGCCTTAATTGAAGTTTTCGACGCCGCCGGTTTAGTGGCCGCCGGTCTAGCGGCGACTTTCGGAGCAGTGGCTTTCTTCGCTGCTTGTGCCTGCTTTTTCTGTGTCAGCGTAGCGGCGTCTTTCTTACCGGATTGTGCAGCGGCGTTTTTTGCCTGTTGCGCGGACACGGGCTGCCCTGTTCTACCCGTGTTTTTTATGGCGCCGACCGGACGGCCTTTTGCCTTAGTGGCATTGGCCGTTACGTTTTGTTTTGCAGCATTATTCCTACCGCTTGCCGCTTTACGCGCTGCCGGTCCCTGCAAAACCGGACCGCCCTTCTTTACAGCGCCGCGTGTCGTGGATGAGGGGTAAAACGCATTGAAAGCGAGTGTGCCGGCGACAGCCAGCACTACAACGACGAGCACGGCAATAAGGACTGTTTTATTCTTTCCGCCCGAAGCATCGCCACCACCTGCCGGGGCGGGTTTTCGCAGTTTAGTTTTTTTCTTCGTGTTCTTACCGGGGATAGACAACTTTCCGCCTGAAGCACCGGGCAAAGGCGGCGGCTGAACATTGTTGTCGGCCGGTTGGGACGGCGGCTGATTTTCAGGGGGTGCGCCCATATCATTTTCCTCGTTCATTATGTTTTGTATTGTATAACTACGATATTATATCATACCATTTTTTGCAATATGTTTTCTTTTCATGAATCTGCATGACCGGCCTGATCATTCGGAACAACATTCAGTGTCAACTCGATGAATTTTCCGTTGTCCCTCGCGTGTTTTATTGTGCCCGCGTCTACTATTTCACCTTTTTTAACGACGCATACTCCATCGTCTGTTACTATGTCTCCTGCACATTTTTTTCCTATTATCTTCTTCTCGAGTTCTTTACCTACGAATCTTGCAATCTGTTCTTCATTAGCAGATTCGGGCAGTCCTTCCGCAGTGCGTGCGAGAATTTTCGGGTCCATCAGCAGCCTGACAACTCCGATGCCCCGCAACTGCGCGACTATACTTTCGGTAATCGTATCTCTGAAATCGTCAAACTGTTTCCTGTTCGTTTGTTCCTCGTCGCCCGGTATCAGTTCGATCAGGTCCTCAAGCATATCGTCCCGCATTTCTTCTGTTGCCTTTTTGACGAGTTCCACGACCTTGCTTTCGTCTATCCCCCGAGTCTGTGGTTTTTCAGCCGTTGCTTTCTCCAGCATTTCTTCGACATGATTTTCAACAGATTCGAGTATTTCCGATTTCATCTTTTCGCTATCTGGAATTTCGGTTTTATCGACACTTGACTTCTCAAGCAGTTCAAGCCGGGATTCGACCTGCTGTTTTATTTCCGCAAGTCCGGAGTTGAACGTATCGCGGTCAATCAACGGAAGCGTCGATAGTTTCGCCTCAAGCTCCGCCTCAACAACACTGGACAATTCAGCAATTTTCGAATCTATTTCCTTTCCTAATTCCGCTATTGAATCAGCCAGTTTCTCGTTATCCTTTTCAAATGTGTTTTCAGCATTCCGTATTTTTTCATCAATAGCTTTCAACTCCGCGCTTTGTTCCTTATTATCGAATCTCGACATCAGGGCCGTTTCCGTCGAGACGATTTTTTCATTCAGCATGGACTCGAATTCGGCTCGCAGATTCTTGAACTCATCCTGTATCGGGAGGTTTTCAAAACGGTTCTGCAACTCTTTCACTCGCTGTTCGAAGCCAGCGGCGAGTGATTCCTTCTGCGAGAGCGATTCCTCATGCGACTTTCGAAGCTCCTGCTTCAAAGCATCAATTTCCGCCAATGCTCTCTCATGTACGTCGCCGAGACGTGACAGGAGGCTTTCCATTATTTCTTTCCGGAGGCTTTCGAGATCATCCGGGGCCGCTGTTTTTTCGATTCTCGCCTGCAACGCTTCGATGTCAGGCACCATAGACAGCCCGGCGTCAAGCCTGTCCTCGATTTCGGCTATCTTTCGGCCTTCCTTCTCCTCATATTCCGAAAGCCTTTTTTCCTGTTCTTCTCTCAGTGATTCGAGCAGTTCATCTATCCGGCCACGATCCGCAGACTCATCTATTCTCTCTCTGCAATACTTTTTCAACCTTGCGGATTGTTCTTCGAGGGCTTCTTCGAAGTCCGCCTTCACCGTTAATTCGCGAATCGCAAATTCAAATCTTTCGGCCGATACGAACCTTTCGGCGGCAGATTCAATATCTGATAATCTCTTCCGTATCGCCCCTATGCTTTCGACAGACATTTCGTCGGCAGTTCTCCGGAAATCTTCGTACCCCTCATGGAACAGAGCTGAAAGCCGGTCGTCCACTTCATTAACATTTTCTTTCAATTCGTCAATTGTTTCTCTTGCTGCTTTATCAATATTATTTTTCTGTTGTTCAAACTCCAGTTTCATCTTTTCTTCGAACGCCGGCAATCGCTTCTGAATTTCTTCTTTAATATCCTCTGCCTGTGAAGAAATATCCTGAAGTGCCTGCTCTTTAACCTTCAAGAGTTCTTCCGCATCGGGAATACTCTTCAAATTATCGGAAATCCGTCGAATATTTTCATCAAAGCCCGAAAGCCTTTGTTCAAGTTCACTGTTGTTCAGTATAGAAGATAACTTTTCTTCGAGTTCGGCCCGCAGTGCGGCAATTTCCGCCTCATTTCTTTCATTATTGCCGGACACCATTTCTTCGAGTCTTCCTGCCAGTTCGTTTCCACGTTCGCCAATAGTGTTGATTTCTCCTCGCAGGGACTGCCCCAGCGTATCCGCCGAATTCCGCATTGCGAATTTCAGCCTTGATTCGAGGTCGACAAGTCGCGAGTCATAAGAATCGCTAAGCCCGTCGATAGATTTTCTGTAATCCGCAAAGAGGGTATCTATTTCATTTCTAAAGTCATTTTTCACTTCCTCGAAGTCGCCGGCTGAAAAGAAATCAGTTGCTTTGTTTTCGATTTCCTCGAATACTTTGCGCGAAAGCTCTTTGAACTCAGCATTTGAGGCATCTACTCTTTTATTCAGAGCGGAAATGATCTCATCTATTTCGCTCCCTGTTTTAAAAGCGGCAAGCGCTTCCCGCAGAGCCGGGTTTGTGACTGTATCTTCCATCTTTCTTTCAATATCTTCAGAAAGATCAGCAGCAAGTTTTTCGAAACTTGTGTTGAATTCCGTCAACTCTTCTCTTACGCTGCTCATAGCGCCGTCGATTTTTTCTTCGACTTCCGATTTTATGTCCTCGTAGAGTTCCCGTTCCTTTCGGGAAATCAGTTCGCGAAGGCTCTGTAATTCTTCAGCACGCGGCACACTCTCTGCCAGATCGGCAATCTCGTTTTTCAACACTCCGAAATGAGAGCGCAATTCTTTGAACTCATCGTAAGTAACCCTGTCGTTAAGTGCCTGATCGAGTTTTTTGTCTATAAACTCCGGCAATGTTTCGACCTGGCTCCGGACGTCTTCATAACCTTCAAGAAAAAGTGCCGTCAGCCGTTCGTCAAGTTCCAGAACCGCTCCGTTCAATTCCGACTTTATGGATTCGACATTAATATTATTTATGGATTCTTTAAGTGCCGATAATGTCTCTTCCGTTTTAGTTCTTTGTTCATCCATGCCGCACCGGACATTCTCCAGTGCTTCATCAATTTCAGATTTTTTTTCCTCCAGTTGCGCAAACTGTTGTTTCAGTTTCTGCTCGGTTTCCTGTTTCAGCGTGTCGGTTGTTTTACTTATAAGCGACTGTAAATACTCATCATCTATCCCTTCGAAGCTTTTCTTCAGCAATGCTATTTCATCCGCGTAATCATTTCCAAGGGACTCGACTTTTGCTGTCAGGTTCTCGACGACCGCCTCGATATCGGCTTTTCCGGCTTCGAACGCCTCCTTCTGAGCCGGCAACTCGGACAATATTTTTTCCGTTACGGCACGGTTTTTCTCGACAAGTTCATTCTCCCGCATGATGTCGTCGTGAAATTCTCTGCGCAAATCGGCGGCAAGCGAATCGAGCGTTTCTGCGGTTCTCTTTTCGAATGTCTCGATCCTGTCCGCAATCGCACTGATTCTCACATCTGTATCTTCATTCAGCGCCTTCTCGATGTTGCTGATCTCGTCTGATGCGGCATCCCTGAGTTTTTCAATTTTCTCAGCAAGCGCAATGTTGTCATTTTTTATGTCGTCAATTTGTCTGTTTGCCGCAGAAGAAGACTCTCCGATTTTTCTGTCTATTTCCTCGAATAATACTTCCTGCAGTGTTTCGAGTTCGCTCGTATCCGATTTCGAGTTATTCAGTTCGTTTATTTTCGAATCGACCGCATTCATAAAGACGTCTATTTCATCTTTAAATGTAAGACTTTCGATTCTGCTATCGATTAAGTTCTTCACGTCGTCGCCGGAAGGAATATCGGATAATTTTTTTTCAAGCAGTTCCAGTGCAGAGAGATTAACCGTCGCTATGTCCTGTTTTAGCAAGTCTACATTTTAGAGTATTTCCGCCTTGAGTTCACCTGTCATCCGCTCGGCTTCCCGGACCGCTTCCCGGACTGCTTCCCGGCGTGTTTCTATCAGTTGTTCCGGCTCGAACATCTGTTCGACGCGTTCTTCAATACGTGCTCCTTTTTTCTCCAACTCGTTAAAAGATTTGTCGAGTGTTTCCTTTATCTCGTTTATTCTTGCTACAAGTTCATGATGCTCCGGTATGAGCACCCGGTCGATACGTTCTTCAACCTGCGCGGTACGTTTACGCAGTTTTTTCGAGGCATCGTTTACTTCTTTTTCGATTTCAGTGACACGGGATTCGAGATGCAGACCGATGTCTTCCGCTTTTTTTTGTACGTCGCCGAGTATAGTAAGTAATTCGGCGGCGGTTTCCCTGCGGAGGTCATCGGCGAGTTTCAAGGATTCGCTGATGACTTTTTTTCTTGTTTCTTCGAGTTCGGACGGTTTTACGATTTCTTTCAGGCGTTCCTTTAGCGCCCCTGTCGTTTTGAAAAGGGCAGCGATGGAATCTTTCAATACATTTATGTCTTCCGCGGGTACCGCCGGAAGCGCAAGCGCCGTACTATCAGGCGGCGGCGCGGGGATTCTTTTTCCCGCCTCCTGCACAGCTCGCTGGAGTTTTCTCTCGGCATCCTTTATCGAAGCCTCGATGGTCATAATGCGGGTTTCGAGTTTGTCCTCAATTTCCGTTCGGACAAAAGAGACCGTATCGTTCATTCTGCTCAATCTTCGCTCGATGCCGGTCGCCATTTTTTTCTCGATGTGTGCAAGCGCCTCATCGAGTTTCTTTTTGTCGACAGGTTCGATTTTTTCTTTTGCCGTGTCCAGTCTTATGCGATCGACGACAGCGTGCAATTCCGACCTGAGACTGCCGCGGAGCGATTCTATATCATTTCTTAAGGCGTCACACGTTGATTTCAAATCGTCGGCGGAGACAAAATCATGCGTGGTATCGAAAAAAACTTTTCTGAAAGAATCGAGCGTTTCCTGGAGATTGTTTTCGTGATAGTGCTTTATTTCATCGCGAAGAAGTCCTGAAAGTTCAGACTGCATCTGTTCTTTTTCGTGCGCGAGAAAGAATTGTTTGTGATCCATGGCAAGCTGTTCTTTGAGGTTCACGCGCAGTTTTTCGAGTTCTTCGCGCATACGCTCGCTGAGCGCTTTTCGCCATTCGGTCTCTTCAAGAACAAGAGGCACCAGCGATTTTCCGCCGAGCGCGCGGCCCGTGGGGTCATCCCTGTGGTAGCTGGGTTTCAGACCTGCTTTCAGGAGTACCCGCTTCTGCTCGACCCGTTCGACTTCGCTGAAGGGGACCGAGGCCCTGAAGGGCGACATGAAACCCGAGTCGTTTGTGATGCTGATAAGTTGCAGACTGCCGGAATCGACGCTTATTGAAACATCTTTAACGAATCCAAGGAGTTTATCATCGCCGACGGTATATACTTCGGAACCGAGAATGAGAATGTCCTGCTCGAACAGAGACATAAGTTCCGGTACGGAAGTCAGGTCGGAGATTGCATCCGAACAGGAAAGGGTGACGGCAAAACTGCCGAAACTGCTCACGGCGGTATATGGCACCACCCGCACACCACGATCACCCTTTCTCGTGGTGAGTACAAAAGCAGCGAGCCGTTCTTCCTTATAGTCGATGAGGAAACTGCCCACCGAGCCGAGTTCCCGCCCGTCCTTTATGCTCACAACAGGCAGGTTCCTCAATTCGGACAGGTTTTTGTATCCCCGCATTATCTTCAATGTTCCTGAATCAGGGTCTTTGATTTTCAATACCTCTTTATACTGTCACATTCACATGTACATATTCGCAGTAACACGTATGCTGCCATTGCTGTTTAAGTTATTACTAAACCGCTTGTGCATTTTGAATGTTCAAACCATTCACAGAACACACAGTTCAGTTATTAAGTTATTATTATATCAAAACGACATGCAATCAGGAAGAGATGACTTAACATAGGGTGTGCCCTACCCTCCTGTCGACATTTCAAAATGGATATGTCGCAGAATCTGTGGGTTTTGCTTCGAGCCGGGTTTACCACAGAGTCTATCTTTGATCCCTGCACTCCGAAAGTAATCCGGAACACCTTTGACTACTGCGCCGCAATGATATATTGTATATAAAATTCCTTATTCCCGGGAGGGTAAAATGGCGGCAAAAGTGAGATTGTTGTGTGGAATTATCGGTATAGCGTTTTTCATCACGCTGGCAGGCTGCTCGGGCAGCGGCAAGACGGATGTGTCGGTAGACAAAGACGGCAAGAAGATCGAGATACACAATAAGGCCGACGGACAGAATGTCGACATCAAAGTCGACGGCAACAAACAGACTGTCGTTATCAAAGACGGCAACAAGACATCTACTGTAAAGATAAACAAAGGTGTCGACAAAAAGAGATACGGCGACTTGCTGTATCCCGGCGCTGAAGTCAAGGACGGCGGCAGTGTCGAAGGCCGGGGCGAAGAAGCCGGCAACTTCGGTGGCGCTGTTTTCATCACGAGTGACTCCGTCGATAAAGTCTCGGCTTACTACAAAAAGAAGATGAAAGATGCCATGATCATGGACCAGAGAGCAATGACCGGAGTTATCACATATATGAAACACGATAAATCAAAGATCACCAACGTATCAATAAAGAAATCGGATGAAGATAAAGGTAAGACTGAAATCATTATCACTTTCGTAGAGCAATGACACGCGGTATCCGGAAATGATTCGGAGTTCGGAAAAGACTTTTCCATCGTTCCCAGGGGCCAGCCTGGGAACACCGGAAACCGGAAGCGCCGGCGGTCTCCTTACACGCCCCGGCTCAGTTTTATCCATTCGGGGATGCCGAAGTTTTTCTCGGATCGTTTCGATTTCAACCGTTTCTGCTCCATGAAACCCTCGGAGTGGTACAGCCTGCGGGCGGCATGATTACCAGCGGCAACCCAGAGCGACAACTGCTTTTTACCTGCTTCCGAGGCGAAGGTTTTGCCATGCCTGATAAGGGCGCGTGCGACACCCTGTCTCCTGAACTTTTCGCCGACCGCGAGGTGCGATATGCAGCACTCCCGTGGCGCTATGGGCCGACCGAGCAGCGAGAGAAGATACATCGCCCTGAAACCGCGTCCGAGGCCGAGCGCGGATAGATATATCGAGATCATATCGCCGTCGGACACGAGAGGGGTGTCCAGCGAGATGAGTTCGACTATTCCGGCGATCTCGCCGCCGGTGCAGGCGACAAAAAAGTTGCCTGCCCGGCCCCGCAGGCTCATTTCCTCCTGAATAATACGCCGCATGGCTGTCTCATCGTTGCCGCACAGCGCAGAATACTTGTCGCGAAACGACTCCAGCACAAGCTCCGAAACTGCACGCAGGTCTTCAGTTCTCTTTTTTCTGATCTCTATACTGTCCAGCATTCGTTCATAACCCGTTTTCGCAAACTGTTCCGGCATTTTCTGTTTGGATATTATAATCAGCGGAAACCATAAGGGTATAGCAGCGCTTTTAGTTTTACAAGTACCGGACCGGGATCCCTCACGAACAGGTGATTTTTATATTCGTGATTTATATCCTGTAGCAATTTACAGGATAGTGTCCTATAATTAGAAAGGATAATTGTAAAATTTATTCAGGCAAAGCCGATCACAGCCCGCATTGGTGAAATCCGCGGGTTGACTACAGACGATACGGGAAGGTAATAAGAACATGTGGGACAAATTCACCGAACATGCCAGGCGTGTGATTATTCTCGCGCAGGGCAAGGCCGAAGAACTGAATAACAGTTATGTCGACACGGAGCATATCCTGTATGCGCTGTTGCAGGACAAGGACAGTTTCGCTGTGAAAGTTCTCGCCGGTCTTGGAGTGGACCCAAATGAGGTAACGGAATCCATCACCGAACTCTTTGTATCGGAGCGCCGGAGCAAAACAAAAGACATAGCGTTCACGCCGAGTTCGAAGCGTGTGCTCGAGCTGGCGTTCGAGGAAGCGCGCGGACTGGGCCATGCGCACATCGGCACCGAACACCTGTTGCTGGGGCTGGTACGCGAGGGTGAAGGAATCGCCGCGCGCGTGCTGCGCGATAAAGCCGTCGCCATCGACAAAGCGCGCCAGCAGGTGATAAATCTTCTCGAGGGCGATCCCATCTCGCCTTCTGTCGCTAAAAAGAAAAAATCCCGCACATCGTTCCTCGACGAATTCAGCCGGGACCTGACCGATCTCGCCCGCAACAACAAGCTCGACCCTGTTGTAGGCCGCGACATCGAGATCGAGCGCGTCATGCAGATTCTCAGCAAACGAACAAAGAACAACCCCGTGCTGATAGGCGATCCCGGCGTCGGCAAAACAGCAATTGTCGAAGGACTTTCCCAACTCATCGTCAACAGGGAAGTGCCGAGCATTTTGTACGAAAAGCGCGTCCTTTCGCTCGACCTTGCAAGCCTCGTGGCGGGCACAAAGTACAGGGGCGAATTCGAGGAACGTCTTAAGAGAGTTGTCAACGAGATATATCAGTCTAAGGGCGACATAATACTTTTTATCGACGAACTCCACACGATTATCGGCGCGGGCGCCGCGGAAGGCGCTATCGACGCTTCCAACATCCTGAAACCCGCACTGGCACGCGGCGAACTCCAGTGCATCGGCGCGACTACCTACGACGAATACAAAAAACACATCGAAAAAAGCGCGGCGCTCGAACGCCGCTTCCAGCCGGTGATTGTGAAGGAACCGACCATCGAGGAGACGGTCGAGATACTGCTGGGACTGCGCGACCGCTACGAAGCACACCACAGGGTGACCATTACCGACGAGGCACTTCTCGCTTCGGCACGTCTCGCCAGCAGGTACATACAGGACAGGTTCCTGCCGGACAAGGCTATCGACCTGATGGACGAGGCGGCCGCACGCCAGAAGATCAAACATTGCATCTCTCCGCCGAACCTGAAGGAACTGGAAGAAGAACTCGACAAAGTGCGCAACGAGAAAAACGCCGCGGTAATGGCGCAGCAGTTCGAAAAAGCCGCTTCCATGCGCGACAGGGAACGGGAACTCGAGGAGAAGCTCAAAGAGGAATCCTCGGTATGGCAGTCGTCCTCGGACTCCGCGCACCTTACGATTACCGAAGATGAAATATCCGAAATTGTATATATGTGGACTTCCATACCGGTCTCGAAGATGAAAGAAGAAGAAACAACAAAGCTTATGGAGATGGAAGACAAGCTCAAAAAACGGATCGTCGGCCAGGATATGGCTGTGAACACAATATCAAAAGCGATACGCCGCGCTCGTGTCGGGCTCAAAGATGCCGGACGGCCCATGGGTTGTTTCTTCTTCGCAGGTCCCACGGGTGTCGGAAAAACAGAACTTGCAAAAGTGCTCGCGGATTTCCTCTTCGGCGACGAAAGCGCAATCATACGCATCGACATGTCGGAGTATATGGAGAAAGCGGCGGTGTCGCGGCTTGTAGGAGCGCCTCCCGGCTATGTCGGTTTCGAGGAAGGCGGCCAGCTGAGCGACGCTGTGCGCAGGAAACCTTATTCCGTCGTGCTGCTCGACGAGATCGAAAAAGCACACCCCGAAGTATTCAACTTGCTGCTCCAGATCATGGAAGACGGGAACCTCACAGACTCACATGGCCGGAAAGTCAGCTTCAAACACTCGATTGTCATCATGACGACAAATGTCGGCGCGGAACTCTTTTCTACCGACAGCGGCATGGGATTCCGCACAAATAAGCAACCGGCGGAAGACGAGGCGAGCCTCCAGCGCGAATACGAAAACATGAAGGAAAAAATATCGAAAGAACTGAAAAAATCGTTCCGCCCCGAGTTCCTGAATCGTGTGGATGAGACACTGTATTTCCGCGCGCTCGACAGGTCCGACATTGCGGCCATCGTGCTGCTTTTTGTCGATATGCTCGCCAAACGTGTCGAAAGCAGGGGCTACAAACTGCTTGTCGGCGACGACGTGATCGACATGATAGCCGAGAAGGGCTACGACCCCGCAAACGGAGCCCGCCCGGTGCGCCGCCTCGTGCAGCGCTACATCGAAGACCCGCTCTCTGAAAAAATGCTGCTGAACAAGTTCGCTGAAGGTGAAACGCTAATCGTTGGTCTGGACGGCGAAGATGTTGTCATCAGCAGTAAACCGGTGCCGGAAGTCAAGATTAAAAAAGAAGAAAAAGTCGAGCTCAAGGCTGAATAGCTTAAGAAAATGCAGGGAAAGAACCTGCGCCGCGCTCCTTCGCCGCGAGAGGTGCCGCAAGGCGCTTCACTATGTGTCGTTTCCGTGACATTACATCGTACCGGGGGGCCTTTTTCACGACCCGGTACGCACAGACCGAACACCCCGGCTCGACTCGTTTCACTGATCCATGCCAACAACAACATCCAGTCGCGAACAGCAAAAAATGCCCATATCCACAGAGAGGTCTGACATTTTTCATCAGGCTTCTCGAAATATATACCATAATTCGATTTTTAACATTTTGTTTTCGGAATAAATTGACAATTCACTCAACTGTTGCTATAATCTTAAGCATGTTGAAAGTATCCCCGGCATTTACAAATCACACTTCTGAATCAAATTTAACCTAGGGGGCAGTATATGCATCGTATCGGCGACAAGATTTTGCATCCTCTACACGGAGTTGGTGTCATTGAAGGCATCACTGAAGAAGAAGTACTCGGTCAGAACCGGAAGTACTACATTGTCAACCTGAGCATGAAAAGGATGACAGTGATGGTTCCGGTAGAACAGGCGGAAGAGATCGGTGTCCGCAAAATCACTAAATCGCATGAACTCGAAGAAATGATCGAGATATTAAAAGTGAAAACGATATCTCAAATGCCGACAAACTGGAACAGGCGCTACAAGTTCAACCTCGACAAGATCAAGACCGGCGACATCAAAGAATACGCTGAAGTGTTCAGAAATCTGAGTCTCAAAGAACAGAAAAAGGGCCTTTCGATGGGCGAGAAGAAAATGCTCGAAAACGTAAAGTCGCTCATCGTCGGAGAAATTGCCTGCGCAAAGAATATGGACCTCAAAAAAGCCTCAGCATATATTGACGAAGCTGTCCATTAAGTTTTCTCCCGGAAACACAGGCAATATGAAAACAACCACCCGCTCGAAAGAGCGGGTTTTTTATATTTTATGCAGAACATGTGCGTTTTACAACGGCTATGGCACGGTTTTCCGGATTCCTTTGTGAGAAATCCGGGGTAGAACTGAATTTTGCAATTGGCTCATACGTATGCAATTCTAAATAATAAATGCAATATCCCGCGTATTTCACCAATGCGGGTTAAATCTCTCTTCCATTGCCCGGCTTGTTGTTATAATGAATGTGAAGTAAAGTGCCTTGCCGTCGAAATCACACGGGAGCAGTTCGGCACATTATTTCATGTCGTTCACAGAAGCCTTTATTTCCGAACCTCTTTTCAAAACCCCCTCGAACAGTTAGCATAAACAGGTATTACCATGGATGGGGCACTGTATACATACATCGAATCAAATTCGCTGATGGTCCTGGCGCCGATCATCGTTTTGGGAATCACTCTTCGGCTTATTCGTATTCGCAGGAAAGGGTTGTTTCTCTGGGATGAAGCCGGCCTGTACCGCGAAGTGATATTCATGAAGATATTGATTCGCTTCGTGTGGAGTAATCTTTCAGTTCTCGCCGGGTTGAAGATACATCCTGATGCCAAAAAACGAGAAGAACTCTTTGATGAATATGAGTCGGCACAGATAACCGATGTAGCGTTTTACAAATTCGGATATATATATCCTTTAATGTTGAGCACAAAACTTATCAGGCAAAGAGACCTGGCGATGGTAGTCCCATCGCTTGTTTTCGGGATTCTTTCCATAATCGGTCTTTATCTGATAGGCGCATTGGCATTCGGGCCGTCAGCCGGACTTCTCGCGGCCGCCGTAGCCGCTGTCAGCGGCGCTCATACTTTATATTCACGGTCCGCGCTGTCGGATATGGGCAGCAGCTTCAACCTGGTTCTTTTTGTTTTAATGTCGATCCTTTTCAAAATCGGATTCGCGGCCGGCGGTACGGAATTTTTTTATTCAGTGCAGGGATGTCTCCTTCTCGCCGCGAGCGGTTTCTTCCTCTTCGCCATGGTCATGTTCAACATGGCGTTTCTCTCCGTCAGCGCTGTCATTTTCATCGCTTCAGAAATCGTATACATTTTTGTTTCGGGCGCATTCTCTCTGAAAATGGTAATATTTGAATTTGTCGCGGTGGGCTCCGGAGCGGCAATGTGCTATTTTGTGGTGTCGCTCCCCATATCATTTTTGACTTTTCTCTTTCCCGAATGTGAGATCGAAACGTATTTCAAACAGATAATCGGCAGACTTCTTGTCCACAGAAAAAGTATCGGCTCCATGCTTAAGCCGGGGGAAAAGACGAAGAGTGTTTTTTCGCGAGCCCACAGGCTCTTGTTCTATCCGACGATATTGCTCGAGCTTGAAGGCTTTACTGTGATCGCAGCAGCATGTATCGGTGCAGGCTGCCAGTTATATATGTTCACCGACATCAGTCTGTATTTGTGCTCACAGGGGCTCGTGGTTTTCGCACTGCTCACCTTCATCCCCTTCAAGGCTACAAGGGGCAGCGCAATGTTCCTGCCGCATTTATTCCTCTTTGCAGGCACCGCGCTCTCCATGATTCCATTGTGGCTGCTCGCACCGATAATGATTATTATTACTGCCAGAGGCGTGAGATGTTGCCTGCATATTTCCGGTCTCGTCTCCGCTATCCGCAGGGCCGCAGAATACATCAACTCACGCGGTGAGGAGCAGTTTATTTGTACTTGCGCCCCGTTCCGCCTGCTGTATGGTCCCGAGGACCGATTCCTCCCACCAGGCATGATAGCATTGTACGAACATATGCATTATTGCTGGTCCAGGAAGAAGATCAAATATCTCATAATCGATTTCCATCAACATTATCCGTCTCTGGGAGGCGACGATATAAACGGCCTTATTCAGAAATATTACGAGCCGGTATGGAAAGTTGAAGACCCGTGTGTGACGTTCCGGCCACTGCTGTGGGAGGCCGAATTACTGGCCGAGAAATCGGGATTCGGCAATATCAGGATCGATAAATCTCAATGGAATAAATTCAGGCTGAATCCTGGAGACCGCGATAAATTTGTTGAAGTCTATGAACTCGACAAGTTGTTCACGGGAGAAGCCGGAGACGCAATGCTATCGTTCGGAGCCTTAAAAACCGTGCCGGACTGGATCAAGCAGGGGAAACTGGATTTTGCGCTTACCGAACTGAAAAAAGCAAAAAGAGTGCTGAAAGACAACCCGGAGGTCCACTACCGGATAGGGCAGTGTTTTTTCTTGAAAGAACGCTATAAATGGGCTGTTAATGCTTTCTCTCAAGCGGTTGAACTTGAAGACGTCCCGACTGATCTGTCTCAGGTCTGCCGTGGATTTTTACTGCTCAGTGAGGGCATATTGCTGACAAAAGAAGACAAGCACGAGGCGGCCATCCCGAAACTGGAAGAAGCGACCGTTTGTTTCGAAGAGGACGAAACAATGAAAACCTATACGGACACCTGCCTGGTGGTGGCATACTCAAAAACCGGCAGGATAAATAGCGCGAAAGAAATTGCATTGAAACTGTTGGAAAATCAGGGAATTCCAATGAGAGCAAGAAAAGCCTTCTTAGACCTTATAAGTTCCGGCGCAAAAGATACAAGCGGCACAGACCCGGGAATAACATGATTTTGCAATTGGCGCGTAAGAAAAGTCAGCGGCGTCGATCATTCTCGATGTCGAACCAGCAGGCGATTTCCCTGCCGGGGTCGATCTCCTCGAGAGCCGGGTCTTCACGTTCGCAGCGATCAAAGGCGAAGGGGCACCTGGGCGCGAAATTGCAGCCCGGCGGATTATTTATCAGGTTGGGCGGCAGGCCGGGTATGGTGAAGAGTTTTTCTTTTTTCGCGGCATCCATCCTGGGTATGGATTTCAGCAGCGAAAAGGTATACGGGTGCAGGGGACGTTCGAAAAGCGGTTTTGTCGCCGCTTTTTCCACAATGCGGCCCGCATACATGACGACGATGTGGTCGCACATTCCCGCCACGACGCCCAGGTCGTGTGTGATCAGAATGCAGGACATGCCTCTGTCCGCCTGTATCTTTTTCAGCAGTTCGAGTATCTGAGCCTGTATCGTCACGTCCAGCGCGGTAGTCGGTTCGTCCGCGATGAGCAGGTCGGGGTCGCACGCTAGTGCCATGGCGATCATGACGCGCTGGCGCATGCCGCCGCTGAACTGGTGCGGGTATGAGTGGATGCGTTTACGGGGCGAAGGCATACCGACGAGGGAGAGCAGGTCTACAGCCCTGTCGAGCGCGTCTTTTCCCGACAGCCCGAGATGCACTTCCATCCCTTCTGTAAGCTGGCGGCTGATTCGCAGGATCGGATTGAGCGAGGTCATCGGGTCCTGGAATATCATGGAAATCTCGTTGCCCCTGATCCTGCGAAGCTCGGATTTGCGCATCCCGAGGAGGTCGCGACCTTTGAATATCGCGCCGTCGCCGGAGATTCTTCCCGGCGGGCATGGAACGAGGCCCATGATAGAGAGCTGCGTCACACTTTTGCCGCTGCCGCTCTCGCCGACAATCCCCAGTATCGAGCCGGGCGCAAGGTCGAAAGACACTCCGTCGACCGCTTTCACTATTCCGTCGTCGGTGTGAAAATGTGTTTGAAGATTGCGTATCGATAGCAGCGCGCCGGGCATTATGTCCTCGATTGGCTCTTTATTATATTCATATTGCGTACAACTTTATCCAACATAAGCTACACTCTTTTATTTTAAACTTATACATTCTATCGGACGCAGCGTTCAGTTATGCGCTCCCGCGCAAAAGCATGGGAACGGGGATTCATTTCTTGTCCTTCATCTGCGGGTCGAGGGCATCGCGCAGGCCATCGCCCAGGAAGTTCAGCGAGAAAAGAGTAATCGCGAGTGCGAGGCCCGGAAAAATGATTTGCCAGGGATATACATCGAGCGATTCGCGACCGTCGGCGGCGAGCGAACCCCAGCTTGCCATCGGCGCCTGTATGCCCAGTCCGAGAAAGCTGAGAAACGCTTCCTCGAGCATGATGCTGGGCACAGTGAGCGTGGCATAAACAATCACGGGGCCGAGCAGGTTGGGTATGATGTGCCGCAGCAACATCCGGGCGGTGCCGACGCCCGACGTGCGGGCGGCCATGATATACTCCTGATTTTTAATGGAAAGGGTCTGCCCGCGCGTGATGCGGCTCATCGTGAGCCATTGCACGCAGCCGAGTCCGATGAAGAGAAGAAACAGTTTTTTATCGGCAGGCACATTGTGGAAAATCACCATCAGGAGAATCACGAGGAACATGAACGGCAGGCCGTAGAGGATGTCGACTATGCGCATCATGATATTGTCCACTTTGCCGCCGATAAAACCGGCCACGGCGCCGTAGGTGACGCCTATGACGATGCTTACGAAAGTCGCCAGCAGGCCCACCGAAAGCGAGATGCGGCCTCCCCACATGATGCGCGTGAGAAGGTCGCGGCCCAGGTGGTCGGTGCCCAGCCAGTATCTTGCGCACGGGGGCAGGTTTCCGTCCGCAAGATGAATGGTATCGAACCCATAAGGTGCGATATACGGAGTAAGCAGCGCGACGACGCCGACAAAAATAATGATGATTCCGCCCGCGACCGACATCCTGTTGCGCAGCAGGCGCCGCCAGGCGTCCTTCCACAGGCTCGTGCCCCTGATGGCTTGTTGTTCGCCGCTGTGTTTGTCCAAAAGCCTGCTTCGGGGCTCGTCCGGGGAAACCGTACTCATTTCACCGGCGAACCCCCTCCCCTCACTCGTAGCTGATCCTCGGATCGAGGAAAGCGTATAAAATATCCACAATTATATTGAATCCGATAAGGAATGAACTGTAAATTATCACAGTGCCCATAGTCAGCGTATAGTCCCTGTTGAGAGCAGATTGCACGAATTCGCGGCCTATGCCGGGGATGCCGGAGATCGTCTCGATGATGAGCGAACCTGTGAGAATGGCCGCGCCTGCGGGGCCGAGAAACGAAACGACGGGCAACAGGCCGCCCTTGAGGCTGTGGCGCATGATCACAATGCGCTCGGGCAGTCCCTTCGCGCGTGCCGTGCGTATGTAATCCTGACGTATGACCTCGAGCATCCCGGCGCGCGACATTCGCGCCACATAAGCCGCATAAGGCAGTCCGAGCGCGATCACGGGATTTATCATCTCGCGCCATGTGCCCCAGCCGCTGACCTCGAGCCACTCGAGCCGAACTGAAAAGAAGTAGATCATTACGGAAAGAATTATGAAATTGGGTATGGACACGCCGATCATGGAAAAGGCCATAGTCGAGTAGTCCGCCGCCGAATTATGGCGCAGGGCGGCGATGCAGCCGGCGGGAATGCCCAGCAGCAGCGCGAAAGCGAGCGCCAGCGCGCCGAGTGTCATCGTTGTCGGCAGTCCGGCCGCGATTATCTCGTTGACGGTGCGGTCTTTATATTTGAAAGAAGGGCCGAGGTCGCCGTGCAAGAGGTCCCACATATAACGGCCATATTGCTTATACAGGGGTTCGTCAAGGTGATATTTCGCTTCGATATTCGCGCGCACTTCGACAGGGATCACCCTGTCACGCGAGAACGGACCGCCGGGCGCGCTGCGCATCAGAAAGAAAGTGATGGTTATGATGATCCATAGCACCGGTATTGCGCCCAGAAGGCGGCGTATGATGTATCTTGTCATATTATTGATTCACCACTATTGCGTTGTCGCATCGACACCCGCACACCACTTTGCATAACATAATACAATGTTCCCAGGGTCCACCCAGGGAACGCCGAAACTGAAAGCTCCGGCTTTCACCATAATATTTTCGCGACAACATGTTGTCGCTTACGGCAAGCTATGGGCTTACCTCAATATTAACAGCGAAACCCGCCTCGCGCAGAAGCTCACGCGCCTTTTCCGGGTTATATTCCGCGCCTTTGGGCGGTTTGTAGCCGGGGATTCCGGGCGGCACGAAAGTCGTCGCCGGTTTCTGGCCCGCTTTCAGCACATACTTGCAGATCGCGGCTTTGTCCACCGCGAGATTCAGGGCCTGGCGCACCCTCGGGTCGTCCAGCGGCGGATGTGTCGTATTGAACCTGTAGTAATATGTCGTCAAAAACGGCGTGATATGCGATTCCGGCCATGTTCTCACCTCATCCGTGTGGCTCAGCGGTATCGTCCTGATCCAGTCGGTTTCGTCCGCCTTGAACATGTTCAGGGCCGTAACATTGTCTTCGATGGAAAAAGCGATGATTTTCTTGAGTTTCACATCCGGGGCGTCGCGATAAGCGTCCCATTTTTCCATGACGATTCTGTCTTTTGGCTTCCATTCCGTGAGTTTGAAGGGGCCGTTGGTAACGATATTTTCGGGGCGCGTCCACCTGGAACCGTATTTCTCGACACACTTGCGGTTCACGGGCAACAAAGTGTGGAAAGCGAGCAGATCGAGCCAGTAGGCAGTCGGGTTCTCGAGAGTGGTTTCCAGTGTGTAGTCGTCTATGACTTTCAGGCCGACTTTGCTGAAATCGTCAATTTCTTTGTGGTTATAAGCCTTTGCGTTTTTGAGATAATAAATCTGGTAGGCATATTCCGCGCCGGTCACGGGCTCGAGCACACGTTTCCACGCGAAATAGAAATCATTTGCCGTTACCGGGTCGCCGTTGGTCCAGAAAGCGTCTTTGCGCAGATGGAAAGTATAAACCAGGCCGTCGTCACTGATGTCCCAGCTTGTGGCGATGCAGGGCATCGGGGCGAGAGTTTCCGGGTCATACTGTATGAGCCCCTCGAATATCTGGTCGGCGATATTGAACCCTGTCGAACCTGTCATAAGGCCGGGGTCGAGCGTTTCGGGTTCGGCGCCGTTGTTGAACCGGAAAACCTGCTCGTTTTCGGGAGCCGGCCGGCCGTCTTTTTCGATCCAGACATATTTTAGCAGATGAATATCCCTCAGGTTATAGGTCATGCCTTTGACCTTCTGCTTGACGACATTCTGGTTGACATAGAAATATATCGGCATAATCGGGGTGGCCTTGTTTATGAGGATGTCTTCAGCCTCTGCGAGAATGGCCATGCGTTTATTCGGGTCGAGTTCAGAGGCGGCGGATTCTATGAGGGCGTCATACTGCGCGTTTTTCCAGCCCGTCTGGTTGTTGCCGCCGTAGGAGAGGAACATATCCAGGAAAGTGTTGGGGTCGTTGTAGTCGCCGATCCAGCCGGCGCGGGCGATGTCGTAATCGAGCACCTGGAGATTCTTCAGGTATGTCTTCCATTCGACATTATCGAGTTGCACAGTAATGCCCAGTTCCTTTTTCCACATCTGCTTGATAGTCTCGGCGATCTTTTTGTGGCCTTCGCTCGTGTTGTAAAGCAGTTTCAGCTCGGGAAAAGGTTTCCCCGCTTCTTCGCCCGCCGGGCGGTTCCTGCCGCCGCCGCCGGCACAGCCCGCGAGTGCGGCCATTACAACTATCAATACTGCCGATACCACATTTTTTAACAGATTCTTTTTCATAGACAACTCCCGGAATAGAAATAGCAACACCTGCGGATGCCTCTTATATATAGTATCATAAAGCATAATTATATATTTCGTAAAATCCGAAGTAATATTCAGGAAAACACCGGATTTGTGTGTTGATTGCATTGAGTTCTATTATGTTTTTACCGGACCTGTACGTTTTCAAATCACTTTCGGGTCTTATCACCCGCCGCAAGCGGTTCATAAGATAATCGAGCCTGTTTCATAATATATCACTTTCCATGCGATAAAATGTATAATACGTTATACGGGTGTGCGACACAAAAGTGGGTTTTTGCGAAAACCGGGACAGGTACCGCAAAAAACAGTGTTACCAGTCCCTGTTTTTCGCACATTAAGAATGTGGTTGTTTTTAACCCACTTTTATGTCGCACACCCACGTTATACCGTCCGGAACAGGAGCGTTTTGCGGATGAAATATTTCAGAGCAACTATCGCGATAATTGTAATGCTTATGGTTCCCTCTTCGGTCTTTGCGATGCAGCTTATCGTTGACAAAACGCCGTCGCGCATTTCAGCTGAGTGCGATTATTACAGCTTTGCAATAGACCTTGATATGGGCGTGTGGGATGTCGACTGGAGTGACGGCAGGCCGCTGGTGAGAAACGCTTATGCAATGTGGTCGGTGACATTGCCATCCGGTCCGGGAGTGTTCCCCCTTGCGGGGAAAATGAAACGTGAAGCACGGATCGAGAACTTTATCGACCGCCTCGGCGAAGGCAAACAGGTGATCATCGGCTCGCGGCGCGACGGTGTGCCGCTTTCGGCGACAACTGTTTTTCGCTTCTATAACGGAGCGCCCTTTATTATTGTCATTCAGAGACTACACAACATGTCCGCGGCACCGGTGGGAGTCAGCAAGGCAAATCCGCTCATTACGGAATCGGAACGCGGCGGCGGTTTTTACCCCGGTCCGGACCCGGACCGTGTGTGGGTGCTCGAGAACGGCTATAAGCGGATGTTCGATTTCTTTGTGCGATGCGTCCGCGGCGTCGAAAGGGTCGACTCGAACTGGGACGCCGCTTACTATGACCGCCGCACACGCCGCACTTCGATTATCGGTTTCATCACAACAAACAGAAGTTATGTCTCCGTCCGCTCGTACTACAACGCGGACAACTCGCGCGAGATAGACAACTGGCGGCCACTGAGTTCGCTGAAAGCTGAAGCCAAATACGAGCCTGCTACAACGATCGAAAGCGGCGGGACGATCGAGACGGAACGCCTCTATATCGGGCTTTCAACAGAAACAATGCCGCACCCGACACTCGAACGTTTCGCAGATGCCGTCGCTCTCCAGTACAACATAAAAAAATGGCGGGGCGACATGCCCAACGGCTGGAATATATGGGCGACGAAATATCATCACGAGTTCAACGAAGACGTCATACTCGAAAACGCGCGCCGGGCGGCTGAAAAAATCAAGCCGTTCGGAATGAATACTTTCCAGATCGACGACGGCTACCAGCGCGCGTCCGGCGACTGGTTCGGAAATGAGAATTTCCCACACGGCATGGGCTGGATCGCAGGCAAAATAAAGAAACTCGGTTTCCATCCCGGGATATGGATACAGCCGTTCTGCATATCCGCTTCGAGCAAACTCGCCGCCGAACACCCCGACTGGATCGCACCTAAAAGCAAACTCGGCGAGGAGATGATTCCGAAAGACTGGCTCATACTCGATCCGACGCATCCCGATGTGCAGAAGTGGCTCGACGACACGTTCCGTCGCTACACACGCGAATGGGGCTACCAGTTTATTAAAATCGATTTCATATATTTCGTCCTGCTGGGCAAGCAGTATTATGATCCCGACGCGACTGCTGTCGACGCATATCGCGCAGGAGTGAAAATAATACGCGATGCAATGCCCGACGACACTTTTCTGATCGCCGTCGGTGTGCCGACAGCAAACAGCGCGGGCCTTGTCGACGGGATGCGCCTCGGGCTCGACATCACGCCGGAATGGGGCGACGGCGAGGGCTATGCGGAGCAGGGAGTGAAGCCGATGGTGCGCAATGTGGCACGCCGCTACTATCTCAATCACCGCGTTTGGGTCAATCACCCCGACATGTTCTACCTCGGCAGTCAGGAAGAAGATCAGCGCTGGGGGCACAGGCTCACTTTTGAAGAAGCGCGCACCTATGCCACACTCGCCTCAATCGAGGGCGGCATAATAAAAATCGGCGACTCCTTCGTCGGCCTCGACAAGCGCCGGACTGACCTGCTGCGAAGGCTGTTGCCGGCATATCCGCACGCCGCGCGCCCGGTCGACCTGTTCGAGAAGCTATATCCCGAAGTCTGGCACCTGAAGATCAACAAGTCCGGTTTGAACTACGATGTGCTCACCCTTTTCAACTGGGGCCGCAACCGAATCTGGGGCAAAGTCGTCGAGGAAGCAGACAGGGATATAATGGTGAACATGGCGGACATCGGGTTGAGCCCGCTCCGCAAATATCTGGCGACGGAATTCTGGTCGGGCGAGTATCTCGGCGAGTTCCGCGGCATAGTGCGCCTGCCTGTGAAAGCCCGCGACGTCAAGGTGCTCGCGCTGCACGAAAAACTCGACCGCCCGCAGTTTATCGGCACAAACCGGCATGTGACACAGGGCGCGACGGACATCGACTGGATAACGTGGATGCCTGAGAGCAATTCTTTGCGCGGCAGCCAGGAGATCGCGCCGGGTTTCGAGTACAGACTGATGTTCCATGTGCCGGATGGATACGAGCCGACAGCCGCGACGCTCGGCGGCGAACCTGTCGAGTTCGATTTCGCGCGTCCCGTGCTCACCGTGAAATTCGATTCCGCCGCAGCGTGCCGTAAAGCCTGGGAAATAGTTTTTGAAATAAAGCAATCAGCAGTTGAACGAAAACCCTGAAAGACCTATTAATAAAGTAAGAATTCATGAAAAGTGCAAGCGAAGATCGGCAATTCAATAAGACAGCAATAATCACGAACACAAAATATTGCAATAAAAAGACCGTTATCTTCGAAATAGCATCTTGAAAAGTGGTTGAGCGAAAAACTGCTCCGCAGAGCCGGTTTTTGTTCAGCCGCTAAATTAACCTGGAGGCATACAATGTTAAAAACGAAAGTTACAGAAATGCTCGGCATCGAACATCCCATAATAGGCGGGACGATGATGTGGATATCGAAGGGCGAGTTCGTCGCATCGATAAGCGAAGCAGGCGCGCTGGGCGTTCTCGCTTCGGCTATCTACCAGAGCCGGGCGGAGTTCCGCGACGAGCTGCAAAAGGTCAAGTCGCTGACATCGAAACCGTTTTCGGTAAACATCAACATGTTCCCGTCAATGAGACCGATCGACAACAACGACTACATCGATATTCTGCTCGATGAAGGCGTGAGAATCGTCGAGACATCCGGCCACCAGGCGCCAACCGAGTACCTGCCGCGCCTCAAGGAAGCCGGCTGCCTGTGTATCCACAAATGTGTCGGTGTGAAGTATGCGAAAAAAGTTGCCGCCCTCGGCGAAGACATCGTCACAGTCGTCGGATACGAAAACGGCGGCGCGTCGGGCAATCTCGGCATAGGCTCGTTCGTGCTGATACCGGCTGTTGTAGACGCGCTGGATATACCCGTCATCGGCGGCGGCGGTGTGGCGGACGGGCGTGGTCTGTACTCGATGCTCGCGCTGGGCGCGGAGGGTGTCATCATGGGCACACGCCTGCTGCTTTCCGAAGAATGCCCGATACACAACGATCTGAAGGCTGCGCTGCTCGAGGCGAAGGAAACCGACACAAAGCTGGTAATGAAGAGCATCAACGCAGTGCATCGCGTGTGGGACAACGAAGCTGCGAGGAAAACACTCGAACTGGAAGCAAAGGGTGGTCAGCTCAACGACCTGCTCCAGTACATCGGCGGCGAAAAAGCGAAAATCATGTACGACGAAGGCAAACTCGACGCCGGTATCGTCGCCACCGGGCAGTGCATAGGCCTTATAAATGAAATATTGCCTATGAAAGACCTCATCGCCGGTGTGGTAAAAGAGGCGGAGGCAGTCAGGGACAAGCTCGCGAAGATTTAGAAATTGTGGAAATTGGGAACCCGAGTCAGGTAGCGAGGTCGAACGAAATTGTTCGGAGCAAGGCGGAGGTGTGAAATCCCCGCAGGCGTACTCGCCGAGTACGTTGAGGATGATTTTGTGCCGACAACGCAGCTATGGGCAATAGCAGCCGACCGCAGCAGAATCAGAATTTTGCAATCGGCTCATGTGTTATGTCTGGCAATTAAATCAAAGAGCAGTAAAATATGTTTATGATACGACTTGACTTTTCAGCCATGAGAAATAATATAAGATCATCTACTATGGCGCATTCCTTAAAGATGAAAAAAATTGTGTTTATTGTTGCGGCAATCATTCTGGTGGGCATGATAAATGTCTGTGCGGTTGCACAAAGCACGGGAGTGCCGCTGAAGCCGCCAACACGGTTCGGGGCGATAAGTTATCCCACATGGAGCCCTAAAGGCGATCTCGCGGCATTTGTGTACACAATAGGTGGAGACTCTGAAGTATACCTTGTGAATGCGGATGGGACGAAACTGAGGAATGTCAGTCGGAACAAGGCGATAGACACGAATCCGGTATGGAGCCCGGATGGAAAGACGCTGCTGTTCACATCCAGACGAAGCGGAAAAGCCGATATTTATTATATTGATCCGTATCAGGGCAGGAAGCCAAAGGCTAAAAAGCTGATAAAGGATCGTCAAAAAGGGGATAACCTGTGGCCGGCGTGGAGCCCGGACAGCAAGACCGTTGCGTTTTGCAGTTATGAAAAAGGGTATCCACTTGTATATTTTCTTGATGTTGCTGCCGGGACATCGGAGCAGTTTTTCGACAAGAGAGCGTGCTATCCGGCATTTTCGGCAGACGGCAAGCGGCTTGCGTTATCATCCGAAGGGGATATTTTTGTATTCAAGTTAAAAAACAAAAAGTCGAAGAATATTACGGAGAATCTGATCGAGGGAAACGCTGTTGATGATACACTGCCGGTGTGGGCGCCGCGGGGCACCCGCATAGCATTCATAGGGAGATATGAGGCATATTCATCTGAGATATATACAATCAGCGCCAACGGCAAGAAAGTGAGAAGGATAACGGATGATCTATTTGAAGATTTCATTCCAAGGTGGGGCCCTAAAGGAAAAGGAGTGATCTATTCAGCGTTTGTTGGAGGCCGCCCGCCGGAGATCTTCGTTTCCGACCCGGAGAGCCCCGAGAAAACAAGGCTTACAGATAACCATATTGTGGAGATGAGCCCGGTGTTTTCTCCTGATGGTCGAACGATATTGTTTGTGAAACGTACGAATATTCAGGACGATCTTTACATAATGGATAGTAACGGAGAAAATGTTCGGAAATTTCTTCATGAAAAACTACCGACTGTAAGAAACTACTATGACAGGCAAAAACAGAAAAAAAAGGAACAATACAGACAGTGAGTAATAATCTTAAACAATTTGATGCTGTTTATTCGGAAAAGAGCAGGGGGATTCTGGACCGTATATTCGGTGAATTCACACCGGAACGGGACAGAGTGCGGCTTACGAGGCCCAAGCGGGAGCGTGAGATCATCTTTGTGGTGGACTATGAAGATCGCTGTCAATATGAAAGTGTGCTGGCAGCGTTGTGCAAATGGCTTAAGAAAGAAGGAACCTTCGAGGACCTGAACGATCTCATGCTGCACTGAACGACACGAGGCGCGGATGCCCTCGTTTATTGCGAAGCTCGGGTTTCTCCCGCTGCGTGCGGCGGGGTTTATTGCGAGGATTGCGCTTTTTGTGACGTTGCGATTCGGGATCGGTCACATATATGCTGCTTCCGCAAGAGGTCGGCGTCGCCGGTCGCTTCCTCACCACTCACTTGCCGCGCCTTTTATTACAGGCATTCTCCCGATTTTTTACCCGCTTTTGTGAAATATGCGTGATGCTGAACAGTATTGGTGTTGTCATCGGCTGCCCGGCGCGCCGTCGATGCTCCAGAGGTTCTGGTGGCGCAGCTTTATGCCGGGGTTGAGTTCCAGAGCAGCTTTGAAGTGTTTGTTGGCGCGTTTTTCGTTTCCTGTTTTCAAGTACATGATACCGAGATGGTTGTGGACGGCGGCGTTGGATGGATCGAGTTCGAGGGCTCTGCGCATGTGCTCGATGGCGTGGACGACATCGCCGAGATGGTGGCGGCAGATGCCGAGCGCCTGGTGCGATTCCGGGAGTTCGGGGAATATTGCGATGGATTTTTCGAGGAAGCCGACTGCGTCCTCGTAGCGCCCGAGGTCGCGCGCGAGCACTATGCCGATCATCATCAGCGCAACCGGATTGCGTTTGTCAAGCTTCAGCGCCATCCTGAATGTCGTAATCGCGTTTTCGATCTGGTTGTCCTCGATGAGAAGTCGGCCCATGTTTATGAATATATCCGGATCGTTCGGCCTGAATGCGAGAAGTTTTCGGAAGACCTTCGCGCTCCGGCTGTTCTGCTTCAACTGCGCAAGGCAGACGCCGAGGTTGTACAAAGCGCCCTGATTTTCAGGGTCATGCGCGAGTACTTTTCTTAAACATGCGCAGGCACGCTCGTGCTTGCCCTCGCGTGCAAGGTTCAGCCCTTCGATATATAATTTCTCAACTTCGTGGGTTCCCAGAATGATGTCTGTCATATTGCTCGTTATCCGGCACAGAGATGGTCCGTCCGCATTTTTCACCGATGCGGGATAGTGGCGCGAATCATAGATGTCTCTCAGAATGGATGTCCTGTGAAAAAAAGAGTAGCATAAGCGGTGTGGTCGCCGCGTGCAAGGGTTTGCGAGTCTTTATCGCGCGCGAATTTTGTGTAGAATCTGACCCTCAGGCCATCGGGCCGCGCTTTCGCGTCCGCGCTTGTCCCCGTACCGTCTTCTTTTTTTGCGCCGCCCTTATCCTGAAAAACTTTGAAAGGGACCTTCCACAGTATGTTTTTGTTATAGAAATCCGCGACGATGCCCGAGTTTTCGACCGGCGAGCGCGACGGCAGAATCGGCGTCGAACCGGCCGACGCTCCCAGGAGTCCTCTCGCTGCGAGCTGATCGTAGAGTCTGCTGAAATACTCGGGCATCTCCTGATTTTGTGCACGCAACTGCTTCATGAAAGCGGCAAGTTCGAGTATGTTTCTTATATCGTACTCGAGGTTGAAAGGGATGCCGCGGTTGGTGGGATTCTTTCGTATGATGGTCGTAAAGTCGTAGTTCGAATAGTAGTGGTACATCCCGCGCCCGAGGCGGCAGTTGAGGTCCGACGTGCCGGGCGGAATCATGCGGAGAATATAAAAGTTCATGCCCGGCTTGATCGTGTAATACGGATACGTTTCGCCCGATACCTCGAGATCGAAATACAAATAATCACCAATGACCGTTGCGGATGTTTGTCTTATATCCCGGTCCCGCGAATGGTAATAATCGGTGGTGGAACTCCATCGCTCTTCGACCGGATCGTCTACAAGCGGCATCCGGTAAGCTTTTATGTATGCGAGACCTTTTTCGTGCGCCGGTATCTCTGCCGTAACATTTCCAAATGAATCGTAGGCCCTGAAATATATTATTGATTCCTTTTCGCCATGTGCGCCGTCGCCGTCTTTTGATGCTGCCAGCTCGACTTCGCCTTCCCATCTGCCTGTTTTTTTATCCTGCTCGAGCTGGAATTCGTTTCCAGTACCGTCCGCGCGCACCAGGGCGCCCGTCACGGACAGCACTGTGCAGGCCCAGGGCGCATGTGTCGTCACCGGCGCCTGAAGCGACACCCGCAGGGGCGATGTCGCCGTGTCGCCTGCGCGTGTGATGTTTACATCTTTGAACTCGACAGTGCTCGGGAATATAAGCACATCGGGATAGCCTGTCCGCTGTATTCTTTCGCTCTGCGAAACGGGTGGCAACCTCTCGACAGAATCCCCGGAATCTTCGGGCCGGATAATCTGGTCCAGAGCTGCGGCCTGCGCGGCGATAACGCACACGACCGACACAAGAAGCGAGCAGAAGAAAAAGAGATGTTTTTTAATCAGCAAGGAAGTCTGCCTCCGAGCTCCGCTCCGTCGGCGAATCTGCCGTAGAAGCCGATAAAGCCGCCGGCACGGGGTTTGTCGGGCGGAGTTGCTTTCGCAAGACGTTTATTTATTTCAGTTTTTGTCAGTTTCACATTCAGCCGGCGCGCCGGTATATCGATCTCGATAATGTCGCCGTCGCGAACCGCCGCGATAGGCCCGCCGCGTGCCGCCTCCGGCGCTACATGGCCGATACACGGTCCACGTGTCGCGCCGCTGTAACGACCGTCCGTCACCATGGCCACGGAATCCCCCAGGCCCATGCCCACAAGCATCGCCGCCGGTATCGACATCTCTCTCATGCCCGGCCCGCCGCGCGGCCCTTCATATCTTATCACAAGCACATCGCCCGCCTTAACCGTGTCCCGCTCGAGATGGTCGCGCACTTCCTCTTCCGACTCGAACACCACGGCCGGTCCGCTGTGTTTCAGCATCGTCGGCCCGACCGCGCTCTGCTTCACAACAGCGCCGGCCGGCGCGAGATTCCCATGCAGCACCGCAATACCGCCTTCCCGCGCGAGCGGGTCGACGGCGGTTCGGATCACATCCCCGTCGGGTGCCGCCGCGCCGCGAAGCTGCGTGCCCAGTGTGCGTCCGAAAACAGTGAGCGCGTCAGTGTCGATCAGTCTGCCCAGCGCCTTGAGCAGTGTTTGCACGCCACCCGCGCGATGGAAGTCGAGCACCGTCACATCCGACGCCGGTTTGCATCGCACAAGCAGCGGGGTTTCACTGCTTGTGGCGTCGAAATCATCGAGTTCGAGCGGTAGGCCGAGTTCGAGCGCGAGCGCGAGCAAGTGAAGAACCGCGTTTGTCGAACCGCCCAGCGCCGCCAGTGTTCTCACGGCATTGTGCAGCGAGCCCGCCGTGACAACCTCGCTGAACGCGCGCCCCTTTTTCGCCATTCGTGCGGCATGGTCGCCGGTATCTTTCGCCATGCGCAGCCGCCCGGAGGCAACCGCCAGGCCCGTCGCCGCGCCGGGCAGAGACAACCCCATCGCCTCCACAATGCACGCCATCGTGCAGGCCGTGCCCATCATGCTGCACGCGCCGTGGCTCGCGCACACGGAACGCTCCAGCGCAGCGAATTCCTTCTTAGTTATAATATTCGCGTTATATCTTCCGATCGCTTCCTTCACATCGCAGGTGACAAAAGTTTCACCCGCGTGTACGTAAGGCAGCATAGTACCGCCCGTTAGAAATATCGCGGGCAACCCCGTTCGCGCCGCGCCCATGAGCATGCCGGGAATAATCTTGTCGCAGGATGCCATGCACACCAGTGAATCGAAACCGCTCGCGCAGCTCATAAGCTCGACACTTGCCGCGACCACCTCCCGCGAAGGCAGCACCGCGTTCATACCGGGTCCCTGGGCGATGCCGTCGCAGGGCGCGATAGTGTTGAAAACAACAGGAGTGCCGCCCGCCGCCCACACGCCCGCCTTCACATGTTCGGCCAGCGAGTTCAGATGCGCATGCCCGGGGTTTGCCTCGGTCCACGAGCAGGCGATACCCACCATCGGCTTCTTCAGGTCCCTCTCGCGGAAACCGCAGGCCATATACAGCGCACGCTCATAAGCGCCCTGCGCACCCGCGCCGCTTCTTCTTTTCAAATCATTTCCGCCAGACATGCTTCCCTCTCTCCGATAACCCGCTAATTGTAACCCGAACAACAAACGATATGCAATGCCGGGCTCAGGATGATAAAGAAATACTGAAAAGAGATCGGTGAACACCCCAGTTTCCACCATAATACTTTTCGCGACCAATCATTGTCACTGAATCGCCCTGAAGAATGCCTACACAACACAACCCGTTTCCACAGAGTAATGCCGCTTCCCTACAGAAACGCTGTTACTCTACAGAAACAGTATTTCCATGCCGTAACGCCGCTTCCGCTTGGAATCAGTGGTTTTTGTACAGAACCGGCATTGCTGTTTAGAATCATACGTTTTTCTCTACAACCAATCCGCTTCACAAAAAACACAACTCGCTTCTGGTCAGAAACTATTCGTTTTCGGACAGAAACACATATATAAAGAAAAGAAATAAGAAAAAGAAATTGTTTTATGTATAGAGCTAATTGCAAAATTGTACGTTTTTTTGAAACATGTGCAGAATTTCAAGAGAACACGGCCCGAAATCAAAGGGCAAATTCCAGTCATGACCCGAAATTAACTATCTGTATTCGCACAAGATATTAGCCGCTTCGCTATTTGGTGTGAGTAGAATAATTATAGTGCGCTGACGGTGAAACTGACAATTTGGCAACGACAACTGTAGCGTTTACTTCAATTCCACCATCCTCTGGCAATCCTTTAAAATTGCCGGGAAATGGTAATATTGTGGCAAACCCGGCTCGCAAGTTATGGAGGTTCCGTATGTGCGCCGAAGTTCTTAAACCGGATTTCTCACAAAGAAATCCGGAAAATCGGGATAACGCATGTTCTACTACGTTGCGGCGGCGATTCTGGATCGGTCACACACCTGTATTTTGCGCAAGAGGCTGGCCGGCTGCTTCCTCACCACTCACTTGCCGCGCCATGTATTACAGGTATCCTCCCGATTATTGGCCCGCATTGGTGAAATAAGCGGGTTAAGGTGAACGCAGAGCGTTCAGTCCCTGCGTTCCGGGTCGGAACCCCGGAACGAGAAAAACTCATTTTACCCAACACGATTCAGCGGAGAGCCAGATATTATTTGTAATACACCCTGAAGTGCGAAATTGCAATAAGGCTGTGTGTTTTTACAGCAAAGAAAAAACGCCCATTTTATTGGGCGTTTTCTTGTGCCGGTGAAGGGACTCGAACCCCCACGTGCGCAAGGCACGGCAGATTTTGAGTCTACTGCGTCTACCAATTCCGCCACACCGGCTTTATATAAGCATATTGTAGAATTATGTCCTGCTGCGTCCGGACATAATTCTCCCCGACACATTATTGCAACAGTCTCTTTATTCTATCTCAAACCCTTCAATTTTACCAGAGTGCTGTTTTTACCGAAATCCACGATTGAGCCGTCCGGTTTTCTTGAATCACTCACGTGCCTGACATCAGGCAAGAAAATCTTGATGCGTGAAAAAAGCAACATCGTCGGACAGAGCCTCTTTTTCAGTTGCGGATTGCAGATATTATCGTGCGTATGGTGGTGGAAAAAATTCTTTTTGCACGGTTGTGATTGAAAAAGGCATTCATGTGGTAAATATACATGAGCCAATTGCAAAATTATGTTCGTGGCGAGGTCCAGCGAAATTGTTCAGAGCAAGGCGGAGGTGTAAAAGCCTCGCAGGCGTACTAGTTGGGTACGTCGAAGACGATTTCGCGCCGACAACACAGCTATGGGCAATAGCAGCCGACCGCAGCAGAATCAGAATTTTGCAATTGGCTCACATACTGGACCTTAGTCGCAATACTGTTCAATAAAGTTAAAACCGTCCCGATCCCTATAGCCGCCCCCTGATATCCTGTCCCCTGGATTCCGGGGCTCGGCCCGGAACGGCAAGCTTAAGTGAACGGTATTGACCTTAGTCGGGGAGGTTATTATATGTGTGCAGCAGATGTCAATATTTGCGCAAGTTGCGGTAAATTGAACGCCGATAGGAATAAATTCTGTTCGAAGTGCGGAACTTTGCTTACGAGAACCGGACAAATGGTAAAGGGAAAAGATGTTCCTGAATCGGCAGTGATTTGCAGGGCATGTGGTTTCGAAAATAAACCGGGCTCACGGACATGCCAGTCGTGCCAGGTTCCTTTCGCGGACGGTTATCTAGTTTCCGAAAGCAGAACCCATGCTCACGTGACTATCGAGTTTGCGGAACTGGATTACGAGAATCACGACAGTTTCAGGAAACTTATAAAAAGAATAAACAGGTCCAGAATCGTCGTTGACATGTCGAAAGTTGTGCGGCTGGACAGTGTCGGTATCGGAGCAATCGTGTCAGTGACAAATCCAATGTACGGGATGGGGAAAGAGAAACAATTCAGGTTCTATGGTATGTCTACAGAGGTTCTTGACGCCTTGAGGGCTATGTCGGTGGACAAAGTGCTCGATATCTATCCATCATATGAAATTGCTGTACAGGATTGGAACGGGAGCCTACGAAAAGATTAACCCGCATATTTCACACAATGCTGGCCGAAAATTGGGAGAATGCCGTTATAATACAAGGTGCGGCAAGTGAGTGGTGATGTAGCCGCCGGTCGGCCTCTTGCGCAAAATGCAGGTATGTGACCGATCCCGCTTCGCCGCCGCAACGCAGTAGAACAGGCGTTCTACCGATTGTTCGGATTTCTTTTTGAGAAATCCGGGTTAACCCCACCAACTGCTTTGCTGAGTGGAGACCGCCAATCCGCCAATTTCGCAAAACAAAAACAGCATAATACGGTGTTATCAATTATGCGTGTCCATTTGACGTTACGTGTATTTGATGCTATTTCAGGCAAAAGCACGAGTATAACGCAAGATGATTGCGCTGAGAAAGGGGCTTCCTTTTGTCCAACTGCTTGAAAAGAGGCAGAAATCAGCAATAAGATATATCAAAGAAAGAATATGTATTCTGTATCGTTTTGGTATAGTTATGTGTGGTTGAATTCATGTAATTATTGATTGAAAAATATCAGTCAATATCCAGCAACTCCTGCAATTTCAGCAATTGCCGACGGTTGTTCTCTTGCTGATCATCTGCGGAGACAATTGGCTTCTTCTTTTTTGATTTTGCTTTTTTCTCTGCATCGAGATCAACTAACCGGGGAATGTCAATTCGGTCATTTTCCAGGATAGGAAGCGGTAGAACCTGATATATCGTGCGATTGCTGAGTTCATCTTTACTAACGGCAATGACCCGCCTTTTTACAAGTCTTTTTCTGGCTTTTATCAGAGAACTTGGCCCGATCTTAAGAACTCTTGTTATTTCACGGCTCGAATGACATGAACATCCTGTCTGCATGTCTCCAACAGTAACAAGATAAAAGTATAACAACAGCTCATGCTGCGTCATATCGTCCCAGAACCACTCAACACGCTTGTCAAACCAGGCAAATGGCCTGGTTTCCTGCATGCTTCGCACTTTTCCCGGTTCCGGAGGATCGAGCCTTCTCACAAGAGTACTCTCCTCAAATTATAAAGTGCCGCCGCTTCTTACTCCTGTAGATGACTCCATAAACATACGTATTCTTCGCAGTTCTTCGTCAATCCCGAGCCGTTTCTCTCTTCCTTCTATTAGCTTCTTCTTCTGGAATTCTATTATTCTTTCTTTTTCTTCCAGTTTAATGTGTGTCTTCTCAAGGTCTTCGTCCAGCTTTGCATTCTCTTGTCGCAACTGCTCTATTTCTTTCTCCAACTCGTATATTCTTCTCGCGCTTTTCTCGATTCTGCTATCTCTTTCTCTTATCTCGTCATTAATTGCTTTTAATTCAATCTTTGCCGTTTCAAGCTCTTTTCTGCTGTTTTCTATATATTGCTTAAATACATCAATCTGTCTGTTGTTTTCTTCAAATATATTGAGTTCTGTAATTTTATCTTTAATTTTCTCCGCCAACTTGTCCAACAGCTCTTCCTTATTTGTTCCTGCGGACAAGCTCTCTATTTCATGCGGGTCATTTGATGCAAGATATTTATAAACCCTGTCAAGTGTCATCCCTTCCTGAATCAGCTCGACCGTTCTCCTGAAAACTTCTTTCGCCTCAGGCAGATACCGTCTCCTTCGCCCTCTTCCTGCCGATGGTAGAAACTCGCTGATACGATTTCTATAATATCTCAGGTTAGACTCGGGAACATCAAGCTCTTGTGCAATTTCTTTAAGGGTTAATAACTCCTGCATATCCCCAACACATTACTCTTAATTATTGTTGTTTCTGCTTATGCAAAGATGGTGTTTCAGAACCTGAAAACTCCCTGGTAAGGCTCACCCTTCTTAGCCATATACCATTCCTCGAAATCATTCTTTTCAACTCGATATGATTTCCCTATCTTCACTGCCGGGAGCTCCCTTGTTTTACACCACCTCTGCACTGTCACTTTATTGACTTTCAATATTTCCGCGATTTCTTTGACAGTGTAGAACTCTTCCATTATACACTATACCTCATTATACAGTATTTTAATATACCTTATGGGTAATATAAAGCACAATGCAGGGCTTTGTCAATATTAAACGAATAAAAATCAATGTGACCCATTATGGCTACGTTATACACACATTAAGCGCACTTTAACGATCTTTGGCGCATTTAGCATTATATCACATGGTTTAGGGCCAATACTGATTCACGTGTAAAAAGTCACGGATGACATTTCATCGTTCCGGGGCTCCGGCCAGAGGAACACAGGGACTGAACCCTCTGCATTCACCATAAAAAACTTCGGTGTTCAAGGAAAACTCATAGCTATCGAGACAAGTTTACCACAATACTCACCTTTCCCGGCAATTTCAAAGGATTGCCGGACGGTGGATTTGTGGAAAACTCTACATAGGTCTTTGCAGACATTTGGTTATCCTCCGGCACGCTACATTTCTCTACCCACACCAAATAGCGAAGAGGCAGATAAACCATGATTCGTGTGTAATAAGTCATTTTCAAGAAAAATGTTTTATCAAAATCGGTCAAGATGCTTTAAAATGCTGAACGCACGTTCGTTATAGTTTATCATTGTTGGTTGACATTTGTCGTCTTCGGCTTATCACACACGAATCAAACCATGTGTGCCGTGCTCGAACCGCATTTGTTCGGGCACGTCCATCAGCGCCGATAAAACTGTAGATCGCATGTAGATGATACGCTGCATCACACGTTTGAATCCGCTTACGTTATGTTGGGGAGCATCGGATCCATGCGGCTCAACACACAATTCAGTTTCCGTAACAACACGCCTGCTCGCCTATCTTATCATAATATCATTTATCACAACTAATGATACAGCTTTCAAAAAAGCTGAATATTCAAACATCTGACCTGCAACAATCAGATGAAACAGTCGCTGAATATATTCTTTTTAATATTTTTCAGACAAAGCTGCGTAAAATATCAAAAAACGGACTATTAGATACCGATAAAATAATAATACAAAATACATAAAATACATAAAATACATATTTATGAATTTACAAATTTATAAAAATATTTATCCGTAAAACTTTCTGTTTATCATATATAGAAATAAAACATATACATTATTATACATTATTTGGTCAATTTGTGAATAATTTCACAATGTAATATATGAGAAATAACTGACTTAGATGTCTTCAGTAAGTTTAGTTTACTGTATAAATTATCATTGCATGGAGCAGTATTTGAGTATATATATTACCAGTGCAATGCAGAAATTGAAGATAAATCATACGTTATTTTTGTTAATATTATTGCCCAATAATTTATCAGACGGATTATGCTTTTTGTGCTCATCCGATATGAATTTTTGTGATGTCTTGAGGTAAATTGACGTTGTTGCTAAATCCTCATGACCAAGCGTCTGTCTGACCGCCTCAATATGGCATCCTTCTTCGACCAGATGTGATGCTATGGAATGGCGAAGAAGATGAGGATAAATATGTGACATTATGCCGACCTGTTTTCCATACTTCGCAACCATATACTGAATCATCCTGACAGACATCTGCTTTTTGTGACGAGAAAGAAAAACAAAAGCCTTCGGAAAAATAGTTTCCGGCAAAAGACTTTCTCGCTCAATAAAGTAATCAAGCAGTGCATTGCGACATGAGTCCGTCAATGGAACTACTCTTTCTTTTGCCCCCTTTCCCTTTATTAAAAGGGTGTTTTTTTCGAATGACAGGTTTTCTATCGTTAGCGAGATCAATTCGCTGACTCTGATCCCGGTACTGTATAAAAGGATCAAAACAGCCCTGTTTCTTAAATAGTCTTTTTCAGAGGGGGCAGGAGCGTTAAGAAGCTGTCTGATCTCGTCCTGGGAAAGTGATGCCGGCAATTTCTTAGCAACCTTCGGCATATCAATTCCTTCAGAAGGATTGCCGGCAATGACGTTTTCTCTTTGGAGAAATCGAAAAAACGCTTTACATGAGGCGATTTTTCTTGATACTGTCTTATTTGAATTGCCTGCTTTCAAACATTCATCTATCCAGGACTCAATAATTTTCTTCTGGAAAAAATCAGTTGTATTGCCGTTGCAATCCGGCTTCTTGTGAATAAAGTCTATGAGTTTCAATACATCAAACTCATAAGCCCGGATTGTCTTTTCAGAATACCCCTTTCTTCTAAGGTGAGCCTTGAAATCCGATGTCAATTCAGAATAGTCCATGTTTTTATTATATATTATCCTTTTTCTTATGTAAATCAACGGTTTAATATATGAAGTTCGCCCTTCTATCCTTATTGCTCTCAGGTTGTGTACATGCTGTGTTTATACAAATATCCCAGTAAATATGCCAATATTTTGTTCATGCCCGTTGCTTTTAATACCGGAATTGCGTTGCTGTTTTGGAAATAAGCAACAATGTTATCTTCTATTTATATGCACTGAATGAATATTTCTGCATCCGACACCGAAATTCAGTATTGTTCACTAAATATATAGCTAAAGCAAGGCAAACAACAAGGTTGCCTTTGAGGGTTTATGAGTCAAAAAAACGCACGATCTGCAGCTCAACATTATATCTTAACGCAATAACATTACCAGGAAGCCATAAATGTATAATATGCTTATATCCCATACTGAATATGGAATATATAATATGTGTATGTGAGTTAGAATCACATTGAATTACATGTTGTTGAAACGGAACCGGAACAACACTGTTGAATAATCAGCAGTGATATGTGAAAGAAGGGATCATTCTGTTTTTTTATGGAAGCTGTATATATTTTAATTCTGCGCAATATTGGCATACCAACATTGCGTAGAAAACAGCCGGTAAATATTTGACTGATGGCGGATTGTCTCATGAAACAGCTTGATGTACATTTCTTGTTGCGGTATTGTGTAAACAAACGACTATTGGTCGTGTTGTTAGTTTATGACTGTAATTAGCTCAGTCTTCATTGCACTTTTTCGCGAATACTTCCTTTATTAATATGCTTTTCAGGATTTTCGTCCAGATACAAACAGGATGTTTCGAGTACCCTACCCTACCCTACCCTACCCTACCCCATTATAATATTTTGATGATAAGGCGTTGTTTTCTGCTGGTTTTTGTCTGATTTAATAATTTTCTACGTGCGAATCACACCATCTGAAAAAGGATATTATGCTGCAAATATGTCTCATCTTATATCGCTTTACTATGTTTTTGGGCTCAACTGTTTGTTGTACCAAAATATGAAATGGCATTTCTGAAATAACATGATTCCTCCGATATTGGTATATTTATATATGTTTCACGTGAAACATTTGCAATTCAGCAAAAACAGGCGGTTAATCTCATTATTAGGCTTATTTTATGTTGTTGCAGGTTGTATTTATGATGTCAGGCTATTTTGCTTCTATTCACATATACTTGCCTATACTAATCCATTGTATTCAATGACACAGGCAAGTCTCTAATACAGGATGACAGATGAGCGATGATAATTAAAGCATAAATATCAGCAGACAAAACCGCTATAGGGATATGCTCGAACAGTGCAATCATTTATGACAAATAACAGATGTATGCAATTGAACAGCAATTAGTGTGCAAAAAGTATTGAAATAATGATGGAATAAGACTATCAATTACGGATATAATAATGATGGACCGGTGAAAAAAGAGGTGTGAAAGAGGGAAATCGTGGAATTGGTCGACAGATATGATAGATAAGTACGAGATCGACGGGATCGAACTGATATTCGGCAAGGAAGGGCGCCGGGACTGGGGGAAATATACTTTTCCGGTGCTATACGGTCTCCCGGTGAAAGCAAAATGGAAGCGATACGAGTTTGACTTCAACCTCAAGGGGAATCTCAAACGGATATGCGGGCGCCCCCCCGCATGGCCGAACCAACTTGAACAACTCAAACGCACGGAAGGCAACAACTACATATATTACGGTATTTTCGGCTATGAAGCCACGTATCACATGATACACAACTATTATGTGCCGTTCACAGGCAAGAGCGACCCGCCTGTTTTCAACGAGGCGCCGTTCGAGGAAGAGCATGTCGCACGCGCACTTAAATCTTTTGACGAGTTTATTGAACATGCGGGCGATATCGCCGACCGGGCACAGGAGGGGACGCCGGCACAAGATTTTCTCAGGCGGATCCGTGGAAGAAACAGGCGATTTCTTGCCGAAGAGGCAGAAAAGCTCCATGACATCATCGGCGGATGTGTGCCTGTAATGCCTCCGGATACGCTCGAGGTTGATTATGAGGTCATTCCCCTGTTTATTATGGATGGTTGCCTGTACAGGTGTAAATTCTGCTCATTCAAAGGGAATACCATGTTTAATAAACGTGACAAATCGGATGTCGAGCGCCAGATACCGTTATTAAAGCACTTTTATGGAGAGGATCTGGTTAATTACAATTCAATTGTTCTTGGGCAGAACGATGCCCTTGCAGCCGGAAAGGATATGATCGAATTCGCTGCAATGAAGGCATATACAGGCCTCAATATTGAAAATTCATATCACTACGGTGCAAATCTTTTTCTTTTCGGCAGTGTCGCGTCACTACTCAACATTGACCACAAGCTTTTCGATACATTAAACACGTCCCCGTATAATACATACATAAACATCGGACTTGAATCGCCCGACCAGGAAACACTCGATTATCTGGGCAAGCCGATACGCGCTTCGGACATAGAAACCGCGTTCGATCTGGCATGTTGTGTGAACAAAGAATATGAACGGATACGAATGACATGTAATTTTGTTCTTGGACGCAGCCTTCCTGCGGGGCATATCGAATCGGTCAAGAAACTGCTCTCTTCCGCCCCCGGCTACAGTGGGCGGGATACCGTGTACCTCTCACCGCTTATGAACGATTGTGAGAGGGATCAGATAAGAGATGAACTACAGACTATCAAGTTGGTATCCCGTCCGGATGTCTATCTTTACCTGGTTCAGCAGCTTTAGCATTGCGGTGTTGCTGTTATTTGTGCAATCTGCCGGCAGCCCAAAGGGAGGACAGCGAGACAGCTATTGGGCAGTCTGGTATTCTGTCAATGATGGCCAGATAGTGTATAGACACAACAGGGAGATTCAGAAATTTGAGTGTACACGGAATAATTGAGAATTCATTCATAATTAGTGCTGTTTTCATTTACGGTAGACATAGTATTTGAGGCCCACGCCAAAGAAACAATGCGACATTGAACCAATATCCTGCGTTATGATACAGCAGGGTAATACTTAGGAGGAGTTTTATTGGGACAGATATTACTACACAATAAACAACAGAATTTGCGGGTTAGACCTGTCCAAACCGGCAGGATAACGCAAGATATTGATCGCGGAAAACGGATTTCAGAAACGGAAGGTAAAAAACAGAAAAATAATGGCTGAAATCGAGAGTTCACTTTAAAAACACAGCGTGAATCGAAGGGGGTAAAAAAACATGGCGATGAATTTTGTTGATAAGATAAATATACTCAAACACATAATTAAATGGCGGCTTACATGGAATCGAAGGAATACGAAGTATAAATTCACTGTTGACGGAAATCCGAAATTCATGAGTGCCCGGGAAGCTGTCTCGCTTATCGAGGATGAAGCGGCGGTGTCCACATCCGGACTCGGAGGGAACCAGAGGGCGTCCATACTTTATTGGGCCATTAGAGAAATGTTTCTGGAGACCGGACATCCGAGGAACCTGACGATAATGAGCATAGGCGGGCAGGGCGGTCGTGGAATCGCGCCGGGGACTGTCGAGGAAATGGGTTTGCCGGGATTGTGCACACGTTTCATCGCAGGCCACATGGAGACATTCAAGGCTCAGCTGAAGCTGGGGGACGAAGGGCAATGTGAACTCCAGTGCATACCCCAGGGGATTATGTCGCTACTTTTCGATGCCCAGTCGCGTGGTGTGGGAGAGTTGGTGATGAGGACAGGTGTTGGGACATTCTGCGACCCGAGGGTAGGGAGGGGATCACCGCTTCTGGACCCCGGAGCCGAGCAACTCATAACTGTGGAGGGCGATAATCTAAAGTATCGGATTCCGAAGATAGACGTATCGATATTCAATGCGCCGGCGGCGGATCGTAAGGGGAATATATATGTCAGGAACTGCTCGATGGTGGGCGAAAGCTACGAAATGTCGATTGCCGCGAAGAAAAACGGCGGGAAGGTTATTGCAACAGTCGGGCTGCTTGTTGATGAAGGATATGATGAGATCTTTCTGCCTGCCGACAAAGTGGATGCAATTGTCGTATATCCGGGCACAGAGCAGACGGGGTCGATCCCGCACCGAAAGTACTGGCCGCTGTTCACGACAAACAGCGATATGTCCATAGATGACGGTATCGAGCGTTTGCGCTGGATCAACCGGGTGCTGGGCATAACGCCGCGCAGGAAAGCAGTCGACAATGTGCTGGCGCGTCTGGCGGCAACTACACTGGCGGAGAATCTGAAGAAAGGTTCTTATGTCAATGTGGGGGTGGGGCTGCCCGAGGAAGTTTGCCGGCTTATGTACGAGGGCGGCCTGTTTGAAGACATTACGCTGCTGACGGAAAGCGGCGTGATGGGCGGCCTGCCCGCGCCGGGCGTTTTCTTCGGCTCGGCCGCCTGCCCGGAGAGGATCATAAGTTCAGCGGCGATTTTCAAGATGTGCTACGAAAAGCTGGACATAACTTGCCTCGGACTGCTCCAGGCGGACAGCGATGGAAACGTCAACGTCTCCAGAAGAGGGGAGGGCGCTATAAACTATGTCGGCCCGGGCGGTTTTATCGATCTGACGACCGCCGCCGGTATGGTCAATTACATCGGTACCTGGATGGCGCACGCAAAATATTCAGTAAGCGACGGCAAGATGAAAATCGCCAAATCCGGAATACCGAAATTCGTCGATAAAGTAGATGAAATAACATTCAGCGGTCCTGAAGCAGTGAAGGCCGGTAAAAAGGTCTTTTACAACACAAATGTCGGGGTTTTTCAACTCACAGTACGTGGTATGGAACTTATTAAGGTTATGCCGGGCATTGATATTAAGAAAGACATACTGGATGTGTCGTCGATGAGGATTGTACTGCCGAAAAACGGCGAAGTGCCGCTTGTCGATAGATCAATCGTTACCGGAGAAGGTTTCCGGCTGGAGTTCGGCAGATGAACCGCAACATACCTGCCCGGCGGGCGCAGCGGATAGCCCGGATTTCTTTGTTGGAAATCCGGGATAACGGGGAATAGCGGGGTAAAGAAACCGCCGCCGGGGTGGGACCAGGTTGAAATGGCCTCTGACCCCTGATTCAAATGTTCAATATCAAGCCTTATATCCAATGTCCGGGCCCGATCCATATCCTCCACGAAATATTCATTGTTTGTACATGTTCATGACGTAGCAGGCCGGCAATAATATTATTGAAAACAAAAAATGCAACGATCCGACGTAGGTGATATATGTTTAAGAATCAACGTGTTGGAATACAATAGACGGTGGTGGCAAGACCAGGGCAGGGTAGGGCAGGGCGCTTGAAATATTTTAGTTATTCACCAGTCTGCCTGTCAATTCTTCGATATTTGTTAGTCCTTCTTCATCGTTGATTGCACTGAAAGCTTCCGATGCCTGGTCGAGATACCGTTGCGCTTCTGCGTTGTTTCCCATCTCTAAATGAGTTCTTGCATAATACTCGTTTACTGTTCCAATCAGCGGAGTTATCTCATTGCCGGTCACAAAATGGTGCGCCGATCTGAGCAATACGAGATAATCACCCCATTTTTTAAGTTCAAGGCATGAATACCACATGGTTTTCAAGAGGTGAACCATCGCGCCGTAATCGTTATTTCCCATAGCTGTGTTGTATGCCTGATTCAAAACATCCCATGATTCCTGCGGTTGATCGTTTTGTATGAAAACCAACCCAAGCTCATCCGCAGCTGCAATAAGAACATCATTTTCTTCGGCTCTCGCCGCCTCTTCAATTGTGTTTATGTAATGTCTGATTGCTTCCCTGAGATCAGCTCCCGAATTCACGATTCTTGAAAGACTCAGCCAGGCACGAGCACAAAACACCGCGCTTCCGTTCTCTGCCCCTGTCTTGTTAATGACCGATTGCAGAATGTCTGTCGCCCTGCTGCTGTCGCCTGCTTTATGTAGAGTTTCCGCATGTTTGATCATCAAAAACATCCGGAGTTCGGGTTTGAAGTCTTCTCTGCAATTTGTCAGCATAAAATCGAGTATCCCCGCAGCCTCTCTATACTCCGCATTCTTTTCTCTAATGTCTGCTATTCTTATCAGCACATTCTGTTTCATTTCATCGTCAACAATTCCGATTTCTTCCGCCATCCTATCAAGATTGAGCCATAATATCTGCGCTTTTTTGAAATTATTGATTTTCAGGGCCAACGCCTCTGCCTGCGCTGTCAGGCTGATCGCCTGATCCTTATCCCTGCCGCGCATCGCCCGGGCCGTCATAGACAGCAGATAGTCCATTCCCAAGTCGACAACCGCCGTGAAAACTTTATATGGTTCCGGCTCACTGAATCCTTTATTTTCAATAAGTTCCATCATCAATTCTTCGTGGTCTTCCGGATTCTCGACTATTCCGGCAAACAGTGGTTTGACTTTCTCATCGCCAAGAACAGCCATTATTCGCTTTTTCAAATCTTTCATATCCGCGCCGACACTCGAGCTTCCCAGGGAATCTCTTATCTGCTCTATATGTTGTGCCAAAAACACATTGGTCATATCTATTCTCCATAAAACGCGATTTGTCTATCCTGGACTTCTCTTGCCGGGCATGTACAATCAACTGATTCCAATATTCTGGTCTGCGTAGCACATCTATTGCCCACAGGCTGATCATTATAATCGATACACCGTTAAGGTGTCCACTTTATTGGCGATTTTTTGTAGTGAATCTACGATACTTCATTGAAATTGTGTTGACTATCCGTTTTTATGGTATATATTATTCTAAGAGCCGATTAAAAAAATCCAATTTTATGCGTACGTTCGGTATAGCCCCAACTACGTACCCGCCACTAACATGATATTGTAATCGGCCCAATAATAAACGGTTTTGTGAGCACACTATTCATGAATGTAAAGAAAAAAGGACAATACTGTATTCTTAATCTGAACAACGATTCCAGCCTGCTCCAAGTATCAGGCAGGATACGGGAAACCCTTAATATTCTTCATGATGCCGGCCACAAAAAAATATGTGTCGATCTCACAAAAGCACCCATCATCGACAGTAGTGTCATTGGTACACTGGTCAGTTACCACGAGGTTTTAAAAAATCAAGGCGGCGAACTCATCATAATAAATAGCCCTAATCCCGCTCTTGAAGCCCTCTTTAGAATGCAACTCCATAAAGTCCTTCGTATCATAAACAGTGAAGACGAACTGGATTAAATCCTTAATCTCAATACAAACGCCATTTCGCAATTATGTTGTGTTGTTGTTTTTACATCAATTGCCAGAACAATGAGTTTTGCTTTTTCGCATCATTTCATCAGTCTTCAGAATATTTGCTCTACACTCCACATCTCTTTTATCACTTCCAAATATTATTGTAATAATACCGCTATCATAAAAAAGTTCGTATTCAATAACTGTCAGTAAATATCCAAGTAAAGAATCAATTCCTGGAACTGACAATATAATTACGCATTGAGAACAAGCGTATTTAATGTTAATTTTATGATGTATCAATTCATTGGATCAACATATTACCCTATATATATAACAAACAACATGTTCTTATAGCATCTATAGCACTTTTGCAAATTGCGTGGTAAAGTGTTATGCTCAATCCGCTTCAAGCATTTACTCGGTGAACACCCCATCACTTGCCTCAACATCACGGACATAAATATTCCGGCCAACATAGAGAAATAGTATTGGTCATTACAGGAATCGGATTCACAAATAGAAAAATAGTCGCAATTCTATGTTCATTGGGAAATACGCCACTATAACGGACAATAATTCCTCAAAGTTTACTCTGTGATTGCGCTGATAGGTGTACTGCACTCCTATTGCCCTCGTTTGGCCACGTAAAACAGCACAAAAAAGACAATAAAGAAGATTCTCGTATCCAGCGGCAATAGCACAGTATTCCTATTGCAGAAATTATGTATATTGATACTCTCGATTTTTGTTCGGGACCGCTTATTAGCGTAATTAGCATATCGTTTTATCTTTATATAGAGTATTAACATGATCATTTGTTTAATAGAATATTTACGTGAATATACAAAGGCGTACATAAGCAGAAATTTATAGGGTTTTCAGGAGGAATTCATAAATGCAGTGAGACCTTTCGGTATAATGCTCGATCGCGTTATTCCTACTTTCTAAGCATGGTTATAGATGGCTTTTGTCGTGCACGGAATATTCACAATTACATAATTCCGTAATTATAATCATAAATATATTCAGGAGGACCTTTATCCAACGAACACAGAGAAGTAGTTTGTCACAATGCCTTGTAGAGAAATGAGGTAGTTCTGCTTACAAATATACGGAATGTACCCATAAATTTTAAATAATAACACAATGTATGCAGGAAAAAGGCATTTTAATAAAAATGAAAACCGAAAAGTGCCTTGACGAGGCTTTGAGGCATTGGTGCATACTCCCCTTTATCGTGTGATGACAGTAGACAATGTGCAATATAATGCACAACATTAAAGGAATCAATGGATGTAGGTCTGTATGGACTTTGTTGTAGACAGAAAGGGCTTTGCCTTTACACAGAGGATATGGATTATAAATTGATCCAATCAGTATGAGGCCACATGGGTATACGAATTACCGGCATGGGTAACCTTGTGAATTGATTTTGTTGTCTATGCCAGGTAATACTGTCCGGGCACATTTCCTATAGAACTCCCAACGCATACAACTGCAGGGGTATAGACTGGACATTGTGGAGTGGCACGATTGTCGTATGAACGGATATTGCAGAAAATGAAAGTCCAACTCCCGTCTAACCAGGATGGGTTGCTGTATATATCGGGTCTGTAATTACCCACATTGATTGTATTCCAAAATACAGGTAGTGAAATAAATAAATTGATGTGAATATAAGCTTAGAAACTCATATTGTATCTTTTATACTGCATGTATGACATGAACAATAATCTATGGTGGACATTGAGGAGAGATTGAGTAGAAGCCATGAATACACCATAAATATACTTATACAGTTTAACTTAGAACGGAATTGCGAAATTGTAGTTTGAAAGCGTATGGATTTTAATTTATATTTCAGATAAGGGATGAATATGTATTATTCACAAATAATTTATCAGAAGAAGAGACAATAATATTTTGAACATACAATGATTACCGGAATACAATACGAGCCAGTTGCAAAATTATGTTCGAAGCGAGGTCGAGCGAAATTGGTCGGAAGCAAGGCGGTGGTGCAAAATCCCCGCAGGCGTACTTGTAGAGTACGTCGAGGATGATTTTGTGCCGACAACGCAGCTGTTGACAATTGCAGCCGACCGTAGCCGAATCAGAATTTTGCAATTGGCTCAATACTAGAACATACTAAATACTAGGGAATGTCACCTATTTATGCTCCTTTTTTGCTTACCGACTGGCAAGGGACGAAGTCTTCGACCAATCCTCGTTTCGAGTTTACTTACGAAGTTGTCGCTGCACAGCGGCCTGCCTAAGGTATCTACTTCTGTCATCATCTGCAAAATATATATCCTGACGGTTATTTCCACGTTGTGTAACATGATGTGGGTATCACACTGCTACTATTCTCGCTGTTATCGGCATTTTTATATTATTCCCTGCCATTAGATCAATAGGTGCCTGTCCATAATTAATCTAATTACTCTAATTACTTTATTGTTCATGATCGTCTCTGCTGTATTCTGTGGTATAATGCAGTCAGTGTGTTCACTGAAAAGGAGATACTATATGGGAAATCTGAAGAAATTGAAAGACCTCGTGCAGGAGACAATAGACAAAGGCGCGACATCGGTCGAGGAAGTGCACCAGGCGATCGCTGCAATGCCGCTCGACGTGCTCGAAAGTATCGAAGTGCTCGAGGAGCCTGCGAAGAACATCAAGGAAATCCGCAAGAAAACCATCGGCGGCGTTTATAACATCATCAGGACGATAAACGAAAAAGTGGCCGACATCGCCGATGATATCATCAATAGAGTCGAGAAAGAAGACGAAGAAGAGTGATAGATGTGCAGCCGGGTATTTGCGGTAGTATTCGCACGAATGCGAAATAAGTGCCTCTTCGCTATTTTGTGTGGATAGAATAATTATAGTGTGCCGCAGGTGGAGACTGACAATCTTACAACGACAACTGTAGAGTTTTTCAATAATCCACCGTCCGGCAATCCTTAAAAATTGCCGGGAAACGGTGAGTTTTGTGGTAAGCTCGGCTCGAAAACTATGAATTTCCCACATGCGCCGAAGTTATTTTATGGTAAATGCAGAGCGTTCAGTCGTTGCGTTCCGGGTCAGAGCCCCGGAACGATAAAAAGAGCGTTTTTGTGCATTTCCGCCGACTTTAACAACAACGGCTGAATTGAAAATGACTAATTACACACGAATCGAAGTTTTTGGCCCGCATTGGTGAAATATGCGGGGTTACTCCATCGACGAGCCCCAGCCGGACGGTTCACCTGTCATATCAAATACAAGCTTGCCGCTGTTAACGAGGTCCCTGTGATAAAAATAAGGCTTTTCGAGCGATTTGCCGTTCAGAGCCGCATTCTTTATATACAGCCGCTTGCCTGAAACATTTTTTGCTTCCACGGTAAATTCTACATTCGGCGCACTGACTGTCACCTTCCTGAAAATCGGCGAACCGATATAATAGCGGTTTGTCGCGGGGACCGGCATAAATCCCATCGCGCTGAGAACGAACCACGCGGACAGTGTGCCGCCGTCGTCGTTGCCGTCGAGCCCGGCGGGGTCGTCCGCATATTTCCTGCGCATCACCCATCGCACTTCCTCCTGTGTGCGGTGCGGCAGTCCGGCCCAGAGGAAGAGATACGGCGCGTAAATGTCCGGTTCGTTGCCGTGCCAGTAATATTTATCGTACATCATCGTGTCGGGTTCTTTGTGGGATTTCCTGAACATAAAGTCGAGTTTTTCGGCGAATGCTTTCCTGCCGCCCATCAGTTTCATCAGGCCGGGCACATCGTGCGGCACAAACCACAACCACTGCCAGGCTGTGCCTTCGGTATAGAAGTCCGCCCATACCTGGTCGTTAAAATGTTTCGGGAAAGTACCGTCGCTGTTGCGCCCGTCGAAGAACCCTGCCTCGGGATTCCACACGTTTCTGTAGTTCTTCGATCTTTCGTAGAACATTTCGGCATCATCGTATTTGCCGAGTGAGGCGGCGAGTTTCGAGAGTGCGTAGTCGTCGTAGGCGAATTCGAGCGTTTTGGAAGTCGCTCCGCCGTGTTTGTCGGCAGGCACGTAGCCGAGATCGAGATAATCTTTTATCCCGCCGCGGCCTCCGAATACCGCGCCCGGCGGTGTCGGACCCAGCGCTGTTTTCATCAGGCCCCTGTATGCAAGCTCGATGTCAAAACCGGTGATCCCTTTCAGATATGAATCAGCGATGACAACATCCGCCGACGTACCGATCATGCAACCTGTGTAGTTCGACCCGAGCGGCCATTTGGGGATGTAGCCGCCGTCTTTATACATTGCCAGGAGCGACATGTTGAAGTCGCGCTGGTAATCCGGCGCGATCAGTGAGATCAGCGGATGCAGCGTGCGGAAAGTGTCCCACATCGAAAAATCCGTATAATATCTGAATCCCTCGGCGCGATGCACTTCTTTGTCCATACCCCTGTACCAGCCGCCCGCCTCGGAGTTGAGCGTCGGCATAACGAACGCATGATAGAGAGAAGTATAGAAGATACGTTTCAGCTTATCCGGGCCACCCTCGACGCGTACTCTCGAAAGTGTCTTCTCCCACTGTGCGCGGGTTCGCGCGTGCAGCGCGTCGAAATCCCAGCCCGGCACATCCGCCGCCATATTCATCTTTGCCTGATCGACACTTACAAAAGATATTGCAACCTTTATTTCAACAACCGTACCGCCCGAAAGATCGTAAGCCACGACAGCGCCGGCTTCTTTCCCATTCGCCGATGCAGCGCCGGTCATGTATTCTCCGTCCTTCCACGCTCCGCGCAGCTCGAACGGCTTCGCCGACTGGATAAAAAAATATGTCGTCAGGCCGCCGCCCCTGCTGGAGAACGGGCCGTTGTAGACGAAATAGCCGGAGATCTCGTTTTTTTCCGTGTCAACATTTATTTCCGTCGATACCGGCGTGCCGTCGCCGATAAAATGGCTTGCATTTACAACGAGCAGTGCACTGTCCGTCTCGGGATATGTATATCTGTGATAAGCGACATAATCGCCCGCCGTAAGCTCGACGCGTATCCCCGTGTCCTCGAGAGTCACCGCGTAATAGCCGGGACTCGCAACTTCTGTTTTGTTTTTGAATTTCGAACTGTATGCCTGTTCCGTGAACATCCCGGAGGCTTCACCTATCGTGGGCATTACCATGATATTACCGTAGTCGGGCACCCCCGTGCCGTTCATGCGCGTGTGGCTGAAACCGCGTATCGTGTTGTCCTTATGATAGTAACCCGAACAGTGATTGAAGCCGGGTGCGCGACCGTTTTTCATCGTGTCGGGACCCGGTTTGACCATCCCGAAAACCGTAGTAGGCCCCGGATAAGTGCTTCCCACCCCGAACCCCGCACCACCTGTGCCGATAAACGGATCCACATAATCGACAAGTTCAGTGGCGGAAGCGCCGGCGTAAGGCATCACAAAAAACAAAACAAGCGACAACAGGGCCGGAAAAACCGACATGTAACTTCTATTCGTGCTCTTCAGCATCTTGTCTCTCCCGACACAGTGTTAATGAACATATAAAGAGGAGCCAACTGCAAAATTCTGATTCGGCTGCGGTCGGCTGCTATTGTCAACAGCAGCGTTGTCGGCACAAAATCTTCCTCAACGTACTCTGCAAGTACGCCTGCGGGGATTTTGCACTTCCGCCTTGCTCTGGACAATTTCGCTCGACCTCGCTACGAACATAATCTTGCAATTGGCTCGGAGGAAACGGCAGATAAGTTGAAGGGGCTGTCACCTCGGATTAACAAGTGTCATGCCGCCGGTGATATAAAGTATCTGCCCTGTGCAGTAACTTGATTGTTCCGATGCGAGGAATGCGACAAGATTGGCGATGTCTTCAGGAAGCGCAATGCGTTTAAGCGGCACATGGCTCTCTTCTTCCTTTCTTATGTCGTCAATATCCTTACCGAACGCATCCGCCTTAAGCTGCCAGCCCATGCGCTCCATCTCGGTGTCGACTTTGCCGGGACATATCGCATTCACACGGATATTGTTGGCGGAAAGTTCGAGCGCCATGACTTCCGTCAGCGCCATGACGCCGGCCTTTGCGGCGCAATATGCGGCCATGAACGGTGCCGGATACCTGCCGCGCCATGACGCCGTGTTGATTATACTTCCGCCCCGGTTTTGTTTTGTCATCACTTTTGCGACAGCAGCCGACACGATAAATGTGCCCGTGAGATTGACTTCGAGCATCTTTCGCCAGTCGGACGGCGAGATCATATATGAAAGGTTCATTCCGAAAGCCGCACCCGCGTTATTGCATAAGATATGCACTCCGCCGAGCTCGGATACAACTGTATCCACCATCGTACCGACCTGTTCGGCGTCTGTTATGTCCGCGCAGACAGCAACCGCCTTCCTGCCGAGTTTTTCTATTTCACTTTTGAGTTCCAGGAGCCCCTGCCGGTTCTTGTCGTTTTCGTCCCCTGCGCTGCAAAGGTCCGTGACGCCGACATCCGCACCCTCCCGGGCCAGTCGCAACGCCAGTGCATGACCTATCCCCTTTGAACTGGCGCAACCTGTTACTATCGCTGTTTTACCGCTCAGATCGTACATTTATTTACCGTCCCTATGTATAGATGTAGTTGACAATCCACAAAAATAAAAAATCAAAGACAGAAGTCATTACAATCCCATCTGTCTGCCGATGATCTCTTTCATTACCTCTGTCGTGCCTGCATATATTGTCTGAACGCGGGCATTCAGGAAATCCTTCGCAATATTGTATTCCATCATATATCCATAGCCGCCGTGCAGTTGGAGCGCCTCGTCGCAAGCGCGCTTGAGCATCTCCGTCGTCCACCATTTCGCCATGCACGTTTCCGTCAGGACATTTTTCCCGGCGATGTGTTCCACTATGAGCCGGTCTACGAAAGCGCGGCCGATTTCTACTTCCGTCGCCATCTCGGCAAGCTTGAATCTCGTGTTCTGAAACTTCGACAGCGGTTTGCCGAACAGCACCCTTTCCTTCGTATACTTCATCGCATCCTTCAGCACCTGTTCGGCTCCGGCCTGCGCGGCGATGGAGCACACAAGACGTTCCTGTTGCAATTTCTGCATGAGATATATAAACCCCATGCCTTCGTCTCCCAGCAGATTCGCCTTCGGCACGCGGCAGTCCTCGAAAAACAATTCGGCTGTGTCCTGCGCGTGCATACCGATCTTCTCAAGATTGCGTCCTTTTTCAAAACCCGGCGTGCCTGCTTCGACAACAATAAGGGAAACACCCGTGTGCGGCGGGTCAGCTTTCGTGTCCGTTTTTACAGCGACAACGCATACATCGCACAGGATTCCGTTTGAAATAAATGTTTTCTGGCCGTTGATAATGTAGTCGTCGCCATCCTTAACTGCTGTAGTTTTTATCGACGCGAGATCGGAGCCTGCGCCGGGCTCAGTCATTGCCACCGCGCTTATCAGTTCGCCTGAAGCGCAGCCGGGCAGCCACTTCTTTTTCTGCTCTTCGTTGCCGAAGCTGAATATATAAGGAACCACTACATCGCTGTGCAGCCCCATCATAAAACCGGAGTTCCTCGCGTAGACACATTCCTCGTTGATGATGGTCGAATAAAGAAAGTCTACTCCCGAGCCGCCGTATTCCTCAGGCAGCCACGGGCACAGGAAACCCATCTCGCCCGCTTTTTGGTAGAGTTCCCTCGGGCATATTCCATCCTTTTCCCACTGCTCATGAAACGGCACCACTTCTTTCTCGAGAAACTTCCTCACTGCATCCCTGAAAATATTATGCTCTTCCTGAAATAGAGTTCTATCCATCGGTCACGATACCTCCGGTTTCGATTTTGATAGTGCAAATATTGTGTTTATTATACATCAACTTTGATTTGTGTGTAAAAAGTCACGGATGACATTTGTCAACAGACAATAAACAACAATAGCGAACTCGCAAAGAGCGTTTTTGTGCATTTCCACCGACTTTAACAACAACGGCTGTATTAAAAATGACTAATTACACACGAATCAACTTTAGAGTCGACTTTCAGAAAAGATACCAGAAACGCACCGCCGTGTCCATCGGGCACAAGAAGTTTGTGCATTGCACATGTATTCGATTCCTTATCGTCTCCGCATTTCCTGTTTCATCGGAAATGACGGGAAATCCTGCTCCACGGATTTCATCCCGGCGCGAAAATCAAAATTATGTTTCCACTTTATATTGTCGTTCATACGACCATTGTAATATATTTAACATGTGCGAGCCAATTGCAAAAATCTGATTCGGCTGCGGTCGGCTGCTATTGTCCATAGCTGCGTTGTCGGTGCGAAATCATCCTCGACGTACTCTACAAGTACGCCTGCGAGGATTTTACACCTCTGCTTTGCCCTGAACAATTTCGCTCGACCTCGCTACGAACATAATTTTGCAATTGGCTCGTGCGTTTTACAGAATTTCGGTTATTTCTGAAAAACGCACAGGATGCTGTGTCCGGTTATACCCATCCCTATCCGTGGGGATTGTAAAGATGTTGCTATGACTGAAGTCTTACGAATGCAAACAAACCAAAACCGCAGAAAGACAGGATGGCCACCATGACAGGTAGTCGCGAAACGTCACGAACAACCTGGCTCGCCGTCTCCACCGTCAGCGCCCTCGCGTTCGCAATACGATGGTTTCGAGCGGACGAGGCTTTCGGCGGTTTCCACTCATTCAACGAGGCATGGTATTCCACAGTAGCACGCAACTACGATTCAATCAGTTCCCTGTTCTTTCCCATCTCTCCTTACGGCAAAATCGACTTCAATGTCAGTCCGTTCTTTTCGTGGCTGTTGTTCGCCGCCGGGAGCGTTTCAGGTTTCGATGAATCCACGCTCAGATTCGTTCCGATTATTTTCAGCGTGTTGACCATTCCTGTCATTTATGTAATCGGTCGGCGTTTTTTCGGTGTGGCAGGCGGCTTTTGCGCGGCGGCTTTTTATGCCTTCGCGCCTGTCAGCGTCATGGTCGGCCGCAACGTGCAGACCGACGCGGTATACATTTTCTTTATGCTGCTGTCCCTGGTGTTTTACCTGCGCTACAGAGATGACGACCTCGGCATATCCAATATGGCGATATCCGGGTTCCTGTTCGGAATCGGGTTCCTCACAAAGCAGTTCGCGGCGATTATCCTGCCTGCAATCGTCGTGTGGGAAATATTTCGCGAGCGCGGCATCAAGTGGTTCGGGTGGGGACACCTCCTTTTCGGATTGTGCGCATTGTGCGCGGCGGGTCCGTATTTCATCTACCATATCGTCAACGACCTTGGTGCCATGGCCGGTTCGCAGTCTTCCCTTTCGGCAAGCCAGTTTGTTCCTTTGTCGATAGCCTCCGTGATCTACCTGCTCCCTGAATACTTCTGGGGATTATCTCCATTCCTTGCAGTCCTTTCCGCAATTGCGTTTGTCTATTATATTATCAAGAGAAATGCAGGCGGGCGGCTCGCGCTTGCTGCTACGATCTTTTTCAACTGGTTCTTTCTCCACTGGCATGGGCACAGCTACTATCTGCTTTTTGCCGCACCCTTCCTGTGCCTTATGGCGGGCGGGATGATCGGATCAATAAAAAATAAAACAATCGTGGCGGCACTCGCATCCGTTATCTGTGCACTTTCGCTCATACAGGCTGTCGCGATGCTGTGCGAAGTCAAGTATGGATTCAGCGAGTTCCCGGCAGTTGCAGAAGTTGTCTCCGAGGGCGCGCGCGACCCGCTGTTGATCGCCGCCGACGGTGTCGCGGGCAGCTACTATCCGGTTTTGAAATATTATGCCCCTGAAATACAACTGATAACCGAAAAAGATATAGTGAATACAGACAGGGACAGTTTCGCGCCGCAAGAGGGAGTCAGTCCTTATATTGTCGGATTCGTGCCGGACGACGTTAAGAGATTCCCGCCGCTGCAATTGATTGTAAAAAGAAAAGAATTCGGACTGTTCATATTCGGATACCGGGTGCGCACAATAATGATGGACGAACATTTTTTTATGATAGAAGATATAAAAATAAAAAAGAATGCAGACCCGCTCGCTTTCGGAGTCTATGGCACCGGATATGTACCGAGCCTCACCCTTGGCGTGATTCCGCCTGGCGGCACAGTGCCGATAAAAGACGGGCGGATCGACTTCAGAAGGCAATAACCCGCATATTTCACCAATGCGGGCCGAAAATTATTCCATGAATTTTCCATATACATCTTATTACCGCTTCATCTCTACTCTTTATATTTCTATCTCGTTTTTTCCCCTCAATAAGTCCAAATAACATCGGTGTATATCTAATATCAATTGGATATAAATTCTAAATAACCGGAAGATACACAATGGTTTCTATCCTCGATTATCGTGTATATTTCTTAGTGATATTCATAATAACACATTATTTTTGAATTAACAATCATGATATATTAAGATAGATAGTTCATATCTTACATATTATATTTTATAACCTGTATTATGTCTATAATAAACGAAAATTTCATTTGAGGGCATACTAAACCCACAATATAATCATACAATAATATTATGGGTTTTGAAGTAAATGCTAAATATAGTTGTACAGAATAGTATCGAATCCAAGTGCAAACTGCTCATATACGAAAATATCGCAAAATGTCCATATTTATTTATGTAATGTATATATATTATATCTTAATTATAATCATATAACATAATATTTGTGATATATTCGGCTATGCAATTACCGCAACGCTATTGCTGTCGCTAAGAGGACAAAGATGTTTTTGAGGTCAAAAAAGAACTATCACTTATATCATATATATATAACATAATCCAATTATCAACTGATTGCAAAAGACATGTTGTTTTGTATTTACATAATCTAATTATCAAGTAGTTCACGATTATCATTTTTTGTGAACAAAGGGTGTATTGATTGTTTTGATAAATAGGTATATTATATTCTGAATTATTCGTTTGCAATCGGCTTAATAACAAATAATCTTCAGGAGTGTAAAGTACGATGAAAGAGAAGTCCGTATTAGTTATTGCAGCTCACCCTGATGACGCTGATTTCTATTGTGGTGGAACCCTGGTAAAATGGATACAAGAGGGCGCAAAGGTAAATTATGTAATATGTACTGACGGGGCATTTGGGAGTGAAGACGGCAGCATTACTACGGAAGAGCTTGTCGAATTGCGTAGACGCGAGCAGAAAGCTGCAAATCAGATAATAGGTGTCCGATCAACTGTATTTCTTAATTATCCCGATATGGGACTTGTTGGCGGAGAAACTCTTAGAAAAGAGTTGGCAAGAGAGATAAGAAGGTTCAAACCACAGATCATTATGTCTTTTGATCCGTGGCTGAAATATGAATTGCATCCCGATCATACTGTATCAGGCATTGAGACAATTTACGCACGGCTTGCAGCAAAAATGCCTTTAAAATATAAGGATCTTGAGGATGAGGGATATTCGGCCTGGCAGGGTGTGGATGAATTTTACCTGTTTAAAACTGACCATCCCGATACCTGGATAGAAACCGAAGACTATCTGAGAGCAAAAATCGAAGCATTGAAATGCCACAAATCCCAATTCGGTCATATTATTCAAGATGAAAGTCAAGCTGAATATCTGTTAAGGGAGTTGTCACACAAACACCCGGAAACGGGAAAAGTTGCGGAATGCTTCAAAGTTATTAAACTTGATGGCATTGAGGGTTTAAAGAGCTATATAAAGTTTTAGTTTCAATTTTTCCAACTTGTTTTCAGTTATTTCCACTAACACCATATTTCGTAACACTTTAGACATCTGAAGCAAAGTCATGGAATTCCGCGGGGTGTGTGACATAAAAGTGGGTTAAAAACAACCATATTTTTAATGTGCGAAAAACAGGGACTGATAACGCTGTGTCTTGCGGTACCTGTCCCGCTTTTCGTAATGTTGTGTCGCACACCCAATTCCGGGGACATGACTGATAATTAGGATAATTGATAATTAGGGACAGGCACCTATTGATCTAATGGCAGGGGTAAGGGATAATATAAACATGCCGAGAACAGCGAGAATAGTAGCAGTGGGATACCCACATCATGTTACACAACGTGGAAATAACCGTCAGGATATATTTTTAGCAGATGAAGACAGAAGCAGATACCTTAGGCAGGCCGCTGGGTAGCGACAACTTCATAAGTAAACTCGAAACGAGGATTGGGCGAAGACTTCGTCCCTTGCCAGTCGGCAGGCCCAAAAAGGAGCATAAACAGGTGACTGTCCCATAAGCATTAACTTAAGCGCGAAATGGGGTATTATGGCGAACTATAGCGCACATTCTTTGCGCATTATCGCATAAGAATGCGACAAAAACCCCGTTAAGTTAACGCCTATGGGTGACTGTCCCTAGTATTTAATCCGCCCATTTTTAGGGGGGAAGTTCAGCTTAAGGGCCTAATTAAGTTTTCAAGGTGCAGCTTCACCTGGCCAAAGTGTTGCGCAGAAAGAAGTTTACACTATCTTAAAAGGCGGGGGTTTGTGGTTAGAATCTCAATGCCACAATTTTGAAAATCGCCATCGTTAGTCATTAATTTCAAGCTTTTCTGTTTGCAAATATCAATAAGAATAGCATCGTTAAAATCCACTTTTCCTGATGAAAAATCAGTTAATATCTGATTTAGACCCAGTTCGTTAGCTGGGACTGAGTGAACTTTGCAAAAGCTAACAATTTTTATTGCAAAGGTTTTAGCAGAAGCTGCGACTTTCAGAAAATCCTGCGAATTTCTGAAATCCTTAAATTCATGATGGTTTGATTTATAATTACCATCCCACTCAATTCTCATATATCGATTTAGGTACTCACTTAGTACCATTGGATCGAGAATCGGTTGAGCATCTGTTGAAATAAGATTAGAAAAAGCTTTCGAGTATTGATCGGCAAATCGGTGGCGCGGTTTTACTGGTGCAGGAAATAGATAAAGCCAAATGTTGGTATCAACAAGGATTTGCTCTCCCTTGCTGAAAGAATAGGAAGAAAGGTCATAAGCTTTATTCATCATCATCATCCTCCTCCTTCAGCCAGGCATCATCATAAGATTCTTTATTGGAATAATACTTTTTAGCATTGTCGACAACTCGCTTCAAAAGCTCCATATCATCCGGTGAAAGACCTTCAACCTTTAAGTGAGTACGTATAGCTTCTTCGCTAAGAGATTCGTAGAGTTGGCCAATTGCCACATTAAGAAAAAGAGAAATCAACATGGTTGCATTTTCAAACGAAATTGTGATTTTCCTTCCAGATAAAATTAATTGTTTTGTTTTTTCAAAGACTTTCTGTCCATCCTCAGCAGATATGCACAAAGGAGTCCCTATTAAATCCGTCACTTTTATTGTTATTCTTTCATTCATTGGTTTCTCCTAATATTAAAATATATCGTTATGATCTATTTCTGAACTTAAACGATAACTGCTTGTATCTTCTGTATTAATTTCAATATTGACGCATGTCCCCGGAAAATCATTATCCATTTTTTGGTATAACTCATTACTGGCAGTAAACTCGTAATACCCAAACCGTGAAATAATCTGAAGTTTTCCTCTATTTAATTTGATAAAATCTTTAAGTAATTTCAGTCCAAGTCCTCCCGGCAGATTTCCTGTCTTTGTGGTATGTCCTTCCATCACAGCCCATTTTAGAGCATTTACGGAATTAATCTTTCTTCCTGTAAAGTTCCTGACATTTTCTCTTATGCCAATACCTGCATCAGAGATAGTAAAATCAAGTCGATGTTTTGTAGGATAAAACTGACCACAGACAAATATACCTGATTTTGATTTTGAATGAAACGTCGCATTAATAAAAATTTCTAAAAGGCTTTGCCTGAAACGCTTAGTAAGTACATCAGACATGCGAGGAATTCCCTTCCCCTTCATATAATAATCAAGATACTCGGAAAACTGTTCATCCGCATTCAATTTGAAAATCTTAAAAGGCAAGGTTGTCTGATTCGTATCAGGGATTGCATTATCACCGAAGAGTGTAAGGAAACGATTTCTTTTTAAAATTTCCCTAATTTTGCGTGGAGTATTTAATAAATTGACATCATTTAATTCATTTCGGAGCCGTGCAATGACAGAATAGAGTGGAGCTGCCATATTGGCTTCAAAAAAAGAGCAATCAGAAAAATCCAAATCAACAGAATCAAAAAGCAGATATTTTGTGTTTCTGAAAACTTCAGCAATACTATTAAATCCTGACATATCGCTTCGTATTGTACCCATATTTAGTTTCATATTTAGACTACTTCCCGCGTCTCGTTACCGGTCGGTCGTACCACATGAGGAACTTGTGGGCTTCATAAAGGACCTTGTTCGGAATCTTTGCGGGCCACAGCTATGATCGTTCCGTAGTCTCGCTCCTGCCAGGTCTTCTTGAACCCGGCGCGACCGGCTTTACAGGATTCATTTCAATGTATCTTGTTGCGCATAGGAGATGTGCCCAGTCCATTATATACGACGTAAAACGCCCCTGCCAGAAGTGTCCCCTCCAATTCTCACGGAAATTCATATACTGCTAATATCCACGATCTGTTTCCCCTATTGCCTGTCGCAGTCCATCCTCTGCCTGAGGCACAGCTACCAGATGCACATGGTTTGGCATAGATAATATGGCCAGATATCTACATCGTATTTATCACACCAATAAGTCATCAGTTCCAGATTGTGTTGTCGGCCTTAATTTCCGAAGAATGTGCTCATCCTGCGACTTACACGCTGCGTTACATGATGCGTATATTTCGGCGCAACTGCTCTCGCTAATCTTAGCATCCTTTGATTATATCATAACTTATCTATTTTATCCGAGCCAATTGAAAAATTCAGTTTTACTGTGTCCGGCTGCAATCGTTCCGAGCTGCGTTATTGGCTCAAAATCATCCTCAACGTACGATTCAAGTACATCTGCGGGGATTTCGAGTCTCTGTCTTACTCGAGCGCGATTTAGTTCGGACGATAATTAGAATAATTAGGGACAGGCACCTATAAGCGTTAACTTAAGCGCGAAATGGGGTATTATGGCGAACTATAGCGCACATTTTTTGCACAGTATCGCATAAGAATGCGACAAAATCCCCGTTAAGTTAACGCCTATGGGACAGGCACCTATTTAACTAATGGCAGGGGTAAGGTATTATCGGAACTTCTTGCCCATCACTATATTGCGCACATTATCCCGACACCACTTTTCGTAGAATCTTGTTCTGCGGGAATACAATTGGCGATAACCGCGAGCGTGATAAAACCGCAAAGCTTTCTTGTTGAGGCTGGTGGTCTGAAAGTGTACTCCGGCTGAGCCGTACGAGCGGAGATGCTTTTCCGCGGCTTGCATCAGCAGGGTGCCGGTTCCGCGGGACTGGAATTCCGGCGCGACGTTTATGTGCAGGGTTGACGGGAATTCGCGGTAGAAGGTTGGAAAAGAGAATTCACCGCGCAGGGCGGATGCGATGTATCTGTAGTAAAAGACGGCGTCGCGTTTTGTGAACTTCGCGAGCGCGGGTATTTCCCTGAGGGTCCGACTGAAAAAGTATTTTATCCTCGGCATCCGCAGTCGCTCGGACTGCGGGGCGATGAATATGTATCCCATCGTTTGTCCGCAGGATTCCGCCACCATGAGATTCGCGAGTTCTTTGTTGAAAAAACAGCAAGTGTCCAGGTCGACGAAAAGCCGTCTGTTGTCGACGATCCCTTCGAGTGTTTTTCCGGCGAACCCTGTGCGGAAGCAGATGTCTCTCACTGCGGCTGTGTGTCGTTGGGAACAGGGAACAATCGCCGCCGTGCCGCCTGTTGTTCCGGCGCATCCCGCTCCATTGTTTTTCTTTGTTTCGCTCACTTGTTCCTTGCCGCGCTTTCAAGTTGTAAACGGTGCCGTTCCTGTCCTCACTCGATAGGCAGCCGTTCGAAAAGCTCGTTTTTGCGCACGAAGCCGCGCATGAGCCGGCCAAGTTCAGGCGTTACTATCTGGGAGCGGTAGAGTCGTATCGCGTCGTATTTTTTATCCCTCACATCATCTTCCATCGGAAACTGAAGCCAGCCGAAAATGAAGGTATGTGAAAACGGTGGGAGAAGGTATTCCTCCGGTTTCAAGCCGCTGGGCCTGGGGTAGAAACGATGGTGTGTGAGATAGGCGAGCAGCTCGGGTTTCGGGACCGCGCCGTTGCCGGTATAAAGCTCCTTCGCAGCCTGGTTTATAAACTCGAAAGTATATTTGTGATCCGGGTGTCTGTCTTCAGGATGAGGAGAAACGATAATGGTCGGTTTAAAGCTTTGTAAAATATGCTTTATATCCCGCAGAACATTTTCTCCCGCGTATATTGTCCCCGGCTCATAGCACATTTTATAGGGAGAACTCGAGTCTTTCGTCGCATGAGAACGGAAAGGGTTATGGACCGGCCAGTTTGTTGTGTAAAGCGCTTTAATCCCTCTGTCAGGGTAGCAAAGGAATAGCACGTCATCGCGCGAAACACCTATGAAATCCATAGCTTTCAGGGATTCCTGCTGCCGGTTTTCGCCGGCTTTTATGTAATCTTTTGCCGACGGGTGAATTGCTTTAAATTCCATCTCGGTCGAAAGAAGGTTGTTGTCGCCGTTTGTCACAATGACAACTTTTACAGCTACGCCCAGTTCGACGGCCTTCATCAGCAAGCCGCCGGCGCCCAGGGTTTCGTCGTCGCAATGAGGAGCGAACACAATTATACGGTCGTTTCCGGTAAGGGGTTTCATCTCGTCGATGACATTGATATTCAGACTGGGTGTGCGGATGTATATAATCAGGGACGACACCGCGAGGACCACAGTCAGGACTTCTACAAAATACAGCAGTTTGCGTTTCATGTGATGAATTGCCTCCGTGACTGTTCATCGTAGTTTGCAACTTCCTCATGACGACGAATGGAATTCCCCGGTGCCACGATCAGGAATCGAAGCGGCAGCATCAACCGGAGTTTCCGCGTTTTCGTGTAGCTGCTGATATGAGAATGTCAGGCGTTTTTCAACTGAGAAATATTTTTTGGAGTCCCTGAAACAAGGAATGTGTCTCCACGCTCGAAGACATCGTCAGGACCCGGAGTGCCGTTTGTTTGCGCCCCTCTCTTTATCGCTATTACATTGACATTGAATTTGTTGCGAAGCTGGAGTTCGGAAAGAGATTTTCCAGCCATATTATCGGACACCTGCATTTCGGCGATGCTCAGTCTGTCGCCGAATTCTATGAAATCGATCAGGTCGGGATTGGCTATTGCCCTGGCGACTTTGATACCGATCTCGTTTTCGGGGTAAACGATTTTGTCGGCGCCTATTTTGTCGAGTATTATGCCGTGATAGTTGGTAATCGCGCGGGAAATAACTTTTTCGACACCGATCTCTTTCAGCATGAGTGTTGTGAGAATCGACGCTTCCACGTTCTCGCCTATTCCCACAACAGCGGTTTGAAAAGTTTTCAGGCCGGCTTGAATCAGCGCGTCTTTGTTTGTCGAATCGAGGATAAGTGCGTGGGTTACGGAATCTACCACTTCGTTTACCATCAGCTCTTTCTTGTCGATCGCGAGCACATCGTATCCAATTTGCATTAGTTCCTGGACCACACCTATTCCAAACCTTCCGAGACCGATTACAGCGACTTTCTCCATGGCGTTTACCTACCCGATCATTATTTTACCTTCAGGGAATCGTATTAAATTCTTGTTTTCGCCGACCATCAGCGCCATTGCAACGGTGAGTGGACCGAGCCTTCCGCAAAACATCGTGATAATCACGAAGAGTTTTTCCATTGTCGACAGAGATTGCGTAATCCCTGTGGAAAGCCCAACCGTGCCTGCTGCGGATATGACTTCAAAGAGTGTAGACGAAAGCCCGAAACCTTTTATACTCAGCATGAGCAAAGTCATAAAAGCGATAAGCGTCAGATAGAGCAACATTATTGTCGAGGAACGGTGCAGATCGTGTTCTACGATGCGTCTCCCGAATATATTTACTTCCCTTTTCCCTCTTATTATCGCCCAGGCGGTTGCCGCCATAAGCCCGAATGTGCTTGTTTTTATTCCGCCGCCGGTGCCCCCGGGAGATGCTCCGATAAACATCAGAATCATAATGAGAAATAAAGAGGCGGTGGATAAGCCGCCAATATCCACTGTGGCAAAACCTGCCGTTCTTGCGCTTACCGACTGGAAGAATGCCGTCAGTAATATCCCTCCCATATTCCGGCTTTCGTGGAATTCTATATTGTGCATGTATTCGAAAATGAATATCCCCACGGTTCCCAGCAGGATAAGAGTGGCAGTGATCGACAGAACCAGTTTAGTGTGCAGGCTTATTCTTTTTGCTTTGCGCCAGTCAAGAATCTCTATAATGACAGGGAAGCCGATCCCGCCGAGAACGATCAGAATACTGACGATACTTAATACTAAAAAGTTGCTGTGATATCGCACGAGACTGTCGGAGAACACAGAAAATCCTGCATTGCAGAAAGCCGATATCGAGTGGAATATCGCGTAGTAGATCGCAGTGGGAAGTGGATAATCCCTCGTGAACGCCGGGAGCAACAAAAAAGCGCCGGCCAGTTCGATTGTGAATGTTACGGCCAGGATTATTTTCACAATCTGTGCAAGGTCTACATAACTCAAACGGTTGAGCGATTCCTTCAGGATCAACTGGAACCGCAGGGACATCGCGCCACCCATATATAGCACCAGCAGAGTAGAGAATGTCATGATTCCCAGCCCGCCCACCTGTATAAGCGCGAGAATCACGATCTGGCCGAACAATGAGAAATCACCGCCGGTATCCACCACTGTAAGCCCGGTAACGCAAACAGCGGATGTCGATGTGAAAAGGGCATCTATGAAGCTGAGTCCGCCGGACTGCCTGCTGAACGGGAGCAAAAGAACCAGCGCACCGATGACTATTGCCGCCAGAAAACCGAGCACCAGGGTTTTCGGCACGTTCAGCGCCGGTTTATTTTTGCTCCCGGAAGTTTCGTTCGCGTTCATTATAGTTTTCTTCTTCGCCGTCTCTCCGACATAACGCTTTCAGCGATATCCAGTATAGAGCCAATTGCAAAATTCTGATTCTGCTGCGGTCGGCTGCTATTGTCCATAGCTGCGTGGTCGGCACAAAATCGTCCTCGACGTACTCTACAAGTACGCCTGCGAGGATTTTACACCTCCGCCTTGCTCCGAACAATTTTGCTCGACCTCGCTACGCACATAATTTTGCAATTGGCTCTATTGTATATTCTTCCTGCGATTATGTCGATTATGCTGTAACCGGTCAGGAAAGGCTCAAGCATCCGAAGTGTCGTGTCAAGCATTCAAGGAAACGAAAGTGCGGCGTGCAACTGGCTCAATATTTTCTCGTGAGCGTTCGCAACATGCTATTGGGGAAGTTGAGAGATTTTGCCCGATCCGGAGACTGTCCGAGTGATTTCCGGCGAACCGGAATAAGAGACATTGCCGCTGCCCGTAATTGAAACATCAAGACTGTCCGCCGCGTAAAGAACCGCATCGCCGCTGCCTGTTATCGAGACTTTCGCCGAACTGCCCGAAAGTTCCTCCGCGCGATAGTTGCCTGAACCGTTGATCGACACGTCCTGTGTTTCAGCCGCGCCGCTCAAATAAAGATCGCCCGAGCCTCCCGCCCGGACTATCAGTTTCTTAACATCGACGCCCAGGTTCAAGTCGCCCGAACCATTGCTTACGACATCGAGAGTATACGCCGCAAGCGCATCGCAGCGCACATCCGCGGAACCGTTTGTTTCTATCTTATCGAGCGCCGCGAAAGAAAGCGTATACCGTACATCTATGGTCGGATCGAGTTTCTTCTTCGTTTCGATCACGAGCGTGTCGCCGCGCACTTCGGTCGTTATGTATTCCAGCAGATTATCGTCTGTGTTGATCGTGAGAGATTCCGTGGCGCCCTGTTCGAGCAGCAGCAGGCCCTGTCCATTCAATTCTATCTCCGAAAATGATTGTATATTTCTTGTTTCGGTAACGATCTTTCCCGACCCGTCAATCCCGTTGAACACTCTCCCCCTTTTGGACACTTCGGCGCAACCTGTTGCAAGGGACAACACGGCTACAAACAGTATGGCTTTAACTATGGTTGTCTTCATTACATCTCCTCTGAACAATATAATTGTATGTATCCGTTCACAGGAAACTGTTCGCAATGGAACATCTGAAATTCTGGAATGCAACGACTGCGTCGTTGCAACTGTGAAGAAGTCGCATTTCGCAAAAACTGATGTTTTTGCAATCGGCTCACTTGATGTCTTTCACAGTTTCGGTTGCTGAATTGTTGCCGGTGCCCTCTTCGCCTTCAGGGAGCATCGGCGGGAAAAGTTCCTCGAAAGCCGCGCGGTCAACTTCGCCGAGATAGTTCATATTCGTATTGAGTTTCAGGTTTGCCGTCAGTGCCGGATTCCATGGCTCCGTGCTGCCGTCGGGATGTGTGAATGTGAGCGAACCGCCACCCTTGATGTCCACTACACCTTCGGTTTTCATATCCATTATCAGTCCGTCTGCGATGACGAAGTGCATTATTCCACTGATATCCCAGTTGACGACAAGGTCCACTTTGTCGATGCTCATCTGGTCTTCACCCATCGGTATTTCGGGCAGCATCGCGAGGAAGTTGTTCAGGAATCCGGCATCGTAGTCGCCTTTTGTGCGGAACTTGATTTTTGCCACGCCGTCTTCGATGGACTCCAGTTTATATCTGAATTCGAGGACAGGAAATATCGGCATAGGCATATCTTCTTTACTGATTTTTTGCGCCCATTTGTCGCCAATCGCAACCGGGCCGGTGGGGAACATCGGCGGGAGCAGGCCGGTGATCATGGGCATGATCGTGTCCATGCTCGTGAGGTCGAGCCCCATGTCGTCCATGCCGGGCAGCATTCCTTTGAGCATGTCGCCGCCGGGCATCGCCATGTCGGACACCTGTATATTTTCGATAGCGCCCTGTGGTGTGATGTCCATATCTACAGTCGGCGTTTTGCCGCTCATTCCGCTGTCCGGAAGCTGGAGCAGGCCGCCCAGCACAAGTTTTTTCATCATGAGGCGCATCTCATAGCTGGTGTAATCTTCCGTCGCGTCGATGGTGTCGAAATAGGCATCGGCGGATATCTCAGCCATCAGGTTTTCGCCGGTCATATTCGAGTTCGGCAGCGGTAGCGATTTCAGGTCGAAACTCAGCGTGCCGCCCATTTCCACTTCGTAGTGGAGTATCTGGCCGGTCTTTCCTTTAATTGCGATTTTGATTGTTTCCTGGGCCGTCGCGCCGACTGCGAATACCATTATTGCAACACAGAATGTCAGTAATACTACGATTCCTTTTCTCCGCATCATAAACTTCTCCTCCGGTTCCCTTGTCGATTATACAATTGGCTCACTAGTGTCGTGTCAACAAAGAAAAGACGTAAGGCGGGTAAGCGTGAAAACGATAAAGGTGCAGGCATCTTATGGATTTACAAGTGTGACACGACACCAGCAGGGCACAAAAACACAGAAAGCAAGAAGAATCCACATAAATAAACCCCGTTGTCAGGCGAGCGCTTCAGCCTTCTTTTTTACGAGTTTGCATTTCGGCTCGAAATCTTTTTTGATGCCGCTGATAACAGCTTTCGCAATGAGATTGCCGATCAGCGGCAATTTGATCTCCACAGTTCCATGTTCAGAGATGATGCAGGCGTCGTCACCGTCGGGAACGACCTCCGTTGTGCCCTGTATCTTCGACATTTTCTCCTGGCGCAGAACCCGGCAGCGCCATTTGCATGAGCGCGCCGCTCGATCCCACTTCATCGAAACTTCTATCTTTTCCGTCTTATTGGGCGCCGGCCCGCGCGCGGGGTCTTCCCGGTCCACGATGAAAAAAACCACATCGCCTTCCTCTTTTTCCACACGCGCCTTCGCCGAGATCGCGCCCTCGATCTTCGCTTCGTCCTCGAGGTGCTCCGGCGAGGACAGTATGCCGACAACTACATCAGCAGGTGCCGGTATCTTTTTCCGCTGTTCATATTTCGCCATCGTTGGTTTCCTTTACAGATAAAAGATTCCATATTCTATTTTATTGCAAAGAACATCGCAAGTAGTCCGGTCATATCGCGGCGGCCGTCGCCCGGGAAGTTGCTTATACGACAATGAACGTTGCGCTCAGAGACAGGTCGCCGGGGTTGGACGAAGGCCCTGCGAATACATTGTATGTGATCTGCTCGGTGACCCATGCGCCGTCTTCGACATTGTAGCAGGCAAGTGCCGACGGGCTGACGGTAAATGTCACGGTTTTCGTTTCGCCGGGTTCGAGGCTGATACGCTCGAACCCTTTCAACTCACGCACGGGCCGCTCGAAAGCCGAACCTTCATACCCGATATATAGCTGGACGACTTCATCGCCCGCTCTTGCGCCGGTGTTTTTTACATCCACCGATGCAGTGACAGTGCCGCCGGGCGGGACTCTTTCAGCAGACAGCACAAGGCTCGAGTATTCAAAGGTCGTATAGCTGAGTCCGAAGCCGAAATGGTACAGCGGTTCATATTTCTGTTTTTCCATGTACCTGTAGCCGTGCAGACCGCTGTAATCTATGTGTCTCACACGGTTGTTGAAATGCACACACTGGTTTTCCGAACGCGGGAAAGCGACAGGCAGCCTGCCGGATGGGTTTGTGTCGCCGAAGAGAATTTCAGCAATTGCCGTACCGCCCGCCATGCCCGGATACCACGCCGTAAGCACCGCCTCGACCCAGTCGAGCCACGGCGACATCGTGATGGCGCTGCCGCCTTCGAGCACGACGATAGTGTTGTCGTTGACACCCGCCACACCGGAGATCAGGTGTTCCTGGACGGGCGGCAGCGCGAGGTTCGGCCTGTCACCACCACCGGTTAAAACAGAAATAAATTCACCTTCGTCCCTTGCTGTCAGGCCGGCGACAATAATAACCGCGTCGGCTTTCCCGGCAATGGTGCGGGCGGCGGAGATGTTGCGCCCCGGATTATAGAGTACTTCGACATCGTCGCCCGCGAGGCGCCTGATGCCCTCCAGCGGCGTGATGCACTCCGGCGGCCTGACCCTGCTGCTGCCGTTGTCCCCGAGGTTACACATGTCGGCCAATCTGCCGATAACAGCAATAGTCTCGACTTTCTTCCTGTCGAGAGGCAGAACATCGTCACAGTTTTTCAGCAACACGATGCCCTTGCGCGCCGCCTCGAGCGCGAGTGCGACATGCTCTGGCCGTGCGACTGCATCTTCAGGGTATCCGTCGGGCCTGCCGACATGCGCGAAGCGCGCTTTCTGCCTGATTATTCGTGTTGTCGCTTCGTCTATATCCGATTCGGGCACATCGCCGTTTTTCACGAGTCCGACAAGTTTTTTCCCGTAACAAAACGTGCACGGCATTTCGATATCCAGCCCGCCGCAAGCTCCTTTTTCGCCATCGCGCACACCCCATAAAAAATCGGACATTACCAGTCCGTCGAATCCCCAGTCTTCCTTCAGTATATCCCGCAGCAGGTGCCTGTTGTGACCGCAGTAATGGCCGTTGACCCGGTTGTACGCACTCATAACAGCCGCTGCCCCCGCGTCTATGCACTTTTTGAAATGAGGCAGATATACCTCGCGCAATGTACGTTCGTCAATTCTTACATCGACACGGAACCTTGTGTTTTCGATGCTGTTTGCGGCGAAATGTTTCACACATGCCATGACATGATTCTGGAGTCCCCGTACGAGCCGCACACCCATTTCCCCGAGATGAAAAGGGTCTTCGCCATAAGTTTCCTGCGCACGGCCCCATCCGGGAAAACGCAGCACGTTTATGCAGACCGCACCGGAGAAATTCGCGCCCTGCGCCCTGGACTCGATTCCCATAACGTCGCCGATGCGCTCCTCGAGGCTGCGGTCCCACGACGCGCCCCGGCAGATTGTCGCCGGAAAACACGTCGAGTGGTTCAGCGCCACACCGCGCGGACCGTCTGTAAACCTGATGGGCGGTATGCTCAGCCGCTGGTTTTCGCCGGCGTCGAAAGGCTTGTGGTTGTACCTGATCATTTCGTACAGACGCGTGTTGCCGGACATCTGCCCGACTTTCTCCTCAAGCGACATGCAGCCCACGAGTTCCGCTATTTTTCCCTCGCGCTCCGCACCTTCCGGTGCTTCCACCACATCTTTCATCGTTGTTACCGCCACGCCGGTCGTGCCTTTTACGGTTTTATCGAAAATCGACATCGCATTCTCCTCCTTTAAACCCAATAACGATTACTTAATATAAAACAGGCTTGTGTCTGGAGTGCGGTGATTCATCACCGCTTTGTCTTCAAACGGAAATTATTTCCGGCGATGAAAACGACAATGAATTGTCGCACTCCAAAGCGCTTTGCCCCCTTAAGTAAACGGTATCGCCGTCAAACCGCTCATTTGTAAATCTTACCACGTAAACAGTGAAACATGCTGGTATTTATGCGAAAATCACAATAAAATAATTCATGCTACTGAGCCACTTGCAAAACTCTGTTCTACTGCGACCGGTTGCAATTATCCGGACCTGCGTTGTCGCCGCAAAATCATCCTCAACGTACTTGGCGAGTACGCCTGCGGGGATTTTGCACCTCCGCCTTGCTTCTGAAAAATTTCGTCCGGCCTCGCTACGAACATAATTTTGCAATTGGCTCAATCGAGGCACTTAAGTGACCGGTATTGGGGTTAAGATCGGGTAATACATCAAATACTAAATTCGTGCGTTTTCGTAAAAGGCATCTTTCCGTGTGATATAATTCACCTTTGAAAACAACCCGGATTTCTCACAAAGAAATCCGGAAAATCAGGCGAACGCCTGTTCTACTGTGTTGCGGCGGCGATTCGGGATCGGTCACATACCAGCATTTTGCGCAAGAGGCTGGCTGACTGCTCTCTCGCCACTCACTTGCCGCGCCTTGTATTACAGGCATTCTCCTGATTTTGGCCCGCATTGGTGAAATATGCGGGATAAACGGCCTCCGACCCTGTCGGTGGTTTATAACTGTATCGAAAATCTGGAGGTTGCTCTATGTCATCGGATCTTGTGTTGAGGAAAAAAGATAATGATGTAATGACCCTGTTGCTCAACAGGCCGGAGAAGAAAAACGCTATATCATTTGAGATGGCCTGGGAGTTGGAAGCGGCTGTCGAGGAAGCGGCGCTGGACAACGATGTACGCATTGTCGTGCTGCGCGGATCGGGCGATTGCTTCTGCTCGGGCATAGATTTCAATTCTCTGGCGGAGATCAACTCGAAGTTTCCGCAGACCCGCGAATTCAGGTTTATGCTCGAAAAGCTTCAGCATGTGGGAAACACAATCGAGAAGATGGAAAAGCCCGTGATCGCAGTGCTCCATAAATACTGCTATGGAATGGGCACGGAAATAGCTGCTGCCGCCGATTTCAGGATAGCGGCGGACGACACGAAGATAGGAATACAGGAAGTGGAACTGGGTCTCATTCCCGATGTCGGCGGCACCACGCGGATAACCCGCCTTGTGGGTATACCGATGTCGAAAGAGTTGATAATGACAGCACGGGTTCTCAGCGCGGCGGAAGCGTTCGAGATCAGGCTCGTAAACGAAGTAGCAGCGCTGGACGGGATCGACGCCGTGCTGGATAAATGGATCGAACGTCTGCGAGGTTGCGCTCCTCTGGCTGTGGGTATCGCAAAGAAGATCATCGACCGCTGTGCACATCTCGACAAAATGACATTCATGGAGATCGAGGGCATCGCGCAGAGTACGATACTGAAAACTGAAGATGTGATGGAAGGCGTCATGGCTCGTGTGCAGAAACGGAAGCCGGTTTTTAAGGGCAAATAGCCCATGAGCGGACACTGTTGAAAAAGGAGGCCCGGGAGTATTGCCATTAACCGGTGTCGCGGTCGATGCGAAGAATTCAAAGCGGGAATTTATTTCAAACCGTACTCGTCGATCTTATAGTACAACGCGCGTTCGCTGAGCGCGAGTCTTTTCGCGGCGTTCTTCCTGCTTCCCCCTGTTTCCTCGAGCACCCTTTTGATGATGCTGCGCTCGACACGCGACATCATCTTTTTCAGAGATTCCTCTTTCATGAGGCTGTCGGCGTGAAAATCTCCGGCCGGCCCGTCGATTATCGATGTCAGGTTTTCGGAAGTAATGGTCGTCCTGTCGCAAAGAAGAACCGCCTGCTCGATCACATTTATTAATTCGCGTACATTCCCCGGCCAATTGTGGGAAAGAAGCGTGCTGACCGCGTCCGGAGAAAAACCGTCTATATTCCGACCGTGCTCCGACCTGAGTTTTTCGAGATAATGCTCTGCAAGCAGCATGATGTCCTCGCGCCGCTCGCGTAGCGGAGGGATATGGATTTCAATGACTTTGATTCTGTGGTACAGGTCGAGCCGGAAATTGTTCCTTTCAACTTCCCGCGCGAGATTTTTGTTGGTCGAGCAAATAAGTCTTACAGCTACCGGCATCGTCTGTGTGTCGCCGACACGCCGGATCGTACCCTCGTCGAGTGTCCGCAGAAGTTTTGCCTGGAGCCCCATCTGCATATCCGCTATTTCATCAAGCAACAGTGTGCCGCCGCCGGCTTCCTCGAACAGTCCCCTTTTCGAGCTCACGGCACCGGTAAACGCACCGCGCACGTGGCCGAACAGTTCGCTCTCGAGCAGGTTTTCAGGTATCGCCGCGCAGTTTACCGCGACAAACTTCCCGTCGCGGCATGCGCTGTTGTAGTGGATAGCTTTGGCAACAAGGTCTTTTCCCACACCCGTGTCGCCTGTGATCAGCAGTGATACATTCGTGGACGATATACGTTTTATCATATCGAATAAGTGTTGCATCGACTTGCTTTTACCGATGATTCCCGAGAAGTTGTATCTCTCCTCGAGCTGTGCCCGCAGACGCATATTTTCACGAAACAACGAAATTTTTTCCAGCGCTTTTTTTGCTATTTCTTTTATCTCGTCGAGGTTGAACGGCTTTGTGACATAATCGTCCGCGCCCAGTTTCATGCACTCGATCGCATTTTCGATCGATCCATACGCTGTTATCATCACAACTGCCGGTGGATCATCCAATCTTTTTGCTATCTTGAGGATGTCCGTGCCGTCCATATCCGGGAGATGCACATCCGCGAGCACAAGCTCGAATGAATCCGACTTGATTTTGCGCACGGCAGTCTCTCCATCTGTAGCCGTATCTGTCTCATACCCGGCTTCGGATAGAGCAGTATCAAGTATTTCCACCAGTGATTCCTTGTCGTCAATTATCAGTATTCGTTCCGGCATTTCTCTCCAGTGTTCAGACTGTGTGCAATAAATTCGCTACTGCCGCTTTGCTGATATTTTATGCCCGGCGGCAGTTGTCTAGCTGAAAAAATGTTTAATGTCATTTTACATTAGTGTCCCCAAAAACAGAAACAAAAACAAAAAACAATGACACTTCCGTTTTCGCGGGAATGCCCTGTTATTATGTTCAGTTGCTCCGGACACTAACCGTTTTACTGATAAAATAACGGCCTTTAGCGTATAATACGGAAGAATGGAGGAATAGGTAATGGGTGTTATTTATGAAAAAGACGGACATATTGTAAAGGTGGGACTTGATATTCCTGAATCGAAAAATGCAATGGGGCCGGACGTACTCCTGGAACTGTACAATATATGGGAAGAATGTGAAAGGGATAAGACGATACGTGTGGTGGTCGTATATTCCGCACTCGAGGATATTTTCTGTTCGGGCCTAAACCTTAAAACAGCGATACCGTTGCTGACTGGAATGCGTGGCCCCGAGAATGAAACGGAAGAATGGATGATGAAGAATCCTGCGGCATGGAGTAAGGCAATACTGAAGTATAAAGATTTTGATGTGCCGGTGATCGCGTCGATACACGGATATTGTCTCACAGGCGGTTTCGAGATGGCGATGGGTTGTGAACTAAGGGTGGCATCTGAAGATGCGATATTCCAGATGCGCGAAACCACACTCGGCATCATGCCTATCGGCGGCTCGAATGTTTTCCTTCAGCACCAGGTCGGTATGGGGCGCGCGCTCGAGATTCTTCTCACGGGCGACAATTTCAGCGCTGAAACTCTTTATGACTGGGGTTTCCTCAACAGGTTGACAACTAAAGACAAGCTTATGGATACGACGATGGAACTTGCGGAAAGAATAGCGTCCAACGGCCCGAAATCCGTAAGGGGAATGACACGTTGCGCGAGGATGATACAGGGCAAAACGCTTGGCGAGGCTTTCGATATCGAGATGAATATCGGCGCCCCCATTTTCAGCAGCGACGATGCCCGTGAAGGGGTCAGGGCGCAAAAGGAAAAACGAAAACCTGATTTTAAATAATCGGTCCTGTTTTTGTCGGGCTCTTAGCGCGCATATTTGTTGTCCCGCATCCGGAGTCGCACTTTCCGGTCGAGAAGGCCGTAGTCGCCTGTAAGAATAACGTATTGGGTCAGCTAATATTACCGGCGAAATTCTCGATAGCCGCGGCGACCTTTTCGGGTTGCTCGAGGGGCAGGTAGTGGCTGTGGTTTTCGATCACCCTGAATTCCGCGCCGTCGATGCCGTCGGCAAGCTCGCGCACTCTGGCCGGTTTGATCAGTTCGTCTTCGCTGGAGCACAGTACGAGAGTCGGCATATCGAGTTTTGGCAGATCACGGCGGTAGTCCATGAACGCGATTGCTTTGAAGCACTGTGCGACGGCGGTATTGTCGAAGTCCAGTTCGGGACGGTCCCACTCGGGGAAAAGATCACGCGGTTTATTCTTTGTTTTATTCCTTATAATGGCACCGATGAGCATCGGCAGGAAACAAACGATTGTCGCGAGCAGCCTGAACAGCAAGTTCAGGACACGGCCCGGAATCATACAGGCTGTAGTCGCAACCAGCACGAGAGCATCCACCCGCTCGGGATACTTCATAGCGAACCGCTGGGCTATCATGCCGCCCATCGAGTGCCCGGCGATAATCGCGCTGTCGAGCCCCAACTCGTCCATCATACCGGCGAGGTCCTCGACATGAGTATCGAAATCATAATCCGCTCCGTCGCTTTTGTCCGACAGGCCGTGGCCGCGCAGATCGTAGCCGAAGACATGCATCGAGCGTCCGAGAATATCCGCCGCCGGTGTCCACCGCGTATAGTTTCCCGCCAGCCCGTGAAGCAGTATAATCGGTCGTCCCTGGTTTTTATGTTCATAGTAATTCATCTTTAAGCCGGTTCGCTTAATGTCTATTTTTTTCAAACCCCTGGTTTCCTCCACAAATCCGAAACTAACTTAACTTGTGCGTTGTTGAAACATGCGCAGAATTTCCTGGGAACACGATTCGGAATTAAAGAACAAATTTCAGTCATGTCCCCGAAATTCTTACAAAACATCTGAACTTGCTCAAATTCAGAGCTAAGAAATTATAGTCATGTATGTCCGAATTTGAAGGTTAGCGGTCAAGATTGTTGTAATTGTTGTTCGAACGGAAGTTTTGCTCTTAACCCGGATTTCTCACAAAGAAATCCGGAAAATCGGGGGAATAGATGAAAATAGCTGCATACACGTATTTCGCAATACGTATGCCGCAGGGTAACTGTTATTGGAATCGTTATGAAACAGGGAAAAGCGAGTCCGGATCAAAAATGGTTTTCGAGCATTTCCTCTAATGATTCGTGAAACTCCTTGAGCCCCTCTTCCGGGATAAAAACAAAACTTCTCTTTTCACCGTTGCTCTCTGTCACCTTGAGAAACTTTCCGTTGGGATTCTCCTTCAGGTCCAGGAAAAACGCCTTGTTTCTGGTAATAATCTTTTTAGTATAAAGGGTTTTCTCCTCCATCCAAATACACCTCTCCTAAGTAATTCTACAGGCTCGCCACGTCCCATGTATGTTGAGATAGCTTATAATCATATTAGCTAACTCGGAAAACGGTGTCAACAATACAAAATACCTGAATAATTGCGGTTATTAGCCCGCATTGGTGAAATATGCGGGTTATTCATTATCGCCGTCTCCTGTTCGGACAACATGCGGGCATGTCAGCGTTTTTTAATTTTTTCGAGGATCATGTCGATTGCGAGTCCTGCTTCTCCTGTGGCGACGCTGTCTTCCTCTTCGGGGGGGAGTTGGCCTCTTGCATCGAGTATGAAGTTGTTGTTTCTGTGGTAGAGGGGCATATTCATGAGGGGATTGCTTTTAAGTCGCGGCACGAGCGGACGGCGCATACCGAACGGGCCGTCGTCTGTTTCGACGATGATCTTAGCGGGCAGGAAAGTCTGGCGGGTGGAGCCGGTCGAGTAGCGGATATTGCCGCCGGTGCAATTGAAGAGACCGCTTTCGCGATCTGCCATTGCGAGCGCGCGGATGCTCATTGTGATGTAGACAGCCGGGCCGTCGTTGTATTTGAAAAGCACAGCGGCGTGTTCGGGTTTGACGGCATCTTCCGAGACCGTCGCGGCATCGCCGGTGACTTCGTCCGGCGTGCCGAAGAACCACACGGCGAGGTCGAGCAGATGGCACAATACTTCCAGTACACCGCCCGGTGTGCGCGGGTCTTTCAGCCGCCAGTCGGGACTGAACTTCTCGGATGAATAGCCGAATTTGCGCATGATGCCGACCATCGTATTCACTGCGGGCACAGTGCCGAATGTCGATAATCCGTCCCAGCGGAACTCGGCGCCGAAACAGCGTCCGTATTTTTCTTCGCGAATCATCTGGCGCACGCGGGCGATGCCGCTGTCGTATCTTTTGTGGAAGCCTGTGTGCAGCACGACACCGCTGTCGCTGCATATATCGACAATTTTTCGCGATTCGGCGGCGGATGTTGCAAGCGGTTTTTCGCATAGCACGTGTATGCCGCGCCCGGCGGCTGCCGATGCGATGTCCGGATGTGTGAATGTCGGTGTGCATATGCTCACGGCGTCAACACCCGAGTTGTCCAGCATGTCCTCGTAATCCGTGTAAACCTGTTGCGCTCCGAATTTCTTCGATATGCCGCGCGCCTGCTCTTCGCGCACGTCGCACACTGAAGTGAAGTCGCAGGCGGGATTCAGGTAATAGGGCAGGGCGTGCCCCGGCAGAGCGAAGCGCCCGCATCCGATGAGACCGACTTTCAGTTTGTTGTCAGACATGTGCTGCTCCGTAATGTGTGTCGTGGTTTTATGCTCTTATTCTGTCGTGAGCGACAACATGTTGTCGCCAGGCGGGTAATAAGGTGAACGCAGAGCGACCACACGTTTTATATTGCCTGTTGAATCTCACAGCATCCCCAGGTCGCCGAGGCAAGCGTGGATTCGCGCCCTGTCTTCATCACCGACGGGCATGAGTGGCGCACGCATTGTGTCGTTGTCGATGACGCCGAGTTCTTTGAGCGCGGTTTTCATGCGCGCCCTGTAGTTGCGTACAGGCACATCGAATATAACTTCTTCGAGCGGCCTGATCTTTTCCCACAGGTCGCGGCCTTCCTGCACACGACCTTCGAGCGCGGCGCGGTGCATGTCGATCTGCTCCTGGACGGCGATTGTGCCGAACCCGATCAGTGCCCCGGTTGCGCCGAGCAGGAACGATTCGTATATGAAATTGTCGTTGCCCGTGAGGATCGTAATATCATTGCCCGCCTTGCGGAGCAAGGTGCAGGTTGTGACGAAAGTTACGGCGTCGAAAGAAGCCTCCTTGATAGCGACGGCCTGCTCGATGTCCGCGAGAGCGAGCAGGGTTTCTTCCTGGAAGATCGCGCCCGCGAGAGCGGCCTGAAGCTGGAAAAGAATCATCGGCAGGCCTGAAGCGGTGGCGATAGCTTTATGGTACGCCACAGGGATTTCCGGGCCGAGCGCCGCGCCCGCGAAAACCGGCGGCGGGAATATCACCAGCGCGTCCGCGCCGCATTCTTTCGCCATCTTTGCCTGTTGCTGCGCTTCGCGTGTGGACCTGCCCGCGATACCCGCGAGAATCGGCAGCGAGCCGCCCATCTCTTTGCTGTATATTTCCAGCAATCGTGCGCGTTCTTCATCCGACAGGTGAGGTCCCTCGCCCGTGTCCATGTTCACGGCGAGTCCCTTCAGGCCCTTAAAGCTCTTCAGCCATTCGATGTATTTGTGCAGTTGCTTTTCGTCTATTTCAGACTGATCGTTCATCGGTGTCACAACCGCGGGAATTATTCCGTCAAGGTCCAGCATTTCCATGCCTCGCTTTCATTGCACACTTGATCCGGCGGTCTCATCATGTGATTTCCGGGCCGCCTTGAGCCGCTTGAGAACGTCCTTATAACACTTGTCGTATATGACACAACCTGTTTTAACCTTGTTTCGCAACAGATATGAGCAATTGTTGGTTTTGCAGCCGATGCACCAGTTAACGCGGTCCGTGTCGTCGCACATGAGTTTTCGCGGTGTTTCCGGGTCGGCGAAACTCTGGCGACCGAGACCGATGGCATCGACACGGCCCGCCTTTATGTTTTCCACCGCGCGTGTGACAAAGTCCTTCTTGAGCGGAGTGTAGCCCGCCCCGATTACCGGCAGCCGGGGCGAACATTCTTTTGCCCATGCCGCAAGCCGGTGGTGCAGCGCGAGCGCTTCGTCGATCTTTTCAAATCTCGCGTGCGGTCTGACGTAGTCGGGTTCGAGATACGGGATGCCCATCGACTCGCACACGAAGGCTGCGCCCGCGTCCGTGAGTTGCCGCATAATCCGGGGCAGGTCGCCGCCCGGCTCGAAGTGCAACCCTTCCTTCATGCCGGAGCCGAGTCCGCCGGGAAAACACTCGGTGAGCGAGATGCGCGACCCGAAAAAGAAGTCGTCGCCTGCAAGTGATTGTGCCGTCCGGATAAGCCGGGAGAAGAACCTCATGCGGTTGTCGAACGCGCCGCCGAAACTGTCTGTGCGGCTGTTTGCGGGCCTGGCCAGTTCGATGTTCAGGTAGCCGTGGCAGCATTTGAGGTCGACGCCGTCCGCCCCGGCGCGTTTGGCGAGTTCGACGGCACGAGCCGAATTGTCCGCCGCCTCTTCGAGTTCCGAAGTTGTCGCCACGGGTGTGTCCGGGCCGATGTCCCAAGTGGGGTCGAGCAGTTCGTGGTGATAGGGCAGGGTGGGTGTCAGCCCATAGCGGCCCGCGTGATTGATCTGGAAGATGACGGCCGGAGGCGCAGGGTGGGAAGTTTTCATCGTTTCAATAAGTTGTTTGAAGCCGTCGAGGTTGCGGGGCGACAGAATCATCTGGCCGGGTCGCGCTTTGCCGCGCTCGTCGGGAGCGACAGCCTCGACATAAACTATGCCCCAGCCACCGGCGGCAAGTTGTCTGTAACGCGCCAGCGTCGACGCGGTCGGTGCGCCGCCGGGAGTCGCGTCGTTGCCTTCCATCGGGAGTGTGGACAAACGGTTTTTGACCGTCATGTCGCCCAGTTTCCATTTTTCAAATAATGGTTCCAGCATTATTCGTTGCGCCTCGAAGTTTTTTCAGACATGAGTTTTCACAAGTTCGGTCGGGAAGAAAAAACGCACGATCTCAAGGAAACCACTGCTGTAAGGTTTTCCTGAAATATATAATTGGAGGTCTTCGATTTCCTTCTCGAAGCTGCCGGTATAGTTTCTGATATTCGCAGGCGCGGCGCGGCACTCGAAACACCGGAACATCGGCACATCGTTCAACGAATCGCCGACAGCAAGCGCCTGTGAAGACTTCAGGCCTGTCGACTCGATGATTGTCAGTACGGCCTCGCCCTTGTTCATGGTTTTCGTCTTATGGTAGAAGTGCATGTGAACCGTCGAGTAGTTCATGGCCAGCGGTGCGTCGCAACCTTCATAGCGGATATTGTTTTGCCTGAGAAAACCCCTGTATTCTTTATCCAGCATATCTACCGCGCCTTTGATTCGGTCCATTGTTTTCTGTGATATGGTTTTTCCGTTCGACTCACGCGTGCAGAGAGTGAGATCGGCGCTGCGGCTGAAGTTGTCGTCGGCGGGGGCAGGGGCGGAGACACCGCAATCTGCGAGGAAGTCACCGAAAAAACTTCTGGGTTCGGTATCGTTTTCAAGCAGCAGCGGCTTGTGGACAACTACGCGCGGCCACTGCGGGTTTTCGCCCATCAACTGGAGCACACCGCCGTTCTCGCCGATTACGCCGGCAATGAGTGTTGCGGGCAGGAGATATTCCGCAAGGCCGCGCACCACCGGGAACGGTCTACCGGAAGCCAGTATGACCGGGATATTGCGTTCGGCAAGCAGCGCGAAGGCCTCGAGCGTGTCCTTGTCGATTCTGCCGTCGCAGTTGGTAATCGTGTGGTCGACATCGGTGGCCAGCAACCTTATTTCAGGGCATCCGTCAATGTCCATTTCCGGTAACTCCAATAGCGGGTAAGATGTAATATCGCTTGAAGCAAAGCTTCGATTTCGTTCATAATACAGTACATCAAATAAATAGTCAAAACGATATGGCCTTGATTTTGGTATGTGTTGTATGTTTAAATGGTATTCCCTGAACATATCGTCTGAATGAGACCCGGGAGAAAAAAATGAACCAGTTTATCGAAAGTCTCCAGTTGGGGCGGATGTACGAGCATGTGAGTCCGATCGACTGGTATATTATCGTCGCATATATGATCTTTGCGCTGGGGATTGCGTTATACCACAGCCGAAACGCGACGAGCGGACTGGACAACTACTTCGTGTCGGGCCGCAAGATGGCATGGTGGCTGCTGGGTACGTCGATGGTCGCGACGACCTTCGCCGCCGACACGCCGCTGGCAGTCAGTGGCTGGGTCATCAGCAAGGGCATATCAATGAACTGGTGGTGGTGGGGCATGGCGATGGCCCATCTCGCGGGCGTGTTCTTTTTCTCGCGCCTGTGGCGGCGTTCCGAGGTGCTCACAGACACCGAACTCACGGAACTTCGCTACGACGGCACGAGCGCGGCGTTCCTGCGCGGGTTCAGGGGAATCTATTTCGCCTTATTTTATAATTGCATTGTCATCGGCTGGGTGAACCTTGCGATGGTCAAGCTGATCGGATATACACTCGGCATCGACAAGTTCACTGCTCTCATCATCTGCTTCACGTTCAGTCTCATATATACAATGCTGGCCGGGCTCACGGGCGTTATGGTAACGGACCTCATCCAGTTTACGCTGGCCATGTTCGGGTCGGTATACCTGGCGATAGTCGCCGTAAGCCATATAGGCGGCATGGACACGGTGCTGGCGAAGATCACCGAAAATTTCGGGGCGGAAAAAGCGGCGGAACTCACCGCAATGTTCCCGGCCTACGGCACAGAGATGTTCCTCACAGTGTGCGTGTTCGTGTTTTTTCAGTGGTGGACGGCGACGAATATCGACTGCGGCGGCTACCTCGCCCAGCGCATGTTGTCGGCGCGTGACGAGCGGCACTCATTCTTCGGACTGCTGTGGTTCAACATCGCGCACTACTGCCTGCGGCCGTGGCCGTGGATCGTGGTCGGACTCTGCGCGGCGGCGCTGTACGGTCCTGTCGGCAGCCCCGGCGGACTTGCCGACCCGGAGGTGGGCTATGTGAAAATAATGCTCGATTTTTTGCCGGCAGGTATGCTTGGCATCGTGCTCGCCTCGTTCTTCGGCGCGTACATGAGCACTATCGACACACATCTCAACTGGGGCGCGTCCTACCTGGTCAACGACATCTATAAGAGGTTTCTTGAAAAGAACTATGGCAATCACACTTATAATATTATCTCATGGTCTTTTTTTGTTGTTTTCCTCATCTTTGGATATTCTCTGTACGGCAGAACACTCGGCTCGCAGCCCGAGTCGGCGAAATATGTCGTGTATTTTGTAATCGCATTTTCGTTGATTTTCATTACATACAAGCTGTTCATCAGACCTCGCGAATCGGGCAAGCACTACATTCACGTATCACTTCTGGCGACAGTATTTATCGCGCTGTGCGGCGCCGCCGGCACGATGATGATGAAAAGCATCTCGGGCGCTTGGTTCATCGTCACGGCAATTTACGCGGGGCTGGCGATTATCTATGTTCTCAGATGGTACTGGTGGGAGATAAACGCCTGGAGCGAGATAGGGGCGATGTTCGGCGCTCTCTTCGGCACGTTTCTTTTCCGCTATTATATGGGAACAGTAGCGTTTCCCGATTTCAGGTTTGGACAATGGGGGATAAAACTTTTCAACTTTCCGTTCGTGTTGCTGCTGATAGTGCCGTGTTCACTGGCGTTTTCTTTTCTCGCGACAGCCGTTACAAAGCCTGTTTCGACGGAGCAACTCGTCAGGTTTTATAAGAAAGTGCGGCCCGGCGGACCCGGCTGGAAACCCATCCAGGCACTAGTGCCCGGCGCGGAGAAGGACCCAGGCCCCGGAAGCAAGTTTATCGCTTATATCACTTCGGTGGTCGCCGTCTACTGCACACTGTTCGGGATCGGCAAACTCATCATGGGGCCAAGGCTGCTCGGCGCGCTTCTGCTGGGCATAGCCATCGTGCTTGCCGTTGTATTGTGGAACATGCTCTCGCACCTGATATGGACACAGGAGGAATCATAGGTTTCAGCAGTCGTACCTCTGAACCGTCGGGACAAATATTGCAATGCTTCTGAATATTTCCCTATTCATACTTGGGTTTGTCATTCTCTATTTCGGGGCGGAATGGCTTGTGAAGGGTGCGGCGACAATCGCACATTCACTGGGCATCCGGCCTGTTGTCGTGGGGCTTACAGTCATCGCCTTCGGCACATCGGCACCGGAGTTTTCCGTAAGCATACTTTCCTCCCTCAAAGGCGTGACGGACATCGCCATCGGCAATGTCGTGGGCAGCAACGTGGCGAATGTGGGCCTTGTGCTGGGGCTTGCCGCCGTGTTGAAACCCTTCGCGGTGGACAGAGGTTCCGTGTCGCGCGAGTTGTGGATGTCGCTCGCCGGCGCGCTGTTGTTCTTCGTTCTGTGTTTCGACCGGACGGCAAGCCGTCTCGACGGGTTTATTCTTCTGGCGGGCATCACGGCATTCACGACATATTGCATAGTTGACGAAAAGAAAAGAATGACCGCGGCGGCGGGGCAGCCGGTCGGAGAGCGGCAGGGCAGGGCGGAGCAGGAAGGCGGCGGAGGCGATGATGCCGACGATAGTGACGGCCTTTCCATACCTGTTTGCATACTGATGGTCGCAGCGGGATTGTGTCTGCTGGTCGGCGGCGCGAAGCTTATGACTGATTCCGCCGTGTTCATCGCACGCGCGCTCGGCGTGAGCGAACTCGCCATCGGCCTGACAGTCGTCGCGCTCGGCACATCGCTGCCCGAGGTGGCGGCTTCCGTCGTAAGCGTGTTCCGCGGCGAAGCCGAGCTGGCGGTCGGCAATGTGCTCGGTTCGAACATCTTCAACCTCTTCATGGTCATCGGCGGTGTGGCCGTCATCAACCCGATGCCGGTTGCCGCGTCCACGGTATATTACCAGATACCGATAATGATAGGTTTTACCGTTGCCATAATAGCGCCGCTGATAATATTTCAGAAAGTCAGCCGGCTATGCGGGTTTGTGCTCCTCGCCGGCTATGCGGGTTTTATCCTGCTGAGTTTCCTCGCTGCATGATCGAGCGTGATTATTGTACAAGTGGATTGCGCGGATACATACGGAGAAATTGACGGGAGTTGCTTCGAAATGACGAGCTGTTGCCTTATGGGATGCTTCGGGGCATTGCTGGGCCGTGTGGGAGTCGTTTTCCTGTGGATAGTCGGCTGGTTCGCGCGCGCCGGCGTACCCGGAGTATGGATATTGATAGGTTTTCTCTTTGCCCCTCTCAGTCTCATCTGCGTGGGGGGGGTAAATGCTTTTTTCGATGGTCACTGGGGCCTGTTCCAGAAAGTCGCCCTCCTGATTTGCCTTCTCATCGATCTTGGTGGAGACGGTAGTCCCGCTGTGCATAAGAGACGCCGCTGACCATTTTTAACCCGGATTTCATAGTGAGGAATCCGGGCTGACACAAATTCTCCCGCAGGTGCGGATATGTTCGGGAGCGCGAATTGAATACACCATCTACCACAACTCGATCTTATCAATTCCCATTTTTTTAAATTCAGGAATGGATAAATGAAGGGTTTGCGCGTTGGCGTCACATATTTTCGCTTTGAGGATTATGTTCTGCGGCCCCAGGATGTTCAGAATATTGGAGATGCCCCTGACTGACTGGCTGAAACTGTTTTTTACACGTGTTACCCCGTCATGAATATGCGAAATATGGCTGTGCAGCGAAACGGATGCGCGGTCGAGCCCGGCATCCGCAGCTTCTCGGCAGAAAGTCCGATATGAAAACATCCTGCCGTTTGTGACAACACTTACCTGTTTATATCCGATTGATTTTGCGTAGCGTATGAAATGAAAGAAGTCCGGGTGTATCGCAGGCTCACCGCCCACAAGATTCAGAAAGTCCGCGCCGTTGACTCTGCCTTCGGAAATTTCCTTTTCCACCTCCGTCCGCGCAACAAAACTTCCGTCCATTTCGCCTGCCTCCGGACAAAACACGCAACCGTTATTGCAGGTCCCGGATATGCGCACACTAACTGTCTGGCCGGTCGGCCGGGCATCATGCGCCGGTCTGCCGAGAGGAGGCTCACCCTGTGGCGTTCCGGGCACACTCGCAACATCGTTTTTTACAGGTGTGAGTTCTCCCACGCCATATATGTCCGCATAAGCTTTCCATACGCCGTAGCAGATCGGATCGTGAATACATTCGCTGCACACGCTGCTCTTGGTCTTATGCGCGCCGGATGTTTCGATGATGATATTGTGATCGGATTTCGAAAGTTGACCCTCTGTGCCTCTGATGAATTCGGAGCAAGCGAATTCAACACCGCCCATGAAACATGCAGGAACGCCGCAGTCGGGGTTGAATGATGTTATGCCTCTGTCGCGGCAAACTGTGTGCGCCTCGACAAGCAGCGGCGCAATTTCGGAATATCGTGGAACGATCCACGGATTCGCCCGGGCGCGTCCGTCGGGATTCGCGACGGATATAGTGACAGCTTTCACGAAAGGCAGTCGTTCCGACACGAATTCAATATAATCCGGAAGCCGCCGGAAGTTGAAAGCGTTGACAACGATATTGAGGCTGACGGGAACCCCGGCGGCATCTATCGCATGTATACCTTCTATAGTCTGCGCCCAGGCGCCACGAGTCTGTGTAAGGAAGTCGGAAAGTGCAGCCGTATGCGCGTGCAGGGCGACCAGCACATCGGTAAAACCGTTGTCTTTCATACGACCGGCCATTCCTTTTTTCCGGAAAGCCATTGCGTTTGTCTGGAGAGAAATAGTCTCGAAATTTCCTGACTCCGCCGCATAGGACGACAACTCGAAAAGACCTTTGTGAAGAGAAGGCTCACCACCGCTGAATGTTATCGCCGGCGTCGACTGCTCCGCAATTTCATCTATCTCTCTGCGTACTTCCCCGACCGATCGATCAGGCATATCTAAAAGCCTCGAACAGAAAAGGCACTTCTGGTTGCAACGACCTGTCAGGAGGATAACTTTATGCATATTTTTCGCCGGTCAAGAATCTGTTTCCTTCCAGGTTGATTTTACACGAAAACTCCCGCCGGGGTAAATGGATTCAGTGCGCAGCTCGCTGTCCGTTATTGTCCGCCGTAGAAGCCGCAGATCGCCGCCGCCAGAAAGATGAGAAGCATTCCAATCCAGTTTCTTTTCAGCGGTTTCTCGCCAAGCACAACTACCGAACCAAGGAACGCAAACGGAATAACTGTAGCGAAAACGGGCGAGAAGATGGATGCGGGCAATGCGTCGATACCTGCCATCAGTATCGTGTCGCCGATCACGAGCGTGATCGCGGATATTACGGCGAGCTGGATGCCTCGCGCGCTCGAAGGCCCTTTTACAAACGGTGAACATCCAAGATGGAACGCCGCGGCCGCTATCATTGTATAGAACACAAATGCCGCCTCGTTTATGTTGCCTATCAGCACCTTGGTCAGCACGACCGACACAGCCCACAACAGCGACACACTCAACGCCGCCGGCAACGCCCACTTCCACCTGCGCTCCGTCGACGCTTTCGGCGTCATCAGCGCTATGCCGACAATCAGCAATATAAGGACCACCGCGAGCGCCGGAAAGAATTTTTCTTTAAGAAAGATTATCGAGAGCACGACGGCCCACACGCTCAGGGAGTTGCTCACGGGCGCTACCCTGTGCATGCTGTCTTTTTCCATCGCGGTGAAGAACAGCATTGCACCGATCCCCCACGCCATGATCGCTATGACCGCCGTCATCGCAAACTGCGACCATGTTATCGCCTGCGGCCACTGCCCCGATATCACCCGCGTGGCAACAAGCGCAAATGGAACGGCGGTAGCATACCTCACAGTACACATCTTCAGGGGGTGCATGTCCTTTGTGGCCATCTTGCCGGTAAGTTGAGCAATGCCACAAATGGATGCCCCGGTAATCGTTATCAATATGCCGCTGATCGCTTCGGTCAGTCTGTTACCTCTCTTCACATTGACATTTACATATATTAATTATTGCGACCGTGACTTTAAAGCAAATCGGATTATATTGCCACTGTCGCGAAGATTACAGCGCGTTCGCGGCAATGTGTTGTCGTGAAAAAAGAGCAGTGCGCGCGCGGTGCGTTCAGGCTGCGCGTCCCGGCCGGAAGCGGTGAGAGCGGACAAACACACCGGGGCGAAATTCCCGGACGACCGCTATTTCAGAAAACATATCGCAACTTTGTGGTGCGAAACCGTGAAATTTGATGCGAGGATAAGCTATAATCCATAGAGCCAATTACAAAATTATGTTCGTAGCGAGGTCGGGCGAAAATGTTCAGAGCAAGGCGGAGGTGTAAAATCCTCGCAGGCGTACTTGTAAAGTACGTCGAGGACGATTTTGTGCCGACAACGCAGCTATGGACAATAGCAGCCGACCGCAGCCGAATCAGAATTTTGCAATTGGTTCCATATAAGAAATATTTCAACGGAGGGCAGACAAACCATGAAGATAGTTGGCGTACTCGGAAGTCCGCGCAGGACATCGAACAGTACAGCTCTGGCGAAGAAGGTCATCGACACGGCAAAAGAGATGGGCGCGGAAGCTGAAGTATTCGTGCTGAACGAACTTATTTTCAAAGGCTGCCAGGCCTGCCGCGGATGCAAGGGAGAAAACGACCATTGCATTTTGAATGACGATCTTCCTGAAGTGCTCGATAAAATACGCGAAGCCGACGCCCTTGTCATGGCGTCGCCTGTTTATTTCGGTGACGTATCGGGCCAGCTCAAGCGATTCATTGACAGAACATACAGCTTCTTCGACGACGGCTTCATCACAAGACTCGCGCCCGGAAAGAAGTTCATCTTTATCCTCGTGCAGGGCAATCCGTCGGAGGAAGTGTTCGCCGACATAATCCCGCGCTACGAGACATTCTTCAGAATGTACGGGTTCGACACGAAAAGTCTGCGCGCCACAGGATATCAGGATGCCGGCCTGGTCGCGGAAAATGAAGAATTGATGAAACGCGCCGAAGAACTCGGCAGGGAATTGGTGCAATAAACCGGCGGCTTACTTGCTGGAGGAAACCGGCGGCACAGGCGAAAGCTGTTGCCCGGCGAGATGAAAGTATTACTTCTCAACCCACCTTATTCGCGTTTGCGCAACACCAAGGAAAGATCGGAGATGGTGCCGCCGCTGGCATTGCCGTATATCGCTGCCTCGGTCGCCGCCGCCGGCCACGATGTTACAATCCACGATGCGAACTACAACCCGGCAGAACGACTTGCCGCTATCGACGAAGGCGCAAGTCTGCTCGATAAATTCCACAAATATCACGGCAGCCTCGATTCGGGCACCCACCCCGTGTGGGACGAATGCAGAGCGCTGATACGCACGCTGGAGCCGGACATTGTCGGCCTCACCGTGCTCAGCCCCGTTCGCAACTCCGCGCTGAGACTCGCGGAAATATGCAGGGAAGTCAACCCGGATATTAAAGTGATACTCGGCGGCTATCACCCCACGGTATGCCCCGAAGATGTGCTGGGTAACGATGCGGTGGACGCGGCGGTGCGCGGCGAAGGCGAGATCACTTTCACTGAAATAGTCGGCAGGCTTTCAGCCGGTGGCGGCTTCGACGACATCGACGGCGTGTCCTTCAGGCGCGGCGCGGAGATCGTCCATAACCCTGACCGCGACCTTGTGAAAGACATCGACACACTTCCCTCGGCCGCCGACTTTATCTCCGGTTGCGAAACAGGCAAGGCGGCACTGCACTTCGCGCGCGGATGTCCCTATGCCTGCAAGTTCTGCGCCGACTCCACGATGTGGCGCAGAAAACCCCGCTTCCATTCCGCGGAACGCATGGTCGGCGACATCGAGACTGTCGTCGACAAACTCGGCGTCCGCGAATTTACTTTTGTCGACGGCACATTCAACCTTAACCGTCGCCGCGTGATGGAACTGTGCCGGATGATAGTCGACCGAAAAATCCACATCCGCTGGGACGCGCTTGTGCGAGCCGACAGCCTGGACGAAGAACTGGTTGCTTTATGCCGACGCGCCGGCTGCTCGCAAATGAATCTCGGCGTCGAATCCGGCAGCCAGTATGTTATCGACAAACTCAACAAGAAGACCGATCTCGACACCATCGAAGACGACATAAAGATTATCAGGAAGAACCATATAGCGAGCGTTTCCTTTTTCTGCGTGGGAATGCCGCCGGAGCGGAAGGAAGACCTTCGCGCGTCAAGGGACCTGATACTAAAGCTGAAACACGATTATGTGATTATGAATATTTTCACACCGTTCCGCGGCACAGCCTTTTACGACGAACTTGTAAGCTGCGGCTTCCTCGACGATAGCCATGATTACGATTCCTACGGATACAAAGCGCCTACGAACCATTTCGTGCCCGGCCTGACACAGGAAGAGTATGATGAATTGAGAGATGAGATCGTGCAGGCTGTCGACCTCGTCAACAAAAGAGGCAAGCTACCGCTGAAGTTGCTTTTCTACAACTTCGGCTTCTATGCCCGCTATCCCGGCCAGTTGTGGAAACGCCTCAGGAGCCTCCTCGGGTTTTAAGCCGCGCCTATGAAATATGCGGCATACCCTCGCCGCCCCCGGCAGACACTCACTTCAACTTGTAGAGATCATTGAGATATTCGACAGCAAGTTCTTTAGCGAGTGAGCGGTCTTCCATAGTCGCCATCATTCCATACATGGCGGCTTCCTGCGAAACGTTCGACGCATCTACGTCCCGGACCGCATCGACAGCCTCCGCGAGTTCAGCCAGGAACTCGTCGGCGACATTTTCGTGGAACGGCGAGACCGTCACATGAAGACTGGGGGGCAGGTGCTGTTTTTCTATCATCCAGCCGCGTTTGTGGAGTTCGTCCGAGAGGGCGTAGACATTGATCGTATCGCTCTTCATACTGAAAACCGTCGCGTGTGGTTCGCCGATGACGTCGAGGCCGTCGATGGCGCGCACTCCGGCAATGAGTTTCTTTGTCGTGTCCATCGCTTTCCGGGCGAGTTCGAGATAGCCGTTTTCGCCGACATAGCGGAGCACAGTCCATGCGCCTGCGATGGGGCCGCCCGTGCGCGCGCCGGAAACAGTGGACGTGCCGTAGACGCCTCCGGGGAAATCGGCGAAAGCGAAATACTGGAAGTAACGGTAACCGCTGTTGCGGTAAAGCACCGTGGAAGCGCCCTTGGGCGTAAATCCGTATTTGTGGAGGTCCGCGGACATCGAAGTGACACCCGGCACACTGAAGTCGAAGTCGGGCACGGGATAGCCCAGTTTTTTTACGAACGGCAGTATCAGGCCGCCGAGACACGAATCAACATGGAACCAGATGTCTTTCTCCGCCGCCGCCGCCGCGAGCTCCTCGATAGGGTCGACCATGCCGTGCGGATATGTCATGGCCGAGCCGACCATCATAATCGTGTTTTCGGTAATCGCGTTTTTTATTCCCTCGACATCCGCGCGGTAGTCGTCGCCGACCGGCACATGAATGATACTCAGCCCTAGGTAATGGGCTGATTTGTCGAAAGCGGGATGTGTTGTTGTAGACGTAATTATTTCCGGTGCACAGATGCCGGGCTTGATTTTGCGAGCCCGGTCGCGCGCGGTTTTAGTTGCCATAAAGATACTTTCCGTGCCGCCGCTTGTCATGCTGCCTACTACGTTTTCGTCGCCGCCCAGAATGCCTGCAACCATTGACACAACTTCCGTCTCCATCTTCAGCAGGCTCGGAAACGCCATCGGGCTGAGGCCGTTTTCGAGTATGAACTTCCCGTAAGCCTCGTTGCCCACCCGCATGAGCTCTTCTCCCGCATTGTATATAAGACTGAAGGAGCGGCCCCGTTTCCAGTCGAGGTCGCTTTCCTTTATCCTGTCGAGTTCGGCCATAAGTTCTTGTTCGGGCACCCCGGTTTCGGGCAGTTTTTCCTGTTTCATCGTGCTCCTCCGTAAGATGTATTCTTTATACCTTAATCGGCTGAGCCTGAAATCGCAATGTTTAAGGTTTTCGTTCGGGCGCGGACGAATAATCGAAAGGAATAGTTCACAATATTCAATACTTCATGAACTTTTGAATATATTGAATCACTCGGTTATAATCACGTCATGGTGGAGGTGTTTCAAATGGATGAGGAATTAAGCGCGCGTGCTATTGAAGAGGAAGACAGGATATTGCAGGCCGTGGAGGATGTGATAGATTTCTGGGGTTTCAAGGGGATACACGGAAGGGTGTGGGGGATGTTGTATCTCGCGACGGAACCGATGACGATGGACGAAATCGGAGAGCGGCTGGATTTGAGCGCGGGCGCGGTGAGTATGGCCTTGAAGGAACTCCGGCAGATCGGCGTGGTGGCAAGGGTGAAAAAACGCAGCGACAGAAAAACACACTATATAGCCGAGACGGATTTCATGAAGATGATCACGGGGATTCTCGAGGACAGGGAAAAGAGGATCGTGAATACCGCCACAGACAGAATTCGCGAAAGCGCCGATGGGTTGAATAAACTGTCGCGGGAAGCCGGGGGCGCAAGCAAAAAGGAGTTGAAGCAGAAGGTGGAAAAAGCGCGTAAACTCGAACTGCTCGGACTCAGCATATTTGCGCTGATAGAGTCTGTCGCGAAGCTGCGGAATGTGGATTCCGGCGCGTTGCGCGACCTGTCGAGACTTGCGGGTACGCTTGTTGAAACTCCCGAGCGGAAATTGAAACGGCTCACTAAAAAATGGAAGAACGACTGGAACAGATTGATCTCATAGATGTCGGAATATTAATAGATAATTCATGCCGGGCGACAGTGATTTGTGATTTGTTCAAAAGCGGGAATCGAGGGTTCAATGCATGAAAATATTGCGGCTGATATGCGGATAGCAGCAGACAAGCTCAATGATGAAGGCTGTATACGTAATGTCGAGAGTATAAACGGCGCAGAAAGCATAATCCCGGACGGAGGCAAGCTTCTCAGGCCGCGCCTCGTTGTGACAACGGCCAGACTCTGTGGATACTGCGGGACGAAGCATACGGATTGCGCTGTTGCTGTCGAGCTACTCCATAATTCGACGCTTTTCCATGATGATGTAATCGACTCTGCGACGGTGAGAAGGGGGAAACCCTCGATCAACGCGAGATATGGAAATGAGGTTGCGATACTCGCGGGAGATCATTTTATCGCGAGGTCGATGAACATTGCGTCTCTGACCGGCAATCCTGTAATCGTAGAGATAATATCGAAGTGTCTCGAAGAACTCGTCTTCGGACAATTGAGGGAAATGGACCTGGACTATCGGCTGGAATGCAGCGTGGATGAGTACTACGAGGTAATAGAAAACAAGACAGCCGCGCTCGTGAAGGCATGTGTGCTGGTCGGCGCACGCGTGGCGGGCGCAGGCAAAGATACCATAAAACTGCTCGTCGATATAGCGCTCGGAGCAGGCAGGCTTTTCCAGATTGCGGACGATGTCATCGACTACCTGTGCGATGAATCCGTCACGGGAAAACGCAGATTCCAGGACATTCGTGAAGGCAAGATGACTCTGCCTGCAATTATCCTGCTCGAGAAATGCGGTCTGGACGAAAGAAGACTTTTCGCGTCGAAACTGGGGAAAGAAAAACTTTCAGACGAAGAGGGGCTGGAGATACTTGCTCTGATGGAAAAACACGAGGTGTTCGGGGACATAAGAAAAGATTATGAAGAGCAGCACGGCAGGTTGCGAGCGCATTTAAAAGATGTTAGTGATAATGAATACAGTCACGATTTCAAAGAACTGGTCGAGTTGATAGTCGGCAGGCTGTATGGCTGTATGGAATAGAAAACGGACAGCAGAATCAGAACTTTGTAATTGGCTCGGATATAAAGGAGTTGTCAAATGAAGGAGCAAGGGATCAAGGATTTGTTGGACCACAGCGACGCGCTGCCTGCTCACATTGCAATCATTATGGACGGAAACGGCAGGTGGGCACAGGAGAGGGGACTGCCGCGCTCTGCCGGTCACAAAGCCGGAGCGGAGCGAGTGAGGCCGGTCATCGAATTGTGCAGTGAGCTTGTAATAGAGACACTTACGATGTTCGCTTTCTCGACGGAAAACTGGCAGCGCCCGGAGGCGGAAGTGTCCGGGATTATGAAACTGCTGGGAATGTTTCTAGACCGGGAAGTCGAAAGCCTGAAAAAGAACGGCATCCGCTTGCGTTTCCCGGGCAGCCCGGACAGGATGTCGCCGGTGTTGAGAGAAAAAATGAGGAAGGCTGAGGAAATCACTTCCGTGGATTATAAGACGACTCTCAATATCTGTGTTAATTACGGTGGTCGCGACGAAATACTGATGGCGATAAAAAGAATAATGAAGAGCCGGCGGGATGAAGGTCTGGAAGCAGAGAGTTTCGAGTTGGACGATATTTCACAATACCTTTATACGGCAGGTATGCCGGACCCCGACATCCTTATCAGGACGGGCGGCGACAATCGTATCAGCAATTTCCTTCTGTGGCAGATCGCGTACTCCGAGATATTCTTTCACCCGAAATACTGGCCCGACTTCGGCCCCGGCGACCTTGTGGAATGTATAAATGACTACATTGCAAGAGAGCGAAGATTCGGCAGGATCGAGGAGAGCGGCGAAACACTCCTTTCGACAATCGACAGTCCTGAGGATGTGAAGAAACTGCCTGCCGACAGGCTCGACGAACTGGCCGCGGAGGTAAGGGATACGATTATTTCCAGGGTGTCGTCGATCGGCGGGCATCTCGCGTCGAATCTCGGTATTGTCGAGTTGACTATAGCGCTGCATCGGGTTTTCGATTCGCCGCGCGACAAATTCGTCTGGGATGTCGGCCACCAGTGTTATCCGCACAAACTTCTCACAGGCCGTTACAGGGATTTCGCGACATTGCGCACACGCAATGGCATCAGCGGATTCCCTAAAAGAGGCGAGAGCGAGCACGACTGCTTCGACACGGGGCACGGCAGCACGTCGCTGTCCGCGGCGCTCGGGCTGTCGGTAGGCCGCGACCTGAAAAATGAGGACTCGCATGTGATCGGCATCTGCGGCGACGGCGCTATGTCCGGCGGCATGATTTTCGAGGCGCTCAATCACGCGGGTGAACTGAGCAGGAATATAATCGTGATTCTTAATGACAATTCGTTCTCCATTTCACCGGTGACCGGCGCGCTCGGGCGCTCCCTGAGCAAGCTGCGGACCAGCGCCCACTATGTGCGACTCCACCAGACGATGGAAAATCTGAAGGAAAAACCTTCGGGCATATTTAAAGCGCTCAGCCTCATTACTTCTCCGTTCAGGTCGCTCGGAAAGTATCTCGCTTTCAGGGAGAACATCATTTTCGAGGAACTTGGTTTTCAATATGTCGGCCCCATAGACGGGCATGATATACAGGCAATGTGCGCGGTGCTGGAGAATGTGAAGAAAATCAAAGGACCGGTTCTCGTGCATGTCCTCACGAAAAAAGGCAAGGGCTATGTGCCCGCCGAATGCGACCCTGCAAGTTACCACGGGATAAATAAGCTATCCGCTGTGAAAAAAGAGAAAGTCGATATACGCCCCGCTGTCACCTATACGCACGCATTTTCCGCATGTATGAAAAAGCTGTGCAAAAAAGATGACCGTGTCATGGGCATAACCGCGGCGATGCCGGGCGGGACCGGCCTGGAGAAACTGATCGAAGAGTACCCTGAAAGATTTTTCGATGTCGGCATGGCCGAGCAACATGCGGTGACATTCGCGGCCGGGCTCGCCGTGCAGGGTTTCAGACCCGTCGTAGCGATATATTCGACCTTCCTGCAGAGGGCATACGACCAGATATTCCACGACGTATGCCTGCAGGACCTGCCGGTAATATTCGCTGTCGACAGGGCCGGCCTCGTAAGCAGATATGGACAGACCCACCAGGGCATCATGGATATTGCATATATGAGACACCTGCCGAATATCCAGTTGCTTGCCCCGAGAGATACGGTCGAACTCGAAGCCATGATGGAGTATGCGCTGACGCAGGACCATCCGTTGGCTGTCAGGTATCCTTCCGGCGCGGATGCCGGGCCGATAAAAACAGGTGCCCGCGCGCCGATAGAACATGCGACGGCGGAACTGCTCAAAAACGGCAAGGACGCCGCTGTATGGGCTGTCGGCCCGATGGCTATGCACGCTCTGAAGGCGGCGCGCGCGTTGCAGAAGCAGGGGCTGGACGTGCGTGTTCTGAATGCAAGATTCGTGCATCCCATGGATGAAACAACATTGCTCAAAGCCTATGAGGACGGCATAAGAAGATTCTTTACAGTTGAAGACCACCTGCTTTCATCCGGGTTCGGAAGCCTGTTCCTGGACAGGGCGAACGCGCTGGGGCTCGACCTTCTCAACGTGGTGCGCATAGGCGTGGAGCACAGCTATATTCCTGACGACAGCCGTGACAACCTCCTTGCCGACTTCGGCCTCGACAGCGCTTCGATTGAACAAAAAATCCTGGAGACGATGACGAATGCGCAAACCGGAAAAGTTAAATCCGGAAGGTGAAGGAGCCATGCCTGAAGACAAAAACATATCGAAACGTAAGATCGAGCATCTGAACGCGGCGCTCGATTATTATGACAAAAGCAAAGTGAACAGTTTCGATAATTATTATATGGTTCACAACGCGCTGCCCGGGATTGAGCTTGCGGATGTGGATTCATCGTGCGATTTTCTCGGACGCATAATATCGGCGCCGATAATGATAGGAAGTCTGACGGGCGGACCTGAGCGCGCCGGCGAAATAAACCGCAACCTCGCCATTGCCGCGCAGAACGCCGGTATTGCGCTTGCGCTCGGTTCGGCGAAGATCGCATTTATAAAAGAAAAAGCCGCCGCGTCGTTTCAGGTGCGTGACTTGTGCCCCGATGTCCCCCTGTTGATGAACCTCGGACTCGTCGATCTTGGCGCGTGTTTCTCGACAGACGATTGCCGCTCACTGATGGAACGCACGGAGGCCGACGCGCTTATCTTCCATATGAATCCGCTTCACGAAGCCATGCAGGCCGAAGGGAACACAGATTTCAAGGGTTTAGCGAACAGGCTTCGGAAAGCAGTCGCGGAATTTGATTTCCCGGTAATCGTAAAAGAAGTCGGACACGGCATAAGCGCGGATGCTTTCGGTCGTCTGTCGGATGTGGGAGTATACGCAGTAGATGTGGCGGGTCGGGGCGGCACGTCGTGGGGTTATATCGAAAGCAGCCGTTCGACGGACGCTGTCAGGCGTGCCGCGTGTCGCAGCTTCGTCGACTGGGGCATACCAACTGCCGATATACTGGCGCGAATCGGTGGAGCAAAGACAGCAACGCGGCTCATCGCTTCGGGCGGAGTGCGAAACGGTATAGACGCGGCAAAATGTATATGTCTCGGTGCCGATTTAGCGGCTGCGGCGGGTGCGTTCCTGGAACCTGCGCTGGAAAGCCCCGTGGCGGTCGAAAACAAGATCAGACAATTTATCCTCGAATTCAGGATGGCGATGTTCGCGACCGGCTGCCTGCGCGTAAAGGACCTCAATCCGAACTTGATCAGGAAGAAGACTTGAACTGGCAGTCGGATTTATTATCGGTTTCGGGTTCTCCGTCAATAAGGTTTTTAACGACAACACACTGTCACTTACGGCCCTGAAAGACCTATCCCGGGGAAATGAAAATAACGCCCATTCTACTTCCGGTGCATCGGCGATTCGGGAGCGGTCCCATACCTGTATTTTGCGCAAGAGGCTGGCTGGCCGGCTGCTCCCTCACCACTCACTTGCCGCGCCTTGTTATTACACAGGCATTCTCCCGATTTTCGGCCCGCATTGGTGAAATATGCGGGTTGTCTATGTACCGCTGGCGAGTTTATTATTTTCGGCACTGAGATACTCGCACATTTTCAGATCCATTTTCATGATATGCTCGAGAAACCACGACACGAGAGCCTTATTCAGCCTGACAACAGTATCTGTAGCTACGCCCTCGCTATCCACTTTCACCCATGTCTCCAATATCAGCGAATTGAACATCCTGTGCTGTCTGGCATGAGAAAGATAATAAGGGTACCCCGATTCCCGCATAAGGTTTTCTTCCAGAACAAAATGTTCCGTACAGTAAGCCGACAGAAAATCGATCATTTCCCGTGCTTCTTCTTTCCCCGCGGCATTCTTGCAGGCCAATAACAACTCACCTGTTTTCTTGATCAGCAACTTGTGCTGCATATCAACTGCCGGTATTCCCGACTCGAGGTTCTTCGTCCATTCGATAGACATTTTTTCTCCTTTGTCAAATCACCCGCTGCAGAATCCCCGGCCTTCCAAACATATATGTCAGCCCTTCGGACATTTGTATTTCTCGACTATTTCATCGACCGACATGCGCGAACTCGGCAAAAGTTTTTTCGGCACAAGGTAGCCTCTGATTCTTACTGCGTATCTTTTACAACTGTCGAAATCCGCCTCGCAGAATTGCGTCTTGAACGCTTTTGCGGACATCTCCTGGTCCTGTAATATCCCTGTGTAAATCGGGCACACCTCGTAAAATCTGCATTTTCCCATCGGACGATGTCTCCTGTATATTATTGATATATTTCAAATATCTGCGGCAGTTGTAAAATTCTGATTCGGCTGCAATTGTCCATAGCTGTGAGGATTTTGTACCTTCGTCTTGCTTCTGAACAATTTTGTTCGACCTCGCATCGAACAGAATATTGCAACTGGCTCATCAGTAGAAATTATATTTCCCCGGCGCTTTTCCGGTATCGCTGGAGAAACGATTATTCTGTAGCTCACAAATTAAATTATTGTAGATGCACAGCCACAGACCACAGGAGGCAATGAAACTCCCGAAACATTACCCCTGAGTGAATATGCTTTTGAGCCGGGACACCGCTATATTATTGGATGCAGACAGGATTTGTGCGAAAACGCGAGCGCCGTCACCGAGAAAAGAGCGTATGTCGGCAGCGCCGGTTACGATGCAGAAAATCGAGCCGAGTACAATACAATTCATTGCATAAACAAAGGTAAGCGCGGGAAAAAAACCGGATTTACGGATGTCGCTCTGCCCGAGTTTCAATGAGTAGAGTGTGAGTAGAATGTGGAATGATGTAGTGAACCCGACAGCCGCGACGAGCCAGGGCTTGAAAACAGGTGCGGCGAGAGCCCACACTGCCAGAAACATTATCGAATAGAGCGGGAAGAAATACGGCGCGAGGGTTACAAGAAAATTACCCCGCGTGTAGGACGAAAAACCGCCCTGTGATCGTGAGACATATATTTCCTGCACTTTGCCGCCGAAAAGAACCGACCACAACGCATGTGTAATTTCGTGTCCGAATATGTGAATTACGATCAGTCTGCGAAAAAGGATATGCACAGGAATATATGCTGAAAAACCCGCAAGCCAGTATAGTCTCGCTCCCGACAGCCATTCTGACGGAGCGACAGTGAGAAGTCTGCCCAGCGCGGCGGTGAAGCCCACGCCGGCAACTATACTTACCACACCTGTGAGTATTCCAAGCAATAATCTCATTTCAATATAAAATCCTTTAATATCACTTTTTATTGAGCCAATTGCAAATTATGTTCGTCGCGAGGTCGAGCGAAATCGTTCAGAGCAAGACGGAGGTGTAAAATCCTCGCAGACGTACTTGTAGAGCACGTAAAGGACGATTTTGTGTCGACAACGCAGCTATGTACAATAGTAGCCGACCGCGGCAGAATCAGAATTTTGCAATTGGCTCCATTGCCGGAATCCCGTTTTGGATAATTTCAGATTGTGACGTAAAACACGCATTGTCGGTGGCCCTGAACAGGCCGGCGCGGTTTTAATCGGCCCGATTCGGGGTAAATAGAATATAAAAAGGGATTGAGGAGGAGGTGAGAAAAATGAAGAAAGCGGGATTTGTGACAATAATAATAATTTTTGCTGTTTTAACACCTGCCGTGGCTCGTGATTTCTGGACGATATACGGTGAAAAGATCACATCGAATTATGCGACAAAGGTCGGTATCGGACTGCAAAATGATATTAATAAAAGGCTTTCAAACGATGAGTTGTTTTCGGTAGTCACGAAGTCGTTCTCCCAGAGCCTTGGCGCCAGACTTGCAGAGGTGGCCTATCAGAGAAGAGGTGCCGCAATACCATGTATATTCACTCCGGGTCCTGAACAATGCTTTGTCAATCTTGTGATGAATGTGACATTCGATGAAATGAGTTTTATGAACGCGCCGCATTTCTCGCAGAAATTTCTGATGAAGCTCAGGTCCTTCCACACGGCAACATTCACAGACAGGTTTTCCGACAGAGGGAAGAGGAAGAGGGCCGATCTGGTGCCGCCATGGAAAAAATTCAATCCCAGATTCGGATTTTCGATAGGCGACATGGAACTGGTCGTCGCAACCCCGTTCTACACATTTCTCGGCATATATGTCGAACCCCAGTGGGGCACCAGCTCCGGTCCCAGCCTCAGCCTTATGAAGCATCCCTGGTATATGGATGTTTTCAAAAACAGATTATCGGTAAAGTATCGGTTTGCAAAAAGCATGTTGAATAATGTGGAATTCGACATAACATTCAGGCCCGGCTGGGAACTGACCCTGGAAAACACACTGATCTATTGGTGATAACCCGCATATTTCACCAATGCGTGATAAACGTAAACAGCGCGATCCGCCGCCGCCCCGCGTTTTATTACTTCCGCCGGGAATCAGATTCCGAAAACGTATTTTGCAAGGCTGAGATAGGTGATGAGAGTGAAAATGTCGCTTATGCTGGCGATCAGCGGGCCGGACATGATGGCCGGGTCGAGTTTGAGTTTCTGGAAAAACATGGGCAATACCGCCCCCATGCTTTTAGCGATTGTAACGACGAGAATCATTGTGAAGCATACTGTGAAGGCGAGTTTCAGGCTGTTCTGAGGGCTGCCCATGCCTACGAAATAGGCTCGCGAGCCGGCGAAGAATCCCAGCAGAATCCCAACCATGAATCCCACACGCATCTCTTTCCACAAAACCTTCAGAAAAAGACTTGTCGTCAATTCGCCTGTCGACAGTCCGCGCACGATAACCGTCGATGCCTGGGTGCCGGCATTGCCTCCTGAACTATTCAGAATCGGTATGAAGAATATAAGCTGCACAATCGCCTGTAGTTCATCCTTAAAAATCTCCAGCACCCAGCCGGCTACGAATTCCGAGAGCACGAGAATAAAAAGCCATGTGATTCTTTTTCGTGAAATGTTGAATACACTTGAGCCTAAATAATCTATGGGTGACCCCGCCGCGCCCATCGCATAGATGTCTTCCGTCACTTCTTCTTCGATAATATCTATGACATCGTCGACGGTGATGATGCCGCGAAGCTGACGCTGTGAGTTCACGACCGGCATAGCGAGCAGGTCATACTTTGCAATCTTCTTTGCCACGACCTCGACATCTTCCATCAACGTTACGTTTATCACATTCGGGTTCATGATCTGGCGCAGAGTCGTATCCGGTTTTGCAAGCACGAGCTCTTTGAGAGAAGCGACGCCGACGAGTTTTTCATTCTTGTCGATGATATAAAGAGTGTATATCGTTTCAGCTTCTTCGGAGCGTTTTTTTATGTAATCGAGGGCTTCAGTTGTTGTGGTCTCGGGTTGCAGAGCGAAGAACTCGGTCGTCATGGCCGAGCCGGCGGTGCCTTCCTCGAATTTTACGAGTTGCATCAGGTCGTCGCGCTCGGAAGCTTTGAGGAGATCAAGAAAATTCTCTTTTCTTTCATCGTCAAGCGATTTCAGGAGATCGACTTGTTCGTCGGGAGAGAGCGCCTCGAAGAAATGAATCACCCGGCCGGGCTCGGCAAATTCCAGACATGCTTTCTGGGTGTCCGGTTCGAGATGGCCGAATATCTCGAAAGCCATGCTGTTGCCGACAGTCTCAATAACCTTGAGAATGTCTTCCGGGCGCAACCTCGTAATAGCCGCAGCGACATCAGCGGCATGGTGCTGTTTCGCATAGTGCCTGAGTTGCGCATCCCTGCCGGAAGCAAGGAAATGCGATATTCTTTTTGATGTCGGCTGCATGATAACGCCACGCAGAACCGTCGGCAGTGCGCCGTCCGTGCCATGAAAACATGTTGAAGGGGGAGGATAAAGGGGTAAAAAGTCGAATCAAGCAATCAGTCTCTCCGATCACCCCCCTCCGACTGTCGGCATACAACGTCTTGAATATCCACCCGCCGGCAATGCGCTGGGGGAGGACGGTCTTCGTCGTTGTTTATACTGCCCGCAGATTCTTCCATTTCGTCCTTCCAAAATAATTGTCGCCGTTTCGGCCAATTATCCATTATAGGTCTGGTTCCCAATGTGGTCAACAGTAGAGCCAATTGCAAAATTCTGATTCTGCTGCGGTCGGCTGCTATTGTCCATAGCTGTGTTGTCGGCCCAAAATCGTCCTCGACGTACTCTACAAGTACGCCTGCGAGGATTTTACACCTCCGCCTTGCTCCGAACAATTTCGCTCGACCTCGCTTCGAACATAATTTACAATTGGCTCAGTAAGTTTTCGAAAGTATTCTGAACTTGCAAAAATTCAGCTTGACATACGATGTTGATATTACCTTGTTTTGCGACATTCTTACCCATTTGAGGTGCGAAAACGCAACTTTTCGAGGAGATTGCGAAAAAATCAGTTTGAAAATCGTCTAGTGTAATTATAACTGCATATTGCCACGAAAGTGCAAGCGGCTCATATAAATACGGGCAGCGGTTTTCCGTCGGCCCGCGGCATTTCCACACCCATGAGAGCAGCGCATGTCGGCGAAAAATCGATGGTAAGCGCGTCGTCGAGCTCGTCAGTGCGTACGCCGGGCCCCGCGAAGATCATCGGCACAATCGAATCGTCGGCGTTGAGCGAGCCATGCTGGCCGGCGTGGAATTCCGCGCGCTCCTGCACATTGAAGTGGTCTGCATAATTGAGAACGAGCTTCACATCCGGCCCCTTGGGATGATCGATACCGCGGATTCTCTCCACAGGCCGGCAGTAGCCCTCGCGCCCATCGAAAAATGTCTCCGGATCGACAAGCCTGCCTTCTCCCTCGTAAGGCGGGTCGTTCGCGTAGATACTGTAAGGTTCGTCGAACTTCGTGCGAGTAAGAATGAAATCAACGTAACGTGGAAACGGCCAGTTGCCGAAAGGCGGCAACCTGTCGCCGGCTTTGAGCAGGTTGTTGAGAAAGGGCAGTACATCATTCGCGTAATCCGGCTGGGTTTTCCAGTCGCGAGTGTCGCGGTTGCGAAGATAGAAGCTGAATGTCGCGCCGTTGCCGAGGCTGATCACGGCATCCATCTGTCCGAGATCGTGTTCGCTCATGGACAGGCCCTGCTCGGATTTATCGAAGCCCGACGCCGCCAGCACCGGCTGCATATCCTGGTAGTACATAGACCTGTCTATATCGTCCGGGTTCATGTTTGTCTGGCCGTGATCGGCGGTTATCGCCGAGTAGATGTCGTCGCCGGGATAAATCTGTTCGGCGGCTTTTTTCATGCGCATGAACTCGCCGTCTATGAAGTCGCGCAGATATGGCAACTGGCCGGGCACACCGTGCCGGTGACTGTTGCCGTCATTGCCGCCGAAGTAGAGCGAAATCACATCGGGACGTCCTTTTCTCGCGTTGATGATCGCGCTGCTGACCATGTGTTTCTCGTACATCTCATAAGGTTTTTCGAATTGCTCGACAAGTCCGTAGCGAAGCATGTCCATGCGCCCGGGGCGGATCCATTTCGTCGCGCCGCGCCCGATATAATGAAACATCGTATACGACTTGAGCCCCGCCCTCGTGAAGTCCTCGTATATGGTTGGTGCTTCGAGATCATTATTCGCCGCCCCGCCTTTGTTGATATTCGGCAGTAGAATGGACGGTGCGCCCCACAGTTTGCGGTCCAGAGATTCAAGCGCGTAGTGCAGACCCGCGATGTACGAACGTGCCCGCGGCGGCGTGTCGAACCGGTCGAACCACTCGTTGTCCAGTATCCCGTGGTTCCTGTACCAGCAGCCGGTATAAAGCGATGAACAGCAGGCGACGGTCGTCGATGGAAACATAGTTACTGCACTTCGCACGCGGGTTCCCGTCTTCAGTATCTCGTTAAAAAAGGGCATCTCACCTTTGTCGATAAGATCGTAGAGAGTCTTCTGGTGGCAACCGTCGATCACCGCCATAATCAGCCGTTTAGCCATGATGTTTCTCCAATTGTACTTGTGTCGTGCAAAACGACGAGCCGCTTGCAACCGGGCACAGTATAACATGGTTTGAAATCAGCTCAGACATACATTGATTATAACGAATCATCGTTACCAAAGCGAAGCGTAAATTTGGGAATTTGGGGTCAGGCCTAGAATCAGGTGTCAAGCGGCGGCGAATTTTGACCCCCAAACGGCGTTGAAAATTGACCACCCTGTTGAGACGGGTAATGTCGTAGAATAAAGTATGTAATGGAGGTGGCTATCCGCGTGCGGGACGCACGCGCCCCTGCCAAATCGTATCCTTGCAAGCCTTCCTTTTCGTGTATCCTATTGCCGGCTATCGTACTGAAAGCACTGCGCTATTGTTCGGAATAGTTCTTTTTAAAAATTTATTTTCGGACTTTTTACACACGAATCATCTTATTGCTCCCTTTATCTTCAAAGCGAAAGCGTTTTCAGAGGTTCTTTCCGGGGGAAGAGAAACTGTGAGTTTTTCGTCACCCTGAGACCAGTCCAGTTCTCCGCCGCCTAGAACCTGCACCGATGTGATTGTCCCTTCAGCCAGCCCGCTTGCAATGCCCAGGGATTCTATCTCGACCGCGCCGTCATCCGGCCACTCCATGACAACTGCGTAAAGAATTTTTCCTTTAGTGGTGAACCGGATGTCTTCCGACGTCAGTTGATTTCTCGATTCCAACTGATGGTAAGCTGCGCCATCTTTGTGCAAGATCGCGTCTGTGGGTCCTTCTCCATAGATTTTCCATGGGCGAGTTCCGTAGATCGCTTCCCCGTTGACATCCAGCCAATCTCCTATCTGAAGCAGGAGCATTTTTTCAGCGTCGGGAATCGTCCCGTCGGGCGCGGGACCGATGTTCATGAGAAAAACTCCATTTTTGCTTACCGTGTCGACGAGTTCGTCTATGAGACGGTCCGCCGTTTTATGTTTGTTCATGGCCGGGTCGATGTATCCCCATGAAATGAACGAAACTGAAGTGTCCGTCTGCCATACCTCGGGCCGGATTTCTGTTTCTCCGGTTCGCTCGTGGTCGAGCACTGCCGTGCCTTCCGGGTATATTGTACCTTTGTAATTGATAACAACTTCGCGGCCCCATTCCCGTGCGCGGTTGTAGTAATATGCGGCAAACTTCCTGTTGTACGGCTCGAATGATTTTTTACCGATACCGAAATCAAAATAGAAGATCGCCGGTTTGTAGAGATCCACGAGTTCGGCGCATCTCGCCAGCCAGTCACGCATAAAAGGCTCATCCGGCATGGAATCAGGGGGCATCGCCGGGCCGTAGAATGAGGCGTATCTCGGATCGTTGACATCCGATCTGAACTCCCGACCCCCACTCAAAAACCACCAGTGCGCTGCCCTGTGTGAAGAAAGTCCGAAAATAACATCTTGACGCGCGGCAGCTTCTTTCAGTTCTCCGAGAATATCCCTTCGTGGCCCCATCCGGAAAGCGTTCCATTTCGAGAAGCCACCGTTGTACATCGCGAATCCATCGTGATGCTCGGCCACGGGAATCACGTATCTCGCCCCGGCTTTCTTAAATAACCTCATCCACTCATCCGCGTCGAATTTCTCCGCCTTAAACATCGGAATAAAATCCTTGTATCCAAACTTATCCTGGGCCCCGTATTTCTTCCTGTGGTAATACCACGTTGCCACAATACTTGTTTTATCATACATTTCCTTGGGATACCATTCACTCATATACCCGGGAACGGAATAGACTCCCCAGTGAATAAAAATGCCAAACTTCGCATCCTTATACCATTCGGGAGGCTCGTATGCCGATAGGGATTCCCAAGTATCCGTGAAGGCTCCTTTTTTGTTGACCGCATCCACGAGGCTGACATATCCATTCCTGTCAAGACCTTTAAACTTTGAGATATGAGCACAATTTTCTTCGGCATTGATCGAAGCGCAAAACAGCAGCATTATTAATATTATTGTAAGTATTCTTGTCATCGCATTGCCTTTCACTCGTAAATGATTATAACTTATAAGCATATACTCTTTATTTTTTCGTGTTTTTTGCGATAAAGGGAATTGCTGTCAAGTATTGATTAAAATACAGTAGAATATCCTAATCTGGTACTGCATATTTGTTATGCCTTACGTAACAAGGCGGGACTTCGAGAGAAGTTCTTTTTAGTTTTTAAGGTTCAAGTAATGCTCATTGTAACAGGAAAAAGAAAAAATCTCAAACTGCCACTTCCGTATTGATGTCGTCTCAATATACGGCACCTTGCCGTTCTCGAACTTTATTGTAATTGTACCATAAAGATTTTCAGAGAACAGCCTCTTCAAAAAACGGATAAGTTTTTCCATCAGGTCCTTTTCCTTTTATAGTCTTCTTTGAAATGGCGCTCCAGGGCACGGATAAGTTCATTTTTCGTTTCCTCGGTTGTCTCCTTGAAAACGACGAGGTGGGTATGCACATCACTCAACCGGACTCAAGATGTTGCGGTTTGGAAATTTGGGGTCAGGCCTAGAATCAGGAATAGTTCATTAAGGAGTTATCACCCTGACTCAGTCAACTACTACTTGAGCCAATCGCAAAATTATGTTCGTAGCGAAGGCGAAAGTCAACAGGGTAGCAAATAGCCGACGTGAACAAAACAATTCCGAGCCAATAGACTATTCTCCAATTTCAATTCACGTCCTGCCCCTTACCCTTCCGCTCTGTGCACAATTCTATGTCTGACCCCAATGCGTACATTAACTTGTAACAGTAACAGATAATATGATAAGCTCTGTGCGAGTATTTAACCCGGCTTTCTCACAAAGAAATCCGGGCCTGGAATATTCATATCTTGCAGATTTTGTCCTGAAAAACACACAATGGCAGAAAAGAAAGATCGAATGGAGACATCCGATATGGACGGAAGCAAAAAAAACTTCGTTATTGTTGCAGCTATTGTTGCATCGCTGTTTTTTGCACACGGGGCCGCCGCGGAGAGATACTTCAATCTTACTATTGAATCCAAAGAAATAATCTATGAACCCCGCACACAGGTCGCTCAATCGCTGCTCGGATCGGTTGTGTATGGCGACGATTTTCAGCTTATTGCAGATCGTCTCCAGGTGGATTTTAAACGCAAACTGCTCAGGGCATCCGGCTATGTACTGCTTTATTCAAACCGTGAATCGGGATCGGCGGATTTTCCGGAAATCGACGATCAAGAAGCCCCGTTCACAAATTTCTTCGGCGGCAGGGATATTGTCATTGACCTAGAAGCGCGTGAAGCTATGATAATTCCCGACAGAAGAGGCGCGAAACCTGTCACTGTCGATCTTGCATTCTCGCGGGTCATCCCTTCACTGAAACGAATAAATTCGCTGGTGCTCTATGAAAAACCGGCGCAAGAGAACGTATTGATCTGTTTCGAACTGCAATACTCGTCGACAGGAAAGTTCGTGCTTCACGATGTCACCTTCGTCCCCGCGGGCGCACCGCAGTATTACACGGCGCTCGTGGTGTCCGACGCGCCCGATCTCGAATACAATGCTTTCGCCGCAAGGAATTTTTATGCGAAGAAATCTTATGAGCTGGATAATTATGGCCGGAGCGAAGTCGTGCCGAAGTTCTGGCTGGGCACAACAACATGGCTCACATCGCACCCGAGACATCAGACCTGGATCGACATCGACGGGCATGTGTCCGAAGATGAAGGGTATCGGTATGCCGAAGGCGAATATAACCAGACGATTTCATTCAGCAATTTCGGACTCGAGGGTGATGTGTCCGGCGGCAACCTGCGCCAGGACGCCAAAGTCGACCTCTTCACATATACACCCGGTCGCAACAATATGTGGATCAATTATTACCGGGAAATATATGACGCCGGCAGCGAACTTGAAGAATCCCACACGTACGCTACGAATCGCAA
>JAJRTR010000007.1 GCA_024278215.1 bacterium
CGAGCAGATTCTCGGCGTCACCGATTACAACGGCATCGACGAAGTCCGCCGTCGGCTCGGGGTTCGCGCTGATTGCCACACCGCCTGCGATCACGAGCGGCAAGCCGGTTCTTCGTTCAGCCTGCTGCTCGACACCACCCGATTCCAACATGCGAACCATATTCACGTATCCGCCTTCAAAAGGTAGCGAAAACGCCACGAGATCATAATCCGACAACGGCCTTCCGGCCTCGATCGTCCGAAGCTTCCGTTTCTTATTCAGTTGCCGGTCTGGCATGAATGACCGGTCGCATCTTACCTCCTCCCTGCTGTTGAGCAGATGATAAATCCACAGGAAACCCAGGTTTGCCATGCCGGCTTTGTAATGTTCGGGAAAGCAGAGCGCCACTCGAAGCTGGAAATCTTCCCAGCGGCCTTTCTTTCCGTAGTCGTAGAGCCATTTCTCCGGCATACTCCTGAAATCCAATCAGTTTTCTTTTTCGCCGCTCCCTGTCGAATAGTCGATCAAGCTTTAGCAACAGCTGAAAACAGACTCACTGTTTTTAACGGGTCCCTATCTATCTTTCCTCGGTTTCTTTTTCAGGAATGATGGTATGTCAAGATCATCATCCACCGGGGAAGGTGTTTCAGTGACTTTTTTCGTCCATGACGGTTTGGGCTCATCCGGCATCTCTTCCATATCAAGTTCCGGGCTGGTTTTCTGATCCGGACCCGGTTGAGGCCGCGGCACCGGTTGTCGCCGGGGAGCCTGGGGTTCAGGCTGCGGCAGCGAATGTTGCTTCTGCTGCGAACGCGGTTCGGGACGCCTGTCCTGCACCTGCGAGTCGAATGCCGTCGCGATTACAGTCACCCTTATACCGTCTTTCAGGTCTTCGTCTATCACAGTTCCGAAAATGATGTTCGCGTCTTCCGAGGCCGCTTCGTTTATAACTTCGGCGGCGATATTCACATCTGTAAGACTCATGTCGGGGCCGCCGGTTATGTTGAGCAGGATACCTTTCGCGCCCTTGATGGACGTTTCGAGAAGCGGGCAGGATATTGCTTCCTCCGCCGCGCGGCGTGCCTGGTCGTCACTGCTGCTGAAGCCGATACCGATAAGCGCGGTGCCTGCGTTCTGCATGATGGTTTTGACATCCGCATAGTCCAGATTGATGACGCCCGGCACGGTAATAAGGTCTGAAATGCCCTGCACTCCCTGCCTCAGCACATCGTCCGCCGTCTTGAAAGCTTCCACGAGCGCAGTGTCTTCATCCATTATGTCAAGCAGCCTGTCGTTCGGGATCACGATCAATGTATCGACTTCGCGCGACAGGGCCTCAATGCCCTGCAAAGCAACGTTCATCCTGCGTTTCCCTTCGAAGGCAAACGGTTTTGTGACGACCCCGATGGTGAGAGCACCGAGATTTTTCGCGGTTCGCGCGACAATGGGAGAAGCGCCTGTGCCCGTGCCGCCGCCCATACCCGCCGTGATGAAGATCATGTCCGCGCCTTCGATAGACGACTCGATCTCGGCTATGCTGAGTTCCGCGGCCTTGTGGCCGATCTCCGGGTCGGCACCCGCGCCGAGCCCTCGTGTCACTTTTCCGCCGATCTGGAGTTTTTCCTTTGCCTTGCTCACTTCCAGAACCTGGGCGTCGGTGTTGACCACTATGAAATCCACACCACATATACCGACCTCTATCATCCTGTCTACAGCGTTGCAGCCACCGCCGCCAACACCTACAACCTTGATTTTCGCAAACTTTTCAACCTTTGGCTCGAAGTTCACCTGGTACCTCCTCGAATACAGGGTATGTCCCTGTTGTCGGGCTCCAACGGGTGAAGCCGACTTACGGATTCCACGGCGCGGCGCGCCGAGTTTTCTATAGTTCTGATTCCTTTATCTTTGTTGTCTTCACTTCGAAAAACCTTTAAAGAATTTCGTTATCGTGTTGATTACATTGTGTATAACAGAATCCGACGGCGGCACTGCCGAGTAACCTGCACGCACCGAATGCTTCGCCGCCCACGACAGCATTCCGAAGGCTGTCGAACTGAATGTGTTGCTGATCTTATCGCTGAACGGACCATTGTATTTCGGACTTGCCACACGGGCTTTAAAACCGAGTATCTCTTCGGCCATCTCCGGCAATCCGTCCAGCAGCGCTGTTCCGCAGGTGATTACGACACCTGCGGGAAGCACCGTTGGCGGCAGGTTGTTCTCCATATCGCCGCGGATAATCCTCAGCAGTTCGGACACTCGCGGCTGGATCACCTGGCTGAGCATTCCTTTGGGCACCTGCGTTCTGTCCTCGCCGCCGACATGATCGATTTCTATCGGGTCGCTGTCGTCGACGCCTTCCATGTATGCGCGTCCGTGCTCGATTTTCAGACGTTCCGCCTCCGCCCTGGATGTGCCGAAGTATACAGCTATGTCATTGTCGATATGTGCGCCGCCTACCGGAATCACCCATGAATTCAGCAGATAACCATCCTTGAAAACGGCGACATCCGTTGTGCCCGCCCCTATATCCAGCAGAACGATCCCCACCTGTTTTTCGTCGCTGTTCAGCACCGCTTCTCCCGAAGCGAGCCCCCCGAGCAGCAGGCCGTCTATCGGTATGTCAAGTTTCAGAATGCACTTCGTAAGGTTATTTATAAAGGATGTCGAGCCGGTGATGATCTGCACCCCGACTTCGAGATTCATCCCGGACATACCCAGCGGGTCTTTTATTCCGCTCTGACCGTCGAGAGAGAAATCCTGTTCGATAATGTCAACAATCTGTTTTTCCGGCGGCAGCATCAGGTAGCGCGACGCTTCTATGGCTTTGCGAATGTCATCATGTGTCACTCCCCCGTGCGGGTCGAGGACAGGCGCTGTACCCCTGCTGCTGTTGGCTGCGATGTGCGATCCGCTGATGCTTATAAGCGCGCCGTCCATAACACGGTCGGCCATCTTTTCAGCTTCGCCGACAGATTCGTAAACCGCGCCGGTGACTGATTCGAGATCGACTACAAGACCTTCTTCATGCCTTCGTTCGGCGAACTGCCGAGCCCGATTATGTTGAGATCACCGGAAGAATCGATCTCACCGATAGCCGTCAGCACCTTGGATGTGCCCACGTCGATTACAGATAATGTTTTTACCTGTTCCTTTTTCACTTTGCTTCCATTCCCGGATATCGCGAATTTGATATTGTGCTGAATATCGACAACATCAACACCAGGACTACAAATGGCGCCAGCGGCGCCCCGCTCCATTGTTCTATCCATAACGCTGCGTAGCAGAAAAATCCCTTCTTCAATAATCCCGGGAGAATCTTCCTCTCCCGGTCCCTGATGGATGCCGTCAACTCATCTGCCAGTACAAGTGTGATGATAAAACCCGTAAGTCCGTCGAAAGCAAGGCCGCCCGCATGCAGCGAACTCGATAGCAGCAAACCGATTATCAGACCTGCGACGGTTTCAATCATCAGGTGTCTCCGTATTCATTACTTCCGGCCCGTTTTCCTTCTTTTCCTTTTTCTCCGCTTGTTTTTCCACCGCTTCTTTCTTCTGTGCCGGTTCTTTGTTTATTTCGTTCGCTTTTTTCTTATCCTTTTCTTTTGCGTCTTTGTCTGTCTCGACTTTCGCGCCGACTTCTGCGCCGACAACGGTTTCCTCTTTTCTTTCCGGTTTTACTTCAACTTTTACCTTCACAGTTTTTTTCAATATTTTTTTCTTCTTCGGCGATGCAGTGTTTTTTTCGGTTTCCGGTTTCTTTTTGTTTGCCGTTGCCGCCGCTTTTTTCTTTTTTTCGGTTTCTTCCTTCGCTTTCTTTTCTTTCTTTACTTCGATGTGCATTTTTGCGCCGCCGTCATATGCAGGAATATCGAGTGTTTCGATTTTATCTACCTGTACCTTCAACTTTTCCTCGGCAAGCAGGTCTACCACTCCGCCCATCATGAGTATCGACTGCTTGAGCACTTCCGGGTCGCCCGTCGCATCTACGACATAGGGGGGTACCGTATTGCGACCGTTTATGCTGATGGCAGGCCCGATGCACCTGATCTCCGTTACCGCAACTATCCTGTTGCCGTTTATCGACATCGCTTCGGCACCGGCGGCGAACAATTCGTTGCGAATCATTAGCAGGTCTCGCTCGTGAACGATCAGCCTTTCCGTCTTGAGCGGCCTGTTTCGTCTCCGCGTGGCGTCCGTGACGGTGATCCTGATGCCGGGACCTGTGACGGGAGTCAGTCCGGCGAGTTTCAATACTTCCTCCTCGACCGGCAGTTCCGGTTTCTCAGGCTCGACCCAGGTCATGCCCCGCCATGAGATTTCAGGCCATTCTCCGCGCACTATATTGCCCGCGGCGAGACCAAGGACAAGAGCTGTCGCGAAGAGTAATATCCGTCTCATGATTTTTTGTTTTTCTTATCCTTTCGCCGGTATGAACGAAGGTACGGAAAGCAGTTCAAAGTTGAGTCCCTCGAATTTTTCGCCGGCTTCTTTGAGTTTTCTGTAGACGATGGGTACAAGCATTAGCTTCTTTTCGATGTCACTCCCGTCGCCGAGCAACACGTAGGTTCCATCGCGGAGAATTACTTTTATTCCGCGATGATCGAACCTGATAATTCCATATCTTTTTTTGAGATTCGCCCCATCCGTCCGATACATTCTCATCAGTATATCCTGATACGGGAACACGAGCTTCTGGCCGATATCCGCATGCTTTACGGCATCGCTGTGGATGCGGAGCAGTCGCGGATCGGAAACACCGCTCAGCTTCTCGAGTATGATCATATCGCTGTCCACGAGATAGTACTGCCTTCCGTTTGTGATGTATGCGAATGGCTGCCTCTCGTAAACTTTTATGCGTACCTTCGACGGGACGACCCTGTGCACTGAAACGCTTTTCACCAGCGGCTGACTCTCGATCGAGTGTTTTATTGTGCCGACGGGAAGCGTAAACAGATTTTCACCGATAGAAATCTGTGAGTCTTCATACATCTGTTCCGCATTAGCCCTTTTCACACCAGTTATTTCGACCACTTTCACCTTGAAAGCATCCACGTTCAACACAATAATGCTCGACATGCACAGGAAAAAGAAAAGCACCGCGAATACCCGCAGATATCTGGTCCTCTTCCTCTTTACCAGTCGTCTTTGAGGCGTCGCGATAGTGCGCTTCGTAGCAGCGTAATAAGCAGAAGTCCGATATTTCCGCCCCTGCTGTGATCCGGTATTCCTGTGCATCGCCATATCTTATCCCACCTCTGTCGTGTAATTTTCCTCAATTGAGGAACGGGGTTATTTCCTCCGCCATTTTCGCGGCAACGCCCGGCGTATAATGCTTCCCGGCTGTTTCCGCCATACTTTCGAGTGTTGCAGGACTCTCAAGCAGTTCGAATATTTCTTTGTCGAGTTTTTCTCCGGTCATGTCGGCGTCCGCGATCATTTTCGCCGCACCCTTCGCTTCGAGTTCACGCGCGTTGTGGAACTGATGGTCAGCCGTGGCGAAAGGATAGGGCACAAGGATCGCGGGTATGCCGATGGAAGTCACTTCGGCTATCGTCGTAGCCCCGGCCCTGCACACCACGAGGTCGCACGCGCAATAGGCTTCGAACATCTCGTGCAGATAATCTTTCACGACCACCTTCAGCAACATATCATCGCCCGGCGCGATCTCTCTATAATGTTTCTTCGCGGCATCATAATTGTTTTTGCCCGCGAGGTGCAGTATCTGCACGTCGCTTCTGTCCCTGTTTAGGCTTGCAAATTCATAAGCCGCCGTGTTGATGGACTGCGCCCCCTGGCTGCCGCCGAAGATAAATACTGTTTTTCTCTCCAGATCGAGCCCCAGCATTTCACGCGCTTTTCTCTTATCCATTTTCTTCATTCCGTCGAACCGCGACGGATTGCCTGTAAATATCGCTTTATCGCCGAATTCGCGGGCGGTCGTTTCGTAGCTGACGAAGACTCCGCGGGCAAATCGCGACAGCATCCTGTTTGCTTTGCCGACGACGGAATTCTGCTCGTGAATGAACACCGCCCTGCGGCAGAGCGCTCCGCCTATCACGGTCGGGAAGGAGCCGTAGCCGCCGAATCCCACGATGACGTCGGGATCGACTCGCCTCACCATCGACATTCCATTTGCAGCTACCGCCATTATCTCGACTCCGAAAAGCAGGGTTTGCGCGGACAACTTTCGCTTCGGTATTTTTACGACACGAACCGGCTCAAACCCGAGTTCGTATCGTTCCGCGATTACCTGTTCCTGCCCGTCTTTTTTTCCCGCTATCAGCACTTGAATGCGGGATTGCATCTGTTGCAAGTGTTTTGCGAGGGCTATCGCCGGATATATATGGCCGCCCGTCCCCGCTACTCCCAAGAGTACTTTTGGCATGGCTTCCTCCACTTACCCTTGACCCGTGCGACGAGATATTGAGCAGAATGCCCACACCTATAAATGAGCAGACGAGCGACGCGCCGCCGAAGCTGATAAAAGGAAGCGTTGTGCCCGTCACCGGGACAAGCCCGGTCGCAACGGCCATGTTCACTATCGCCTGGAACGAGATCATCCAGACTATGCCGACCGCCAGGTAAGCACCGAGCGGGTCATTGCATCGATTCGCGATTCTGAGGCCCCTGTAACACACCAGCACAAACAGCAACGCTACCGCCGTCATCCCGATAAGCCCCAGTTCCTCTCCGATTATCGAGAAGATAAAGTCCGACGACTGCTGCGGAAGATAGAATCTTTTCTGCAGCGAATTGCCCAGTCCCTGCCCGAAGACGCCTCCGTTGGCTATTGCTATCATTGATTGAATCTTCTGAAATCCCGCGCCCATCGGATCGGAATCGGCATGTAGAAAACCTATTATCCGCCTGGCCCTGTAGCCTGCGCACATCACGAGTGGCACCGCCGCCGCAACTCCCGCGAGACCGATGCCGAGGAGATATCTTTTCTTTATACCAGCCACAAAAAGCATCACGAAAACGATAACTCCGACCATTGCCGTCATTCCGAAATCCGGCTCCATCATCAGCAACACGCTCATGATCGCAAGCACTATCATAGGCCATACAAGTATCCTTATATCGTTTATTTTTTTCTTGTAGTGATCGAGAAAAACAGCCATGAAAACGATAATTGCGATCTTGCTGGGCTCTCCGACGTGAATCAGAAATCCACCGACTGAAAGCCAGCGCCGTGCGCCGCCTATGCGCTCACCCATGATCGGTGCGAGTATCAGCAGCACAATCGCCGCGCCCAGTATGACAGGCACGAGTTTGCGATAATACCTGTAATCGAAAACCGATGCCGCACACATCAGCGTTAGCGCAATAAACAGCCATTTCAACTGCTGTTTCAGAAAATACGTCGTGTCCGCCAGCAACGTATAGGAAAAGGCTCCGCTGGACGAAAAGATCATTACAATGCCGATACAGGTGAGCATGATAATGAAAACAAGCAGCGAGAAATCGAACGAGTTTATGTCGTATTTCGAGGCGGCATCACTATCGCCCCAGAAGGTACCGCCCGCAGGCGGTTTCCTTCGGTTAACTGTTTTTCTTCCGTTCGATTTCATTTCTGAAAACCGTTCCTCTTTCCTCGTAATTTTCGTACAGATCGAAACTCGACGACGACGGCGACAGCAGCAGAACTCCACCGGGCACCGTCATCTCCAGCCCCGTTTCTATCGTTTCCAACATCGTTTCAGTTCTCTTCAATTCGATACCTTCGGTTTTTTTAAATTCGTCTGCGACTCTCCGAAGCCCCGGACCGAGCACGACCACTTTCGTCCCGCTCCGCACAATGGCTTCTTTCAACGGAGTGTAATCGAATCCCTTGTCGTCTCCATTCAGTATCAGAGTCACATGCCGTGAGTCGAAGGTCTCCATCGCCGCGAGCACAGCTTCAATATTCGTTGCCTTCGAGTCGTTCACAATATCGACGCCACCGATCTCTCCGAGCGATTCCAACCGGTGTGGAAGCCCCGCGAACGAGACGACTTCAGAACGTATATCTTCCGGCCCGGCGCCCGCCGCAATCGACGCCGCCGATACGGCCAGCACATTTGCGATGTTGTGGCTGCCCTTCAGCGCGACATCCTCTTCCCGGCAGATCGTGTGCCTGATGCCGTCCCATACGGCGACGAGACTGCCGCCCGACAGGAACGTGCCGCTGACGACTTCGAACCTGACACTGAACTCCGCTATTCGCGCACTGGTAATATTCGCCATTGCTTCCACGAGCCTGTCGTCTCTGTTCAGCACCGCCGTCGATTCCGGCTTCATCTTCCCGAGCATACGCGCCTTCGCTCTCGCGTATTCCTCGATTGTCCGGTGTCTCGCCAGGTGGTCCGGCTGCACATTAAGAACAACACCTACCTGCGGACTGAATGTGCGGCAGAGTTCGAGCTGATAGCTGCTGACTTCCACAATGTGCAGTGTATCTTTCGTGCTGCCCGTCGCCGCCTCGATGAACGGATGTCCAATGTTGCCGCTCACCCTGACGTCGTCACAGCATCGCTTTAGAATATTTCCCGCCATCGTCACCGAAGAAGTCTTTCCATTCGTTCCCGTGACGGCGACGATACGGCCCCTTGCGATCCGCGATGCGATCTCGATTTCCGACACCCACTCGCCGCCTGCTCTGCGCACCGTGAGAAGCCTTTCGTCAACCGGCGCGAGGCCCGGACTTACGACGACAAGATTCGGCCTGAGATTCGCCGTTTCCGCAATGGGAATAAACCTTGCGCCGCTGCCCTCCGCTTCTTCAATCGCCGCGACCAGCGACGACAGGTCTTCACGCGCGTCGGTGATCCACACCTTCCTGCACATCGGTGAAAGAACTTTCGCACAGGACTTCCCGGTCATCCCGAGCCCTACTATCAGGACTTCGGCTTCGGCAAGATCAGTCACTCGTACCACGACATCGGCTCCCTTATGCGAACAATGCAAGCCCGGCGATTGAACAGGCGGCCGTTATAAGCCAGAACCTGCTTGACACCTGGGCTTCCGACCATCCGCCGAGTTCGAAGTGGTGATGTATCGGACTCATCCTGAACACACGCCGCCCTGTGAGTTTGAACGACGCGACCTGGATCACCACACTCATTACTTCCGCGACGAACAACAGCCCGGCGACTGCGAGAAAAAGTTCCGTCCTCGTGACCACCGCCACCGCTGCCAGCACTCCGCCGAGGAACAACGAACCGCTGTCGCCCATGAATATCGCCGCCGGATTCGTGTTGTACCACAGGAAACCCGCGACCGCTCCGCACAGAACGCACAACAGCGGCACCAGCGCCGGATCGCTCGTCCTGTAGATAAGCACAATGTACGCCGCGCCGACCACGAGGAAACAGCCCGATAGAAGCCCGTCAACTCCATCTGTGAAATTGAGTGCGTTAATTGTGCCGACATATACGAAGATGACGAACGGCATAAACAACCTGCCCATACTCCATGCTCCGTCTCCGAACGGCACTTTAATCATGTCGGGCGCGACTCCCTGCCGGTTCATGAAATAACCTAAATATGCGCCGATTACGATCTCGATTATTAACTTGTAGCGTGCACCAACCCCCTTCGTGTTTTTTCCCGTGAATTTCGACAAATCATCCACGAGCCCTATCAGAAATGAAAGAGTGCCGATCAGCAATACAAGTTTGACTTTCGGATAATGCCACCCGCCTACCACGATTGTCACTACGATCACGGCGACAAAGAATCCGATTCCACCCATCATCGGCGTCCTGTTTTTCTTCTGGTGCGCCTCCGGCATCTCTTCCCTGATTGTCTGTTTCAGCCCCCAGCGATTCAGCAGCACTATCAGAACACGCACAGCCGCAATGGACAACAAAAACGACAATCCTGTGATCCATGCGAGGTTCTGCATCAACTTTTTGCCGGCAGGCTCACTATCCTTTCAGTTCTCATTCCGCGGCTGCCCTTCACGAGCACAAGATCGCCGGGTTTGAATAGTTTTTCCGCTTCCGCCTCGAGTTCCTCGAAGCTGTCGAACGACAATATATTTTCATTTTCAAGAGCATTCGCTTCCGTCGCGCCCTCCGCTATTGCACGTGCTTCCCGGCCCATCGTGACTAGCGCGTCCACATTGCCCGCGACACATTCCATGCCGATCGAGTAGTGCTCTTCACGGCTGTGATCTCCGAGTTCGAGCATATCCGCCAGCACGGCGACACGGCGGCCTTTGTGGTCGAGCCTTCCGAGCAGGTCGAGCGCGAACCTCAGCGAGGTGGGATTCGAGTTGTACGAATCGTCGAGCACTATTATTCCGTTCGAGTGCCGCATGATCCGCATCCTTCCCTTTTCGTCGATCGGTTTTGCGAGTCCGTCTTGTATTTCGTCGATTCCGAGTCCGAGTTCCAGTGCCGCCGCCGCGCCCGCGAGCGCGTTATAAACACCGGCTTTCCCCGGCACAGTCAGCCGCGCCTCGAAACTCACGCCGCCCGCTACGACCGTCAATTCAGTGCCGTCGAGCGTGTATCTCACATTGCGAGCCGTGACATCGCCAGCTTCCATACCGAAAGTTACGACCTCGGCATCGGTCATGTCTTTCAACATGCCGGTCCATTTGTTATCAGCGTTGAGAAACACTTTGCCGCCGGGCTGCATGTTCTCGATGAGTTCGCCTTTTGACAGCGCGATCTCTTTTTCGGAGCCGAGAGTACCGATGTGCGTCTTCCCGCAATTCGTGATAATGCCGTACTGCGGCATTGCGATGGAAGCGAGGTCCGCGATCTCGCCGCGCGCCCGCATACCCATCTCGATCACAAGGTATTCTGTCGAGGCGTTGACCCGTAACGCCGTGTGCGACACGCCGATCTCGTTGTTTTCGTTTTCGCGTGTACTCACTGTATTGTATGAAGACAGCAGGTTGCGAATAAGATTTTTTAAAGTGGTTTTTCCTCCGCTTCCGGTAATACCGATACGCTTCGCGCCGGGGCAGTTCATAATATTTGTTCTCGCAATATTCATATATGCGCGGAGAGGATCATCGACTTTTAAGACAGTGAATCGAGGCGGCAGGTCGGGAAGCTGCCGCTCGGATTTTGCCCACAGAGCGCCGGAAGCGCCCTTTTCGGCGGCGGTGGTGATATAATCGTGGCCGTCGAAGTTGGGACCACTGAGCGGCACGAAAAACAGGTCGCGGCAGTCGAGCCTCGTATCGGTGACAAGCCCGGCCACCATTACGCTGTGCCCGCTCCTCAAGAGTCGACCGTCAACGGTTTCTGTGAATTTTTCCAGCAGCATCGGCTTCAAACTAATACCTTTCCATAAGCAGGTTTCGCACGACTTCCCGGTCGTCGAAGTGGATCGTGCGATCACGAAATATCTGGTAATCTTCGTGTCCCTTACCGGCGATTACCACTACGTCGCCGTCCCTTGCGACATCAATTGCTTTCTTTATACCGGCGAACCGCTCGACCTCGATGAAATGCTTGAAATGCTTCGACGGATCAATTTTCACCATCGCCTGTTCGACACCGAGCACGATCTGGTCGATGATCTCGGCGGGGTCTTCGGACCTCGGGTTGTCAGACGTCACAATAACGATATCCGCCTCGTGCGCCGCGACAGAGCCCATGATCGGTCGCTTCGCCTTGTCGCGGTCGCCGCCCGCGCCGAACACTACTATCAGCCTGCCGCGGCATATCTCCCTTGCAGCCCTCAGTACATTCAGCAGTCCGTCCGGACTGTGGGCGTAGTCGACAATTACCGTAAAGTCCTGCCGCCCACCCGCCGTGATTTTTTCGAACCTGCCGGGCACTCCCGAAACTCCGGCCAGCGATGCCTGTATATGTTCTGTTCCGATTCCCCGCGAAATGCCATAAGCGATCATCGCCATTGAATTGTAAACATTGAACCCGCCCATGAGCGGCGACTCGATGTCGAAGCCGTCGCGCTCCGCGCTTTCAACACGGAACCTTATTCCCGTATCCGAACATTCGACCGCGACGGCCCTGACGTCCGCTTTTTCGTCATTCACTGCATATCCAATGATGCGCCCACCGCTGCCTTCGGCTATGTCGCGGCCCCGCGCGTCATCCGTGTTGACAATCGCCACCGATTTCTCGTCGAGATACTCCGTGAAGAAACTTTTTTTCTTCTGGTAGTACTCCTCGATGTCGTTGTGAAAATCCAGGTGATCCTGCGACAGGTTTGTGAAAACACCCGCGTCGAACTTTGTCCCGGCAATCCTGTGCAGCGCCACAGCATGAGAACTGACCTCCATCGCCGCGTGCGTGCAGTTGCTTTTCGTCATCATCCACAGAAAATACTGCAAGTCCAGCGATTCGGGTGTTGTGCGTTTAACCGAAAGTGCTTTGTCCGCAATCCTGTTCTCGATTGTGCCCAGCATTCCTGTAGCTATTCCCGCCTGCCTCAGCAGATTGTCTATCAGGAAAACTGTTGTTGTTTTTCCATTCGTTCCCGTCACGCCGATAACTTTCAATTTTTCCGAAGGCCTTCCGAAATATTCCGCCGAAATCAAGCCCATCGCCCTGCGTGGATTCTTAACCCTTATAACATTTATGTCCGCCGGTGCCTCAACTTTTTTATTCACCACAAGTGTTGTCGCGCCCCGTGTCAGCGCTTCGGGAATGTAGTCGTGCCCATCAACATTAAAGCCGGGAATGCAGAAGAACAGTGAGCCCGGCTCGCATTCCCTGGAATCGAAACTCACAGAGCTCACACCCGCATCCAGCGTGCCGCTGTCGAGCACGAACTCTATTCCCTTTGTGATCTCGTCGAGTTTCTTCATGTCTTTTATCCCAAGTTGATATGCCTGCGCCCGCCCGCGTGCAGAACGCTCTTGCTAATAAGCAACTACTCCGTTTTTTGTATTCGCGGACGGCGGCACATTCATTACCCAGAGGGACTTCTCCATAATTTCTTTAAAAACCGGCGCTGCAACTTCCGATGCGTAATACTGATTCTTCGGCCTGTCGATAAGAACCATGACAAGCACCTTTGGATTCTCCGCCGGGGCCATCCCAATGAAACTGGCACGGTATGCCTCCACGTAGCCGCTGCTGCCGAGTATCTTCGCAGTTCCCGTCTTCCCGGCGACGTTATAGCCGCTTATCTGCGCATTGACTCCGGTTCCTTCTTCGACTGTTTTGTTGAGGATGTACCTCATGATCTTCGCGGTCTCCGGCTTCAGCACACGCCGTATCCGGTGCGGCTCGAACTGAAAAACCGCCCTGTTTTTGCTGTCGACAACCCGCTCGATAATGCCCGGCTGCATCAATACCCCATCGTTCGCAATCGCTTCATACGCCATCGCCATCTGAAGGGATGTAGCGCTGAGCCCATAGCCGTAGCCGACTGTCGCAACTGTAACGTCACGCCAATGCTTCTGCCTCGGCATCAGCCCTCTTTCTTCGCCGTTTAATTCAAGATCATATTTTTTCCCGAAGTTGAACTTATCGAGATAACGCCTTAGCCTCTTCTCTCCGAGTTTCATTGCGATGCGGGCGCTGCCCGTGTTATATGAGTGTGTGACTATTTCCGTTACCGATTTCATAGCGGGCATATCCTTCGTCGTGTGCTCGTGGATTTTTCTGCCGTTGACTGTAAAATACTTTTCGCATCGGAACTTATCTTTGAAAGGATCAACAACACCCGCGTCTATGGCGGATGCGACAACAATAGGTTTCATCGTCGAGCCGGGTTCATTAACTATTGATATCGGTCGGTTCCTGAAACTCCTCTGGCTGTATTCGCTGAAATGATTCGGATCATACGACGGATAACTCGCCATCGCCAGAATTTTGCCGGTGTCGACTTCAATTACCAGCGCATTGCCCGATTCCGCATCCGCGCTCTTTACACCATTCTCCAGCGCCGTTTCCGTATGATGCTGTATCACCTGATCGATCGTGAGCACAACATCCATCCCGATACGCGGCTCCTCACGCTCCATCGTGGAAAACGGCACATTGCGCCCACGCGCGTCTTTCTCGAGTAGGATGTAACCGCGTTCGCCCTTCAGGTAGTCTTCACAAACGAATTCGATGCCTTCCATGCCCCTGTCAGAGCCCAGGAAACCAACTACCCCGGCTCCGAGTTTGCCTTTGGGGTACACTCTCTTTGTTTCCTTTATAAAACCGATGCCCTGCATATTTATCTCGCGTATCCTGTTCACCGTATCCAGGTCCGCGCCCCGCTTGATCCAGATAACACCATTTTTCGGTTTCTGCGAGAGGACATCGGAGATGCTGCTCCGGGGTATTCTCATCGCGGCGGCAATTTTCTTCGTATAGTCGTCACGGTTTTCAGCAGTCACGACCGAGGGTGTAATATAAATTGAAATACGGGGTTCGTTCATCGCGAAAACACGCTTGCCCGTACGGTCGAGTATGCGACCGCGCCAGCCCTGCAACTCGATCCTTCGCAACCCCTGCCGCGCACGCCGCGCGCGAAGCTCCGCTCCGCTCACCTGCTGGACTACTACCGTATGTACGATTACAACCACAAATAAACCGACGAGGGTGCAGAGTAATATGTGAATTCTTTTACGTGTAACAGGAGGCAGGGACATTGCCTTCACCTTATAATGTATTTGCTTTTCAGCGAAGGGCGCCCCGTAGTCGACCTAATCAATACGGCCCGGGCGCCGCTCTCTCTCCCCGTGCGACGCTTCCGCTCGCGCCGCCAAGGTCAATATGCACAGAGCGTTCCGGCATCCTGTAGTTGTAGCCGGCTTTGCTCAGCATTTTTTCGATTCGCTCGTAACTTTTCATTTCTGCGACCTCGACTTCCAGTACCTGGATTTGTTCATCCAGTCTCATAGTCGCCTTATTTATATCGTCGGACTCGATAAACTTGCGGTCAATTTCGCCTTTCACCCATACGCTGTATAAACTCAGAAATGTCACCACCGCCGTGATGGCCAGTATCCGGCCTGCCAACAATGCCGCAGCCCTGAAACCCGCATCCCCGTTTTTTTTGTCCCGGGCCGGTGTGTAAATATCGAAATTTCCCCTGTGTCTGTTAGTCATGTTTCTTCATAACCTCTCGACCGATCTTAGTTGCGCGCTGCGTGCGCGCGGGTTTTCGTATATCTCTTCTTCCGACGGTTTTACAGATTTGCGGTTCACCCATTTCACGAGCGGTTCACCGCTGCACATACATTCATCATGTGGAAGCTCACAACTGCATCCTCTCGCGGCGCGTGTAAATATGTCCTTCGTTATCCGCGCCTCAAGTGAGTGATAGGTCAGCACCACGATCCGGCCACCGCGCTTAAGTCTCCCGATTGCCGCGGGCAGCGACTCCGCCAGAGACTCCAGTTCCCTGTTGACCCTCGATCTCAGAGCCAGAAAACACCTCGTCGCCGGATGCACCCTGCTCCTGCCCCGCTTCGACACCGATGCGATCACTTTCGACAGACGCCCCGTAGTCTCGATGGGAGACAACTCACGCTCCTCCACGATCTTCCTGGCGATCCGCCTCGCTCGCCGCTCGCCGAACCTGAAGAAAAGATTCAACAATTCCGCCTCGCTCGCCGCTGCAATGATGTCCGCCGCCGTCTCCGTGGATTCCGTTCCGTCATATCTCATATCCAGCGGATCGTCTCTCATAAAACTCAAGCCCATTTTCGCATCATCCAACTGGATGGAACTCAAGCCCAGGTCATACAACACACCATCCGCGGGCGGCAACTGAAGTTCGTCCCACACACGACCGAAATCCTTGAAATCTGCATGAACAGCCTCGAAACGCGGAAACCACTCCAGCCGCTTTCTCACTATCTCCAGCGACCTCGCGTACCGGTCGAATCCGATCAGCCTGCCGCTTCCTTCAGCGAGCTTCCCTGCTATAAGTTGTGAGTGTCCACCACCTCCAAGTGTGCAATCCGCATATACGCCATCGGCTTTTATATCCAGCGCCGCCAGCGTCTCGCGCGGCAGAACCGGAATATGTTTATCTTCATCCTCCGTCATCATCGACTCTTTCTTCGCAACCCGGTTCATACACCGAGTTCGTCCATGGCATCCTCGACCGCCGCATCATAATCTGTCTGGGATTCATACATCTCGAATGTCGCTTTCGCCCAGATCGTTATTTTGTGCCCTACTCCGGTGACCACAAGTTCGCCACTCTTCTCGGTGTCGATTCCCGCAAATTCGCGTAGATTCCTATTCAGCAGTATCCTGCCCGACTTGTCGATCTCGCAATCCTGCGCATAGCCCAGAAGCTGCTGCCGTACCATGTCCACCTTCCGCGAATTCCTCATGCTGTTGATTTTCCTGATAAGCTTTCTCCACTCACTTACAGGAAACGCCCAGAGATGCCGGAATTCCTTCTTGCCTACACCCCGTGTGACCACAACCCGCTTTCCCTCGCTACCCAGTTGCTCCTTCAACTGCCTGGGAAAACTGAATCTTCCCTTCGCGTCGATCTTCGGGTAAGCATCTCCGTAAAGATACACAGATTCTTCGGAAGCGCTCAAAGGTCCGACAGGGACCTTATTGTCTTCCGGGTTGACCGGATTGTTGTTATCATCCATACTATTCACGGGTCTTAAGAATTTTGTGCAACAAAACGGTTGTAAAAACCGACATTATTTAAAGCGGAGGAAGAAATAGATGAGTTTTGTAAAAGCCCCTGAAGATTTCATCGCCGCCATCCCACTTTATGGTTTTTTATGCCGCTTGTTACCATTTGATGCCTTATCTTGACACGTTATATATAACCCTGTCAAGGGGGAGTTAAACTTTTTTGATGATTTTTTTTCTTCGATAATAATCGATAAATGGAGTAAATCAACGATTTCGATAGCTGCTAAATTACGATTTGATATAGTTAACCATATCTAACCAATTACAATGAACGCGCCGGATTTTAAGGTTTCAATAATCCGCAAAATACCATATATCGAGTTGCAACACTATTACAGCCACTATATATTGTGGCGTCATTCGTCTTCCAAATTTCGCGCAGAAGTCTATTCAAAACAGAATAATCTGCATTTTTCGTCTCAACTCGGGTAATTAAAATTAATAAATTATTTTTTTCAGGTATAACAGCATTTTTTATTTTTTTGCATTTTGTAAAGGTGTGGGGGAACTCATCGGCATAATAATTGGGTTGTGTTCCCACTTCCGTTTTTGTATATTACTAATCTGAGTTTCTGAATTTTGGTCAGAATTTCACGAACATGACCGGAATTCCGCCGTTGAATTCCTGATAGTGTCTGCGGATAATCAGTGCTTTCTGCGAAAACACACAAGTTTTGGATATTTGAGATTGCACTTTTTTGTAAAACAATCAGGTTCCGTTTATAATACCCGCATTGCAAAACGCCCAACACTATAATCGGGAGCAGAAATGGTTAACGATGCAAACAGCGACATTGAAAGCATGATTCAAAAATGTATTAATAATGAAATGGATGTAAAGCAGGTCGCATCAATTGTGGAATCCGGCATGCGCTCGCTTCCGGCTATAGCAAAGTTGATCACACAGGATATGTCGATACGGAAGATAGAAGCAGTCGAGTCGGTACTCAAGGCTGTTCTGCTGGAACTTTTCAACAAAGGTTTAAGCGGGTCCGAAGCCCGCGAACTTGCGGAATTCCAGAAAAGAATCGGTTTTGTGATGAAATACAAGTCCTATACGATAAAAGCCGCCAATCCGCTGGGATATTCGATTTTTCTACAGAATGCACGTGAAGGTTTCAGTTTTCAGAGGCACATCACGCATAAAACAGAGGTTTTTCATATACTTGAGCCGCTGCCCGGCGGTTTTGTTTTTCTGTGCGAATATGACGAATGGACAGATTGCTACGAAAAAGATGCTTTCGACAACTGGCTCGGTGGGAATCCGGACGCCCGTTTCGACCGCTTCCGTTTCGACGCGAAACCCGGCGACGTGTTCGTTATTGATAAATTAAATGTTGTCCATACTGTCGTCGGGTGCGTACTCGAAGAATTCGCCACTGTCTCCACCGACATGGTCGACAGACTCCACGACCAGAACGCGGGGAAGGGAATCCCTGAAAGATTCTGCCGTAAATTCGCGACGAAGAAACTTATGGAGACTAATCCGCCCGTTTCCAACAGGCTCGTGGACATCGCCGGGGGCAAACATATTATTAAGAAACTTGAAGCGGTAGGAATCAAAGGCGGGAAGAGAACATCCGTCGACTGCGCAGCGATAAAACTTACTTGGTATACCGTCGACGCAGAACAAAGTACGGATACATTTGAAACCGGTGGCGACGCCCTGTCTCTTTATGTTACCAGTGGCAACGGCCGTGTGCTTATCGGCGACAGAAACGAATCAGCGAATCCGGACATTTCATCCGTTTCCGCGCAAAAAGGAGACCTGCTCATGGTCGCACCGGGAATGCACTATCAATTAATTAATGATGGCCCGGAACCATTCAGAATCTCCGAACACAGGCTCCCGTACGAAATCGCTCTGATTGTGGAATAAGAATTCTGTAGCGCCGCTTGCAAAAGCGGCTCAGTAGATAATAAACCCGAAAACAAGAGCCCAGGCAGCCACGATGCCGAGCAGCAATATGTCGGAAAGAACAGTTTCCAGGTGTTCGCGCCTTACATCCGCGCGGGCGACGACTATCGAGTACCTCCAGACAGCCGCAAGCACGAAAAGCGCTGTCACCCACATATAATCAGTGTTATATTTTTCATGCCCGACCCCTGAAAAACAATATGCCAGATAGCCGACGCCGGTCAGCGCCCCCGCGCACCAGAATGAGTACCTCAACATGGAAACACCGGATTTGTCGCTGTCGCCGGTGATGTGGAATATCTTTTTGCCGAGTACAACATAAAGAGATAGGAAAAAAGCTACCGGGTATACCCACGGCGACACGGGCGCGTCGATGGCGACTGCGCCCGCGAAAACGCGCAGCATCATTCCCATGGAAATAATCACCGCGCCTGCGAACGCGTATCTTTTAAGTGTAAATGTGTATATATACATTAGAACAGTATAGGTAAGGATAATCGACTGGAATGAGGTACCGAGATATAGCGCGACCGCTGCCGCGCCGACGGCAGCGAACCCCGCCATAACGGTCATGCTCGATATGCTTATGGCCCCGGCGGCGAAAGGGCGGCGGCTCCGGGCGGCGTCCAGGCGGTCATGTTCGGCATCGTGCAGGTCGTTAACTATGTATATATGGCTCGCTATGAGGCAGAACCCCGCGAAAGCAACCATTTCCCGCAACAGCAACGCTCGCGTAAATAGACCGCCGGAGAAAAACACCGGCGCAAGCACCAGTAGGTTCTTCAGCCAGTGCATGGGTCTCAGTGCGCGGATATGGTTCACTATAGCTTTTTCCCTGGAAAATCTGCTTGCTTAACACGAATACATAGAAAAAGTCCTTGTGGGGGCACAATGAATATGTTTATGTTTCAACACCCACGAGCAACTTGCAATATATGACAATCCATTTTTCTGAACTATCTTTTTTTGGCGTACATGCGCAGCTTGTATCCGAGGTTGTTTTCACAGATAAACTGTGCGAGTTTTTTCTTTATCGCTTCCGGCTGGATGTAAGGTGACTTATATCTGCGTTTGACATTGTTTCCGATATAGGGATCGTCGAACTGGAGGTGGTTTGTTATGGTGTCTATTTCACCCAGTTCGGTGCCGACCTTGAAGACTTTGAAACCATATTGATTGAGAAGCGTCTCGAGGCTGGCCGGAGTGAAATACCACAGGTGCCCCCATCCGAACGCGGCCGTCTTGCCGTGCATCATCCGGATTGCCAGGCTGTCACAGTTGGGCACGAGAATGACAATCATCCCGTTGGGCTTGAGCAGCCGGTGTGCCTGCTCGAGAATATCCCTCGGATTGGTGAGGTGTTCGAGCACTTCCCAGAGCGTAATGACATCGAAAGATTCCGGTTCGAGATCGAGTTCTTCGAGCGGTTTGCCGTAGATGTCGAGTCCGAACTTCTTTTCCGCCACCGCACGCGCCTTTTCGTTTAATTCCACGCCATGTGCATCCCAGCCTTTTTTACGCGCCAGATCGAGGAATATGCCGAGATTGCATCCGATGTCCAGCAGTTTGCCCGGCTCCGCGAACATCATCATGTCCTCGAGCGCACCGCGGAACTTCTTTGTGTCGTATTTCAACTGCCGCTCGGTCTGCAACACTTCTATCCAGTAATTCTGCGAGGGAAGCGAACGATACTGAGCGCGAATCTTGTCTTCGTCCAGTTGCGGGTTTATATAGAGCATTCCGCACTCGAGGCATTTAACATAAGTGAAGCCGTCTTTTTCGAAAGCGAAAGATGTGTCGTCGAGCCGGCATACAGGACACTTGACATGGCGTTCGAGGCTCTTCTTCAGCTTGCCTGTGCGGCGATCAAGCATCATGCTTTTTTCTTTTTCCATCAACTCCCAGTAGGTATCGCGTCCCGTCTCTTTCACAAAATCATAAGTTCCCATTTCAAAGCTCCCGATCTGTATTTTTATTGTCGTATTTCGTATTCGTGCGATTACCGCTTGCACTTTTCGTGCATTCTTCCTTTATCGTCCTTTCAGCTTTTCGCTCAACCACTATACATTATGTTTCGGATAAACTGCGCAGTTGGTTGAGTAAAACATAATAATACTTTTCAGGCAATGAGCCGACACCGTTTGCTTCGACGTCGGCCACAATGGAAAAGAAAAAGGAATCACTCGCCGGCATCGCACATGTTTAATCGTTCGAGCACCTTTCGGACAACCCTGTCGGCGCCCAGGCCGTCAACAAGCGCTCTGCCTTTTTCCATCATTGACTGTCGCAACTCGTAATCATTGATTACAGTATCCAGAACATCGGTAATATGTTCGAAAGAGGGTTTGAAGCCGAGTTGCAGAACCGTACCGAGCTGCTCGAACCTTTCGGCTATCTTTTCCTGGTGGTCTACCGCGGGAACGGAAACAGCGGGCGCGCCGCAAGCCGCGAGCTCGTACAATATCGTGCCGCCGCAGGTGATAACAAGGTCGGCATCGAGCATAGCGGCAGCCATATCCCGAATTGTCGGCACACATAAAATATCAAGTGTCGAATTCATCCGGTTCGGGTTCGACGAATACAGGCGGCTGACGAGCATCACGTCCGGCGAGTCAAGGATGGATTCGAGAGCAAGCATCAGCCTTGGTACAACTCTTGAAAAACGGTGGCCGCAGTCTACAACAAGCACCTTGCCGACCTTCCTTGCAATTTCTCGAATCGTGTTGTGAGCGCACGCGAATTCCGGCCTGAGCAACACGTATTCGGGGCCGGACAGGATTTCCGTTCCGCCCTGGTTCTCATAATCAAGGTACTCGTGCACAACACCCGCGTTGAGGAGCAAAGTGGTATCGAAGCGCCCCCTGGCAAAGTCGTCTATCTGCAATGACACCGGAGCCAGTTCGACAAACTCCTTTGCATATTCCCTTGTGATTTTCGTCCAGTCCTTGAAGGCATAATCAGGTATATGTTCCGCCGGGTCCAACACAAGAATATGAGGATCAAAACGCCTTATTTCCGATACCGTTTTTTCGCATTTTTCCGGCATCCGGATGCGATTGAAACCGAACCCATCGCGGTCCAGAAAAGAATCCAGTCCCGGTATGTCACGCGACCAGAACTCGATCCGCGGGTCGGAAATATGACGCAAAAAAGCCTCTGCGAGCGACGCACATCTCGAAGCATGTCCGAACCCCACCGCTCCCGAGCCGTCCACCCTGAAAGCTATGCGTGTTCCGCTTTTTTTTGCCCTGTTTTCCATGCTATCCTTTCACCCACTTTCGCAAGTTATTCTGCAAAACCGTTCTCTGGGGTATTCACTTGTGACTTCCGGGGTATCATGTCATCAGGGTGAAGTAAAGCATTTATATCAAAAACGCGCGATTCGGGAAATATTCGAAGTTGCGGCATACGTGTCGTGTCGACCCTGATTACGGCACCGGCGTCAGTCCTGTTCGAGTTTCTGTTTGGCGATTTTGACCTGGAACCAAGCGCGCACTTCCTTGTCGAGTTTTTTCCAGCCTTTGGATTCCTGCGTGGCCCAGACTACGTAGTCTTTGCCGAGCTGCTGCTTGAGTTTTGTGTAGGGAAGTTTCTTGTATATCTTAAGGTCGCCGTAGCTCTCGCGCAGACTCTTGTCTTCGTCCATGTCCCAGTGGAATTCGACAAATGCGTTAGCGAGTGATTCCTCAAGCGATTTGGGGTACTGGAGCGGCACCATAATGACGTGCTTTTCCCAGTCGTAGACGGCGACGCCGCTGCCCGGGAGCATCATGATCTTGGGTATGCCGTCTTTTTTTATGCGCGGCAGGCTTTCGTCGAATATCTGCGGGTCTACTTTTGGCGAGAGGAAGAGTTCGAGTACTTTGGAGACTGCTGTTTTGTTTGCGATTTCACGGACGTTTACGAGCACAGCCATGGGGTCGACTTTGACTTTTTTCGCCATGAGCAGCGCGTATTTCTTTATCCTTATTATCTCGTTCTTGTAGGCTGTTTCTTTCTGTTTGATGGAAACGCCTTTCATTTCGAGTTCGTGATCCTTGACGCCTTTCTGTTTCTTAGCGAGCATCGCCCTGTCGTTGAGTTCCTCTATGACTTTCCCCTCGAGTTCTTCGCCGAGGTCGAGGAATTGTTTGATCTGGTCGTCGGAGATGCGGCCCTTAATAGTGGTGAGAAATTTGCTGAGCTGATTTTTGAGAGCCTGTTTTGCGTTTCTGGCCTGTACGATTTTCGCGCGCTCATCATTGGAGATGGACGCTCCGGATTTCATCTTTCGGTCGAGAACGGCGGTGGCTTTGACGAGTCCGTCGAGTTTCTGCACGAACTGACCGGCAGCCTGGCCGCCGGGGAAGCTGCGCACCATCTCGTTGCGACCTGCGACTATCGCCTGTATCCTGTCCTGGGTGGCTTTTAGTTTTTGCTCGTAAGTCTTCAACTCTTCGATCATGGCAATATGCTTGTTGAAGCCGAAAGCTTCCTTGTACATTTCCTGGAGCGAGTCGGAGAGATAGATGTATTCGAGCCCCATTTCATCCTGTTCTTCGGGCGGCTCGAAGTTTTTGTCTTCCTCGATGCGGTTGAGAACATTGCCTTCTTTCGGGATGTATTGCTCGTCGAGAAGCCCGAAATTGATGAGTTTCAGCTCTTTTTCTTCGAGTGGGATGTGATTGTCCTTGACTTTAGGAAGTTTTTTCTGGACAGTTCCGATAACGATATCCCAGAAGAGGGCGTTGAGTTTTTCGAGGTTGTCGCGGTCGCTGGGGTCTTTCTTGAAAGCTTCCTGGATTTCGGCAATGGTTTCATCGTCGACGAGTTCGTCTTCAAGCCTGATGTTGTCGGGGATGTACATGAGTTCGAGCGAATGGCCATCCTTGAACAGTATGGCGGCCTCCTGTTCGGAGCGTTCGACGATGAACTGGAGGACGCGCATAGCGTAGTCTCTTTCGTGCTTTGCTTTGCCTCCGTTGTCCAGGTCGAGCGTGATGAACATGATGGGGAAACATTCTCCGAAGTTGTGGATGCGTCCGAAAACGAATTCGTTCCATTTCGCCTCGCCGACTTTTGCCTGCTTGAGCAGCGCTTCGTGATCGTACTCGATGGCGCAAGCCCTGAACTGGTCGTTTTTTGGGTTCATAACAAAGTTGGCATGTTCGATATCGAGAGTTTCGAGCATCTCGAGTTTTGTGACGAAGTCGAACTTGGCGGGCGGTATGCCGCCGAGAGATGAACTGCTTGCGGCGTCTTTTGGTTTGAAGCCGATGTCGGCGCAGAATTCGGTGAACTCGGCGTTGATTTCGTCGAATTCTGAAAGCAATTGACTGTGAAGTTCTTCCATCTTCTGCGCGGCATGTTCGGCTTCGCCGCCGAGGTTTGCTACTTCGTCGCGGAACTGTGACACATAAGTTTCAAGCAGCAGGATGCAACTGTCGGGCGAAAGACCGAGCATATTCATGATCTGCGAAAGCTGGTTGGCAGTTTTCAGAAGTGTCTCGTTGAGCAGCGGCAGCCTCTTAGCGAAACTCTTGAGCACATGGACCATTACGGCGGGTTTCGCCATCAGGAACGGCTCGATCTTTTTCGCGGGAAGCGGCATAGCGTGTACTTCCGTGAGAGCACGCACACCACAGCTTCTTTCCATGCCGCCGAACATCGCGTTTTCACTGAAGATGTCGCCCTTGCCCTTGATTATTTCGATGTTGCGATTGCCGAGATAAACTTCGAGTTTACCGGCGAGCAGGATGTACATTGTTTTGTCGATGCTCTTTTCGGGGCAGACAACCTGGCCGGGGTCGAATTTCACTAGACCGGGTCTCGGCGGCCCCTTGGGTTCCGGGGCTTCCGGCGGGCTCCCGGCGGCCTGCCCCGAGAGTATTCTGTTATGAAAAAGTTCCGTATGATTGTTGAATGGTGTTGAAACGGCGGCGTACATTTCCATCGGGACCGAGCCGTATTTGTCTACCATACGCCCCACCTGGTAAGGAAGTGCGGCTTTCAATTCTTTGACAAGTTTGTGTTCGGGCGGCGCTTCCTTCTTTTTTGCTTCATCTCCCGAAGCGGCTGCTTCGGCTTCGTATTTTTTGTTGGCCGCAGTCTGAAGCATTGTGGCAGCCTCGTATATGCCGCGCGTGTATATCTCGAGCAATCCTTTTGCTTTAAGAGAAAGCGAATCGCTGCGCGTGATGCTGTTGCTTGTCTGGCCGACACGCTGTGCGATGGTTTTTGCAAGCCCGAAACCGATCTTCGGATTGCCCGCTACCGTCTGCGCGAACCCTTTGCCGCGAAGGTTGATAACCATAACCTGCGCCGGCCCGTCTTCGCTGACCTTCATGGACGCCGAACGCGGTTCGCTCAATATCGCGCCGATCTCGCCGATAAACGACCCTGCCTGGTCGATCTCGCCGACGAGCATACCTTCGTTTTCGACACGATCCTGGGCGACGAAACCTTCGGCATCAACAACAAATACTTGCAGTTTACCAGACCTCAGCACAAATATCTCGTTGCTTTCTTCGCCCTGAAGACAAAGGTATTCACCCGGTTGTAATGTCCTTATGTTCTGTGGCGCCATAGCTGATGCTCCCTTGGAATTATCTTTAACAACATTTATTTAAGCTTTTTGACTATATCATTTCATGAATTTCGAGATATGCTTTTCTGGAACTACTATTATTATATATTTTCTTTATTATGTCTATGGAGCCTCTTGTAATAATCAGAACTTATGAGTTTTGTACAACGCTGTCAGAAAAGTTTGGAATGCAAAAACGACAGTTTTTGCGAATTTTGTTTTTTATATTATGCCGTCTTTACACCTGCAACGACACAGTCACTTCGTTCCATATTTTTTACACCATCTCCTGTGAACAATTGCAATAATCCCGAAGCCGCCGTCTTCACTCGGCCTCGACAAGCGCGAAAAGCTTTCCGGCGCCTGTGCCCACAAAAACCGTATTGTTCGCTAACGCCACCGAACCTCTTATCATGTGCTTCATCAGTTTTTTCCACACTACCGTTCCATCGGCAATATTGACGGCATAAAGATAATCGTCATAGGAACCGACATAGGCGATATTGCCGGAGATGACCGGTCCCGCGTCGAAGCCGCCTTTTGTGGTGAACCGCCAGACGATCTCGCCCGTTTCGGCATTCAGCCCGGCAAGGTCTCCGTCGAATGCACCACCGACTACGACAATACCGTCTTTAACAGCCGGCGAGGCGGAAACCTGTTCATCGATTTTCGTTTTCCATTTCATCTTTCCCGTTTCGCTGTCGAGCGCATAAACATTGCCGTCCCATGAGGTGAAATAAACCGTTCCGTCGACAATCGCGGGCGTGGAATACACACAGTTACCCGTTTCATAGCTCCAGACGATCTCACCCGTTTCGGCTCTGACGACATAAATAAAACCGTCATTCGAACCGAAATAAACTTTGCCGTCGTATACGGTCGGCGCACCTTCGATCCAGTCCAGCGCCTTGAAAACGACACCGGTCACTTTCTGTTTGGGCAGTTTATGGAGTTTATCGCCGGATGTTGTTTTATCGACCTCGCCGCCGGGCTTTTCGGCTTCGCCGCCGACCGCATTACTGCCGCCTGCCGCCTCATAGGGATCGGCGGATTCGGGATTCAGCTTCACAGGCATTTTCACAGCCGGTTCAAATGTGTTGATGTCTATTGCGTAGAGCCCCCTGTCGAGCGCGCCGAAAAAGATGTTCTTTCCATCCGTCGCCGCCGCGCCCTTTATTCCGCGCGGAACAGTGAACGTTCTTTTCTGCTCACCGGTTTTCAGGTCGAGACAATAAAAATTTCCGTTCATCGAACCGATGTAGACATTACCGTCGATAATCAGGGGTGAAGCTATCACAGCGTCGCCCGTCTCGAAATGCCATATCGGCGCGCCTGTTTCCGCGTTCACGCCATAGACGGAACCGTCCATCGAGCCCGCGACGACAACATCGTCCGCTGCTACGGGCGACGATCTGAAGGCGGCGCGCCGGCCCGGAGGCGCGGCTGTGTCGGGGATGTCCACTTCCTGCTTCTTGTCCGCCCTCGCTCCGTAGGCCTCGAAAGTCCACATAACTGCAAGCGGCGGCGTTATCTCTTCATCGGCGACACCGGTCGACTGCTCCGCATTGCCCCGAAACGAATTCCACACCGCGTCGCTTCCCGCATGTTCTCCCGGTACAGGTGCCTTATCGCCTGCACATCCGGAAATCGCCACAAGCGAAAAAACGAAAACCACAACAGGTAAAGTATGCTTCCTTAATGTTGTTAGATATATCATTAGAAGTACCTTTGCGATTGTTGCCGGTCTCCACCAACCTTTGCGCAAACCGGAGATTTGTTGTTCACTATTGTACCAGTGCAGAAGGAATATTTTCAACATTTCAAGAAAGTGCAGGCCTGGTATTGCCAATGAAAAGACCTGCTACTATAATCTGTGACCAGATAATGACGCCAAAACAAACTTTAAGATGGTCTGAAAACTTGTCTGCAGGAGACAAAATCCAAAATATAGAGAAGAACCTATGTTGAATGAAAAGATAGCGAAATCCGCGAACATCCCCGAGTCAATGATGAGAGCTGCCGACCTTTACGGTGAAAGCCCGGCGCTGTACTACAAGAAATTTCCCGGCGACAAATACTCGGGCAAGTATTCTTTCAAACAGATGGCCGATATACAGCGTGTAGTCGGCACAGTGCTGGTCGAGGAATTCGACTTGAAACCGAAACAGAAAGTCGGCTTCATTTCCGAGAACCGGCCGGAATACAACCTGGGCGATCTCGGTACGTTATGCGCGGCGGGCATATCATGGGGCCTCTACGACTACGACGTTAAAACCCAGGAGGTCGTCGAGTACAAGCTCAACGACAGCGAGACGTCCATCCTGATAACAAGCCCGGATTTTCTCGATAATGTCAGAACGGTTTTCAGAGGCGGCAACACCCCTCTCAAGAAAGTAATCGTCATGGATATGCCGCATAACAAAATCGATTATCTTCCACACGAAACACCTTTCTCCGACATATTGAAAAACGGCATCGAGGATGCCGACCTCATCGAAAACAGGCTCAGCACCGTCAACAGGGACTCTGTCGCGCGTATCATTTATACTTCCGGCACAACAGGCAGGCCCAAAGGCGTCATGCTCACCCACGGCAACCTGCTCTCGAATGTCGAGATGTCATCTAAACTCCTTGACATTACGCCCGGCGAACGCCTTATATGTTTCCTTCCCGAGGCACATTCGTTCCAGGGATTTGTAACCCTCGCCACACTGCTCAACGGCGGTCAGATGTGGTATTCTCATAAAAAAACGATTCTCGACGATATGAAACTCATCGAGCCGACACTTTTCGCGGGCGTACCGCTCGTCTATAAACGCATCGCCGAAGGCATGAGGTCAAAAGTTCTCGAACTCACTAAAGGACAGATAGACCTTGCCGCAGACTACTCGAAAAATCCGATCAAACAACTCATCAGGTCTAAAGTGCTCGGCCCCATCATCCGCAAAAAAGTCGGGCTCGGCAAAATACTCCGCGCTGTCTCCGGTTCCGCCAAACTCGAGCAGGAACATTTCAACATGCTCAACAATATCGGCTTCACCGTGCTCGAAGGCTACGGAATCAGCGAAACATCGCCCGTGATTTCATGCAACGAACTCGATAACTTCAAACCCGGCTCTGTCGGACGTCCGATACCCGGTTGTGATGTAAAGATAATGTCGCTCGACACAGACGAATACGGCAAGCGCGAGGAAGTGCCGCAGGGCGAAGAAGGCGAAGTGCTCGTCAAGGGCCCGAACGTTTTCAAGGGCTACTACAACGATGAAGTGAAAACAAAAAAAGCATTCTATGAAGGCTACTACGAAACCGGCGACCGCGGCCACATGGACAGCGACGGATTCCTCTATATCCACGGTCGCTGCGGGCTCCAGGTGAAGATGGCAAACGGCGAATTCGTCGACCTCGACCAGCTCGCCGCCAACATTCTTAAACATACCAGCATCATACAGTCCGTCGCCATAGACTGCGAACTCAAGCAGTTCGTCATCGCTATCGTTTCCATCGACTGGGAACCGGAATCAATCAGGGAACTCGCGGACAAAATGGGAATACCCTTCAGTGGCGATGTCAACGAATTCGCGAAAAACCCGGCTGTTATCGACGCGATCAAAAAAGAGATCGAAGAGAAGGAACCCGATTTCGGACACCCCAAAAGCCCCAAAGTACCGAAGAAATACCTCATCGTCACACCGATGTCGCCCATCACAGGCGAGATAACATCCACACTCAAGTTCCGCGTCAGAAACATTCTCAAGAAGTATGAAAAGCAGCTTGAAAAACTCAGAAACTCAGACGATAAGTTCATGGTCGCTATGGACTGAGCCGGCAGTTTATCACAATGACGGCGACGATTCAGCATTCTGCGCCGCTTTAGCTTCAACACAACATTGCACCGCAATTTCATAAATGCTATAATCCGTTCTGTTCCGCGAGGAACTTACATATTATGATTAAATCACAGGGAATGCCGGGGAAAGTGGGAACTATCGACCCGGAGGGTGGCAGGATGTTTGAATTCGCAACGGTAGAAGAAGCAATTGAAGATATGAAAACCGGAAAAATGATTATCGTGGTGGATGACGACGACCGCGAGAATGAGGGCGATATTGTTGTCGCGGCAGAGCGATGCACCGCTGAACACATAAACTTCATGTGTAAATATGCGCGCGGCCTGATCTGTGTGCCACTTACGATGGAGAGGTCCGATCAACTCGAACTGGGCCTGATGGTCAACGATAATACCGAAAAACACAACACCGCTTTCACGGTAAGCGTCGACGCGCGGCGCGGCACAACTACAGGCATTTCGGCGCAGGACCGCGCGCGAACCGTCCAGGCGCTCATTGGCTACGAAACACGGCCCTCCGACCTGCTGCGGCCCGGCCACATCTTCCCGCTCGTCGCCCGCAAAGGCGGCGTGCTCACACGTGCCGGCCACACCGAAGCCTCTGTCGACCTCGCAAGACTCGCGGGCCTGACCCCCGCGGGCGTGATCTGCGAAGTTATGAACGAAGACGGCTCGATGGCAAGGCTGCCGCAACTTTTCGATTTCGCAAAAGAACACGGCATGAAAATATGTCAGATACAGGACCTGATACAGTACAGGTCGAGAACGGAACGGCTCGTGCGACGTGTCGGAGAGGCGATGCTCCCCACCGAATTCGGCGATTTCAGGGTTATCGCTTTCGAGAGCACCGTGAGGAAAGAACGAAGACATCTTGCACTGGTCCTCGGCGATTTCCTGCCCGACGACGTTGTGATGGTCCGGGTCCACTCGGAATGCCTCACCGGCGATGTCTTCCATTCGCTAAGATGCGATTGCGGCGATCAACTGCACGAAGCGATGCAAATGATCAGCAATAAAGGGAAAGGTGTTCTGCTTTATATGCGCCAGGAGGGACGCGGCATCGGACTGGGCAACAAGATAAAAGCTTATGGACTTCAGGACAACGGCCGCGACACCGTCGAGGCGAATGTCGAACTCGGATTCCCACCCGACCTTCGGGATTATGGAACCGGCGCACAGATTCTCGCAGACCTGGGAATCAAAAAGATTACTCTGCTCACTAATAATCCCCGTAAAGTTGTCGGGCTACAGGGATACGGCATCGAGATTATCGAACGTTGTCCGATTGTGATAAAAGCACGTCCGCAAAACGAAAATTACCTGCGCACGAAAAAGGAAAAAATGGGGCACCTGCTGGATGTGCAGTGTACACGCGCAGCCTCCTCCGCCCCGACCGAAGGAGATAAATAACATGGGAAAGTCTTATGAAGGAAAGCTCTTAGCGGATGGACTCAAGCTGGGTATTGTCTGCGGAAGATTCAACGATTTCATAACCAGCCGCCTGCTTGACGGCGCGAAGGATGCCATTGTGCGCCACGGCGGAAGCGAAGACGACATAGATGTCGCATGGGTGCCCGGCGCGGTCGAAGTCCCGATTGTCGCGAAAAAAATGGCCGCCTCGAATAAATACGATGCCGTAATCTGTCTCGCCGTCGTCATCAGGGGCGGAACACCTCATTTCGACTATGTTTGCAACGCCGTTACGAGAGGCGTCAACACTGTCGCGCTCGAAACCGGCGTGCCGACCATCTTCGGCGTGATCACTTCCGACTCTATCGACCAGGCAATTGAAAGAGCAGGCACAAAAGCAGGCAACAAAGGCTTCTCCGCCGCTCTGAGCGCTATCGAAATGGCCAACCTGATGAAAGAATTCTGATTCGTCAACCGAACCATTTTGTGGCAAGGTCGATTGCGAATTGCCCGACCAGCAGCACGATATAGTATCTGACTACTTTTCCGATGAATGAAACAACGAGGAAGTTGCGGAGGTCTATTTTTAAAATACCGGACGCAACCGATGTAAGCGACACCGGCGGCACACTGATTATATTTGAAACCAGCACTACCGCCTCGCGCACATTGCCCAGTCTGCCTGTATCGAAACTCTCGATTTTGTTCTTCACTTTGACGCTCATCTTCATAGCGCCGCTGCCCATCGAGTAATATATCCAGCTCCCCGGCACACTGCCCGCCGCAGCCACGACCGGAAGCAGCCACGGGAAACTCGTGCTGTATTGCGCTATGTCAATCTGCGTGCCGAATATATTGAATGTCATCATGTCCATATTCGCCAGCACAAGCAGCGCCAGTTCCGACGGCAGAAAAAAGAACACGCTCGAAATGAACGCGCATATCGGGGCGAGAATATATGCAGCCATTGTACCTTTTCTTAAAACACAGTCCGGAGAGCCAATTGCAAAATTATGATTCGGCTGCGGTCGACTGCAACTGTCCATAGCTGCGTTGTCGGCACAAAATCATCCTCAACGTACTCGGCGAGTACACCTGCGGGGATTTTGCACCTCCGCCTTGCTTCTGAAAAATTTCGTTCGACCTCGCTACGAACATAACTTCGCAATTGGCTCTATTTATTGTCAGGCAGCATACTCCAACTATTTCATGGCTTCGGCCAGATGTCTCGCAATTGGTTTCGCCAGTTTTTTTGATATGTCGGACATCTCAATGCCTATCACTTTTCCGTCTTCGCCATATTCCAGCCTGACATTGTCCTCTACTTCTTCCGAATGCAGTGAAAAACCGCTGCCGAATGAAATATAAAGAATATCTACATCTTCATCAAACCAGACTTTTACTTTATTCTTACCCATCTCGTCCCCTCCTTCTTTTTCAGTTCTTTCTCCAGGTTTCGGCATGGGTATACCGTAACGATCTTAATCACGTTCTCCATTTTTATAAACGGAACTACGAGGTTGGTTTCCACACCGCCAATTTTCACTTTCCTTAATGCGACCATTGTCCGGTAGGCCAGATCGTAGTACACGTAATCAGGCGCATCGACCGCTTTCTCTATCTCTTATTTTCTGAGCCCGCGTTCTCGCAGTTTGAGTTTCGCGTGTTTTGAATATTCTATCTTCACTTGTGTTCCGGTTTATCCGGGAATCTTTCCTTTCGTCCCGATCAATAATCACCATGTATTTTACTTCCACGACTATGTTATCCATATTTTTCATTATACCCTTCAAAACACGCAGGGGCAAGATAACTCAATGGTTCTTAAAACCGCAAACCGGCCGGGCGTTAGGGTTAGCTCCCTGCCAGACCGACCGGCGCTTTGGGTTTTATTCGGGCGGCGAATCATGTCCGCCGCCACGGGAATGAGACTGGACTTTTCACGCCCGCTCCGAAGGTCCACCGGGATTCTTCGGATTCCGGCTTTTGTGTGTCCTTTCCCCCGTGTTCTTTGTGTCTCCGTGTTTGATCTTTAGTTTTTTTCAACACAGAGGCACGGAGGGCACAGAGAAATTCTTGGAAAATTCAATTTCTTCCCCCTGTGTCCTCTTTGCCTCTGTGTTGAACCTTTTAATCTTTTTTCTCGTTCCAAGCGTGTATCGCTTGTTTTTCGGGAATCGCGCCGCCCGTTCCATCAGCCATTTGGTCACGAGATACGCTTTTTCAAGTGCGACTGCTTCGGTTGAAATTCTGAAACACCTGTCTTTCTGAAAAAAAAATCGCGAGCAGGGACTCCGCCCCTGCACCCCGACAAAGGACAAAGGACAAAGGACAAAGGACAAAGGATCAAAGGATCAAAGGATCAAAGGATCAAAGGATCAAAGGATCAAAGGATCAAATCAGTCCTGGGCACAACGAAAGCCGTTCTGGAGGTACGAGTAGGTCGGATAGTACCCGTAGCGGTTGGACGCCCGCACGCGCCTCGGGTAGTCGCCCCACGAGCCGCCCCGCAAAACACGGTAAGTACCAGACGTCGGACCTGTGGGATCAGTTGTCGGACTTGATGAATAGTAACTTGAACTATACCAGTCGTTCACCCATTCCCATACGTTCCCCGCCATGTCCATGGCTCCGTAATAGCTCGCCCCGGACGAGTAACTGCCCACTTCCGTTGTGTCTCCGACACAATATGATCCGTTTTTGAAGTTCGCCAGCGAACACGTCGGGGCCGTGTCGGCCCACGAATAGATATTCTCGCTCGGACTTGGTCCACGCGCCGCTTTCTCCCATTCGGCTTCGGTGGGCAACCGACCGCCGATCCAGCCGCAGTACGTGCTCGCTTTGTTCCAGTCAACGTATATCACCGGGTAGTTATCGTACGTCGCATTGCCATAATATGACGAATGAGTATAAGATGCCGAGCTTGACGGCGCGGAGCACGTGCCCGTGTCCACGCAGGCTTTATACTGCGCGTTCGTCACTTCGTACTTCTGTATCTTGTACTCGGAAAGCGTCACCGTATGTTTGGGCGATTCTTCGCTGTAGCAATCCGTATCCGCGGCGGCGCAGCCCATGACGAAGTCCCCGGCGGAAATGGTCAACCATGCGTTGGTGTCCTTTGCGTCGTTCTGGCAGGTGGCCGAGCATCCGTCGCCCCCGGTGGTGTTGCCGTCGTCGCATGTCTCTCCGTTGCTTGTGTCGGTGGTGGAGTAGCCGCAGAAGGAGACCGTTCCCGATGCCGTCTGGCAAGTGGCATTACATACGTCGCAACTCGTCTGGCCATAGGTGCAGGTTTCTGTAACGGTGTTGCCGTCGTCGCATGTTTCGCCTGATTCGGTCACGCTATTACCGCAGACGGACGTTGTGGTTCCGTCGCACGTGGCGTTGCAGTAGTTTGGCTGGCCGTTGTTCGAGCCGTCGTCGCAGGTTTCGCCCTGTTCGGTGGTTCCGTTACCGCATACCGGCCCGCTCACTCCATAGTCCTGGGCACACCGAAAACCGATGACGTTGTACGCGAGGGTCGGATTGTGGTTGTTGCGGTTGGACGCCCGCAAGTTCCCCGAGTTGACGTCCCACGAGCCGCCACGAAGAACACGGTAAGTACCGGACGTCGGGCCCGGAGGATCAGTCGACGGACTCGATGAATAATAACTCACATCATACCAGTCGTTTACCCATTCCCATACGTTCCCCGCCATGTCCATGACGCCGTAATAGCTCGCACCGGATGCGTAGCTTCCCACTTCCGTTGTGTCACCGACATTATAGTCTAAGTTCGCAAGCGATGACGTCGGAGCCGTGTCGCCCCAGGGATATATGTTCTCGCTCGGACTCGGCCCGCGTGCCGCCTTCTCCCATTCCGCTTCAGTCGGCATCCGCCCGCCTATCCAGCCGCAATATGTACTCGCCTGGGTCCAGCTCACGTATATCACCGGATAATTGTCATAAGTCGCATTGCCGTAATATGACGAATGAGTATAAGATGACGTGTCTGACGGCGCGGTGCACGTTCCCGCGTCCACGCAGGCTTTATACTGCGCGTTCGTTACTTCGTACTTCTGTATCTTATACTCGGAAATCGTCACTGTGTGTTTGGGCGATTCATTGTTGTTGCAATCCGTATCCGCGGCGGCGCAGCCCATGACGAAGTCCCCGGCGGAAATGGTCAGCCATGCGTTGGTGTCCTTTGCATCGTTCTGGCAGGTGGCCGAGCATCCGTCGCCCCCGGTGGTGTTGCCGTCGTCGCATGTCTCTCCGCTGCCGGTGTCGGTCGTGGAGTCGCCGCAGAAGGAGACCGTTCCCGATGCCGTCTGGCAAGTGGCGTTACATACGTCGCAACTCGTCTGGCCATACGTGCAGGTTTCGGTAACGGTGTTGCCGTCGTCGCAGGTTTCGCCAGACTCGACCAGGCTGTTGCCGCACACGGAACCGGTCATACCGTCGCAGGTAGTGTTGCAATAATTTGGCTGACCGTTGTTCGAGCCGTCGTCGCATGTCTCTCCGTTGCCTGTGTCGGTGGTGGAGTCGCCGCAGAAGGAGACTGTTCCCGATGCCGTTTGGCAAGTGGCGTTACATACGTCGCAACTCGTCTGGCCATACGTGCAGGTTTCTGTAACGGTGTTGCCGTCGTCGCAGGTCTCGCTGTTAACGGTATCTGTGTTTCCGTCACCACAATAGGGGCCGTTTACTACTGTTACCTGTGCACTGCCGGAAATTGTTCCGGATGTGGCAGCGACAGTACCGACGCCTTCTGTGATTGCGGTGAACAGACCGCTGGAGTCGATTGTACCGACGCCGCCCGTGACACTCCATGTTATAGCCATGGTGGCAGTTGCTGTAACGGCCATGCCGTAAGTGTTTTTCGGTGTGGCGGTAAATTGTGCTGTCGCGCCCACCGCGACCGTTGTGGTGGCGGGTGAGACGTCGATGATTGAAACCACAGACCCGGTGTTCTCGTAGTCCAGCACATCCTGTATGTTGATGTTCCGGTAATCGCAGCCCGAGTTGTGGAACGCATCCACGGCGGCGGTCAGGTTGTCTATCTTATCCTGAGACACCCTGGAGAGAATCACGCCTTCGCGCGCGGCCAGTGCCACGGCAGCGTCGGCGATTACCGTGGTGCGGTAATCTGCCGTGCCGCGGGTTAGTTCGCCCTCGCGGATTTCCGGGATAATACACTTTATTGTATCGGTGGCACCATCGGGCCATGTTGCAATCGCGGTCATGAGGTGGTTTACGCCGATGGGCACTTCGAGCATGGAGACCTTACCGTGACCGCCGGAGGCGTCGATTTGCGTTGTCGCCGTTACTGACGGGAACACGGAATCATCTTCAGCGTAGTAACCGGTGACAGTGACTATTATGTTGATAGTGCCTGTGGCTGCTGTTCCGTCGTCGCGGTCGGCGGTTCGGCTGTTGAAGTGAAGCTCGAACGCAGCATTGCCGTGGCCGGGCGTGGCGGATATTGAGGGTGAAACGCCGCCACCGCCTCCACCGCCACAACCACACAGAATAGCGAATACAGCGAGCACTACTGTTATCATCAATGTTTTTTTCAATTGAACAACCTCCTTTTTATAACCATGAATACCGCCTTCATAACCTTCACGCAAAAATATATGATTCATACCTTTACATTCACTCACGGTTCAACATATACATCTAATTCAAACTGTCCTGTCTTATAATCTTCCAGCGACATCTCGACGATGTCGTTCGTCAACTGCTCGTCCATAACGTCATCATTGATCGTGTCGACAGCGGCGTCCGCCGCGTCAGTGACATCCATCTCCGTAGCATCAGCCTCAACGTCAACCGGTTCCTCTATAACCGTAATATCTTTATCAGTGGATTCTCTCATTTCTGTTCCCGTTCCAGTTACAGTTCCGGATTTGGGTTTTCCCACAGCCTCACCATTTTCACCGGCAGATTTTTTATCATGCTTCATGATGCCCTTGCCATGTTCCGCACCTTTACCCTTGCCCTGCGCTCCTCTGCCTCTCTTTCTCTCCTCCTTGCCCTTCTCCAGTGTTTTTCCCCCATGAGATTCATTTTTCACCTCTTGGGCCTGTTCATGCGCCTTCTGTTTCATTTCAATCGGCATAGGCACAGCTCCACCAACTACCCCTGTGGAATCGACTGTTACAATGAAATCCGGCATGACAATAGTCTCTACGCCACCCGCCTCGACGTAAATCTCGCCAGCGGTAACACCGAAGGTTGAAATCCGGTCCGCTGACACATCCACAAAAAGGTCCGTGCCACGCACGCCCGCAACAGCGGTAGGCGTTCTTATCGTAAATGAGGATTCCACAGAACGCAGCTTGCCGACATGCGCGTTTATATTGCCTTTTGCAATAACGAACCCTGAATTTTCGTTTCCGTTACTATCACGCTCAAGCCGGGAAATGTCGAGAGTAGTCAGCGCTTGAATCTTCAACACATGTCCGTTGCCCCATAAAAGAAGGCACGACGATGACGGCCCGGTTCGCACGGTCGCACCGACAGACAACTTACCGCCCGCGGCAACTTCGGTCCACTCCGCCCCGGCTGACGTGCGTGCCTCAACCACGCCATCTACTCTCTGTACTGTCACCAAAGTCTGTTCGGCAACCGCCGCATTGATTCCGAAAAGAATCACCATGGCGACCACCGCCGCTATCATATTCAATTTCCATAAGTTTTTCATTTGTTACCCCGCCTTTCATTTGTCGCAAAAACTTGATTCGTGTGTAAAAAGCCGCGGATGACATTTGTCAACGGACAATAAGCGACGATAGCGAACTCGTAAAGAGCGTTTTTGCGTATTTCCGACGACTTTAGAAAAACACCTGTGTTGAAAATGACTAATTACACGCGAATCAAACTTGCGTATTTATAAAGAATTCGTGTTTTTGCCATTTATTTTCTCTCCGAGATCCGATACCTGAGTTTTTTGTCCCCAGCTTTGCAATACTAACATGTGTACAACAAACATATCTTTATGTATATGCTTGTTATGCATTTCGTTGCGTTTTGATCAACTTTCAGAGTATTTTCGCACAGAATACTATATTCAACTATTGATTAGTATTCGCATTTTATCAAAATTCATGATAATTCAACAGTATTTCGTAAAAAAACTTCAGAGTGGCTCGTGTGCTTTATCACTATTCGCGAAAAACACATGTTCAGGACTCCTGATCTGGAGGAAAAGAGTTTGACACCAGTTCGTAGACGAGGCGAAGGTTTGTGTTGGGATAACGGGTCTGTGATTCGTTGAGAGTTTCGATCAGGGTGAGCAATGCGTTGTCTGAGGAGTGATTTGTGAG
>JAJRTR010000139.1 GCA_024278215.1 bacterium
ATCACTCCTCAGACAACGCATTGCTCACCCTGATCGAAACTCTCAACGAATCACAGACCCGTTATCCCAACACAAACCTTCGCCTCGTCTACGAACTGGTGTCAAACTCTTTTCCTCCAGGTCAGGAGTCCTGAGTTTCAAAAATACAATATCTATTTCCGAGGCAATTGCAAAATTCTGAGTCTGCTGCGGTCGGCTGCTTATCCTGTCACTGCGGGATTGAAGAAGATGAATGTCACGAGAAGAAACAGCGGAACAAGTATTGCGATGGACCAGCCTATGTAGCCGATGAAAGAAGGCATTTCAACATCGTTTTCTTCGCAGATTGCTTTGACCATGAAGTTAGGTGCGTTGCCGATATAAGTGTTTGCGCCCATGAAGACCGCTCCCATCGAGATGGCAAGCAGAATCTTCTGCGGCACACATCCGCCGACAACCGCAACACCCTGCGAAAGCAGCCCGGACTGCGCCAGATGGCACGCCCCGTCCGCCCCTATGGGTATCATGGTTTTGGCGAGTGAGAGGAATGACAGGTATGTGGGCGCGTTGTCCAGGAAGCTGGAGAGAGTGCCCACCATCCAGAAGAATTGCCATGGGTGCTCGATGGACAGTCCGCCGGTGGAGCCCGAGTATTCGAGATAGTTCAGCGCCGGTATCATGCAGGCGAAAATCGCGGCGAACAGTATCGCCACTTCCTTCACCGGGAACCATGTAAAACCGTTTTCGTCACGAAGCGCTTTGGATGTGAAAATCATAGAGAAAGCAGCCATAAGACACATCAGAACGACCTGGATAATGTCACGGCCAAAGAATGTATCCCATTCTTTCGGCATGAAACTTCCATAAGCTATGACTGTCAGGAGCACACCGGCGAGAAATAAGAAGTTGATCCCGCCTGCGATCTGGAATTTTTCGTTTCCTTTCAACTTTTTCGGGCCGCCCTCACGCTTGAGCATCAGGGTGTCGATCAGGAAGAACAGTCCCAGCAGCACACCGATCATGAACGCCCAGCCTTTCAGCATGTGCTGCAAAGGCCATAAGAACGGCACGCCTTGCAGAAAACCAAGGAATAGGGGCGGGTCGCCAAGCGGTGTGAGCGAGCCGCCGATGTTGCTTACCAAAAATATGAAAAAAACGAATATATGAAGTTTGATTTTTCTTTCTTTATTGAGACGGAGCATAGGCCTGATGAGAACCATCGACGCACCGGCTGTTCCTATTAAGCTTGCGATCAATGCACCGATGAGCAGAAAGGTGCTGTTCACGACAGGTGTACTCTTGAACGAACCCCGTATCATTATGCCGCCGGAGATGACAAACAGCGATCCGACAAGCACGATAAATGAACAGTATTCGACAAATGTATGGATGGTTTTCATCTGGAGCAGCCAGAACATAAGTACGACCATCGGCGCGCCCAGCAAGAGACTGACTTTCGGGAAGTTGTGGTGCCACCAGGTGCCGCTGATCAACGGAATAACGGCAATTGAAATCAGTAAGCAGATGAAAGGAATGAGCCACAGGATTGACATTTTCCTGGGTCCGTATCCGTCATGTTCGGCAGCTACTCCATATACGGACTCTTCATCGGCTGCCTCCGCGCTGTGTGCCCTGTTCGCTTCGGCTTCATGAATATCGACACCGCCCTGCCCCCCTGTGTGCGCCGGCGTTTCTCTGGTTGTCTCCAGCGCCTGCGCAATGATAACGCACGTGCTGGACCATCCGGCATTGTCGCACACCTGGCCGGGTGTCACGAGCAGCATGGCACACATAATCAGAGGCAACACTATCGCTGTCTTATAAATAGTTTCTGGTAATTTCATCATAACCTCCAGCGATGTAACGTCGATGAAGCAGGCGGATTCGCGGCACTCGCGCTCGACAACATCAAACGATCTATATCCAGAATAATGAGAAACTCATTAATCCGCATATTTCACCAATGCGGGCAATCCATGTCGATCCCGGCGTGCTGCGTAATGATATTACTTCTATCCCGCATATTTCACCAATGGGGGACAAAAATCAGGAGAATACCTGTAATACAGGGCGCGGCAAGTGAGTGGTGAGGGAGCATACTGCAGGTATGTGACCGATCCCGAATCGCCGACGCAACGCAGTAGAACAGGCGCTATCGTGATTTTCCGGATTTCTTTGTGAGAAATCCGGGCTATGGGCGCATCCCGGTATTATCACCGCGAGGGGGTATTAACAAAGTACAGCCCCGCTTGTGCGGGGCTGTACTGTTTTCAGCCTAACGGCTGCTTCTGGACTGCGACAAAAACAAATCGTCATAGTCACGACATTGCAAAAATGTTACACGCCGACATCCTTAAACAGGTTTGTCTTCATCCCCGGCATTGCAGCCGTTGCATCCTCCTTACATGCACTTGAATAAGCGCAATAAGAACCACCAAATAATACCATTTGCAACAGAAGCCTAATGTTCTACTGGAACAGTTGCAATATGGACTGTGGTTGTGCGTTGGCCTGGGCCAGAATCGCCGTGCCGCTCTGCTGGAGTATCTGGAGTCTTGTGAACTCGCTGATCTCCTTTGCCATGTCCGCGTCCATAATGCGGCTCTTGGCGGCAGTTATGTTGATCTCTGTGGTGTTAAGATCATCGATAACACTGTAGATGCGTCGTTCCTGAATACCAAGGTTTGCGCGAAGATCTGAAATCTGGTTGATGGCGCTTTGCACCTGGTCGATGGCGAACTGCGCGCTGGTTACAGCATTCAGGTTGGCGCGGTTGGAGCTGATCGCCTGGGCGGCGGTTCCCGCGCTGAGCAGCAGTGAGCTGACACCCAGGTTCGGTATGTTGATGGTCAGGCGAAGCAGAGCGCCGTTGTCCGCGCCGATCTGCAACACCAGCCCATTTGCGCCGCCGCCGGAGTACAATCCACTGAACATAACCTTCGTGTTGAATGTCACTGCGTGGGATTTACGTTCGATCTCCGCCTTGAGGCTTGCCATCTCGTTGTCGAGCCTTCCAAGGTCTGCGCTTGTAAGTGTCGCCTCATTGCTTGCGCGGACCGCAAGGTCGCGCATTCGCAGGAGCATATCCTGTGTTTCCGCAAGTGAGCCGTCTACTGTGTGAATCAGGTTTACACCGTCTTCAGCATTCTGAATTGCGACTCTCGTGCCGCCTATCTGGGCAGCCATGCTCTCTGCTATCGCCAATCCACTCGGATTGTCGGCGGCTTTGTTGATCTGTAGTCCGGAGGACAATCTCTCCAGTGAGGTGCGCAGCCCCAGGTTCGTCAGTCTCAGGTTGTTGAGGCCTATCATTGCGCTGATATTCGTGTTGATAATAGTCAAAATAATGTCCCTCCATCCATGTATGGTATTAGCCATGCCGTATATCCATATACGGCTCACCTGGGGACATTCCAGGCATTTCCTCCTATTTTCTGGGCGGATGTGTGCCAACACATCACCCAGCGCCGATCCGAAACCGGGCACCCGGATCACCGCATTATTACTATTTATTCTTAATCACCACTCTAATATTCGGCACAGCAGGATACTTCAGCCATTCCCACTTTTCACGTGCCGCTGTTCGTGTGGCAATCGTCTGTTGTGCATATCCTCACCCATATACGATCGGGAATGAGGTGCTGAAAACTAACCGGTCCCATTACATCAAAATGTGTGTCCGCCGGGAGGATGCTTTCCTCTCCAGTGGTCGCGGCAGTGCTGCGAATCAACAGACAACACATCGCATGTCAACAGTACGTCCGGCCCTGCAAGCCCGCCGCCCGAAAACGCGGGATGCAAAAACGTGGCTGTATTACCTCGAAACTGCATAATTCCGACAACAGCATGGCTCTGAAATTCCTCCATAAAAACCTCAAAGAACACTGTTGCCGCAGTTCCGACGCATCCACCGGGCCTGGCATCTTTTTAAGCGCGCACTCTTTAAATGCCGTCCCGTATAAACCGGACACCGGCTTGAAATACTGTTACTGCAACAATTGCAGTACGGACTGTGGTTGCGCGTTGGCCTGTGCGAGAATCGACGTACCGCTCTGCTGGAGTATCTGGAGCCTTGTGAACTCGCTGATCTCCTTTGCCATGTCCGCATCCATAATGCGGCTCTTGGCGGCGGAAATGTTGATATCCGTTGTGTTCAGGTCGTCGATTATGTGGTAAATACGTCGTTCCTGAATGCCAAGGTTCGCGCGAAGATCGGAAATCTGGTTGATGGCGCTTTGCACCTGGTCGATGGCGAACTGCGCGCTGGTTACAACATTCAGGTTGGCGCGGTTGGAGCTGATCGCCTGGGCGGCGGTTCCCGCACTGAGCAGCAGTGAGCTGACTCCGAGGTTCGGTATGTTGATGGTCAGGCGAAGAAGGGCGCCGTTGTCCGCGCCTATCTGCAACACCTGTCCATTTGCCGCCGTTCCCTGATTGCCCGAGAACAATCCGCTGAACACAACCTTCGTGTTGAATGTCACTGCGTGGGATTTGCGTTCGATCTCCGCCTTGAGGCTTGTCATCTCGTTGTCGAGCCTTTGAAGGTCTGCGCTTGTGAGTGTCGCCTCATTGCTGGCACGGACCGCAAGGTCGCGCATTCGCAGGAGCATATCCTGTGTTTCCGCAAGTGAGCCATCTACTGTGTGAATCAGGTTTACACCGTCTTCAGCATTCTGGATCGCGACTCTCGTACCACCTATCTGGGCCTGCATTCCTTCCGCTATCGCAAGTCCGCTCGGGTTGTCCGCAGACTTGTTGATCTGCAGTCCCGAGGACAGTCTTTCAAGGGACGTTCTCAGTCCCAGGTTCGTCAGCCTCAAGTTGTTGAGGCCGATCATTGCACTGATGTTCGTGTTGATAACAGTCAAATCAAAATCCTCCATCCTGGTTTTAGCCGACAGGATGTCCATATCCTGCCCGTTCGGTGCTTCCGAACTGTGCCTCCTATTTCCGGGTAGATGTGGGCCAACACCCTACCCTGCCGCACCCTCGCAACTACTTTAACTTCTTGCGCTAATCTTTCGGTGTGGCTTGAATAGTAATTTTCGACCGCGCCCTATCGCAAAACACGGCGCAGACGCTACGGACATAACTGTCCCAATATGAAACCCGGCCTGTGCTGAAACAACAGGTGTTCACTGAAGCCACCCCGACATCGTCGAAGCGTTTTCGGTGCGCGTTTTCAAAAACGCTCACGTGCAGGCATAGCTCAAGTTCACCGTCGTTCAGGCTTCATTTCATAAGCGACCGGTATCATTCACAGGCTTCAGCCCACAAATATACCGTTATGCCCGGCGACCCATACGGGTGTTCTTGCAAGTTCCAGTAGGATCAGGATCCTGAAAAAACACTGTGTTCCTTAAACTACACACACCCGCAGGCCGCGCTATATTATCCGGCATGACATCCAGCCGGAAATATTCAATGCCTTCAACCGTCCACATGGCGGTTTCCACACACCTGCCGGTATCACCGGCATTCCGTGTGCGTGGGAGTTTCGGAATACGATTTCCGAATTTCAGATGCCCCCGGAAATCTACAAATAACCGGCTCCGTGAACGGCTGATATCGCTATATTGTTGATACCCTTCTTAAAAAGGGCGGATTTACTGCATAAGCTGCAACACACTCTGCGGCTGCGCGTTTGCCTGGGCCAGGATCGCCGTGCCGCTCTGCTGGAGTATCTGGAGCCTCGTGAATTCGCTGATCTCCTTTGCCATGTCCGCGTCCATAATGCGACTCTTGGCGGCGGAAATATTGATGTCTGTTGTGTTCAGGTCATCTATGATGTGATAAATGCGTCGTTCCTGGATTCCAAGATTGGCTCTCAGGTCCGATATCTGGTTGATGGCGCTCTGCACCTGGTCGATGGCGAACTGCGCGCTGGTTACAGCATTCAGGTTGGCGCGGTTGGAGCTGATCGCCTGGGCGGCGGTTCCCGCGCTGAGCAGCAGTGAGCTGACACCCAGATTCGGTATGTTGATGGTCAGGCGAAGAAGGGCACCGTTGTCTGCGCCTATCTGCAACACCTGTCCATTTGCCGCCGTTCCCTGATTGCCGGAGTATAATCCGCTGAACAGTACCTTCGTGTTGAATGTTACCGCGTGGGATTTGCGTTCGATCTCCGCCTTGAGGCTTGCCATCTCGTTGTCGAGCCTTTGAAGGTCCGCGCTTGTGAGGGTCGCCTCATTGCTGGCACGTACCGCGAGGTCCCGCATCCGCATAAGGATGTCCTGCGTTTCGGCCAGTGAGCCGTCGGCCGTATGAATCAGGTTTACTCCATCTTCCGCATTCTGAACCGCAGTTCTTATCCCACCCAACTGGGCCTGCATTCCTTCTGCTATCGCAAGTCCACTGGGGTCATCCGCCGCTTTGTTGATACGCAGCCCGGACGAGAGCCTCTCGAGCGATGTTTTCAGCCCGACATTCGTCAGTCTCAGGTTGTTAAGACCTATCATTGCGCTAATGTTTGTGTTAATAATTGTCATTTTTCAATTTCTCCATCCTTAGTTTTTGCCGTACCGAATATCCGTATCCGGTGTATACACTTGCCTCCTGACGTTAACAGGTATTCCAAAACACCTCCCCTAAGCGATGATAACTATGCACGCTTTTGCAATTCAGCAATCTCAAGTTGCTATTTCACCTGCATAGCGCATATATACTTTTAACTCAGGCACTTCGGTGTATACCGATAACACCTGAACTAAACCCTTCTACATATACTTCATATAGGCTTCTGTCTATTCCCGAAACATGCGATTATGCAAATAATCTACGATATAACCGCTCATATTTGAGAACAATGAAATAAAGGCTGTAAAACCCTATGTGCGTTTAATCAATATACCCTTAAACATCACTTCCTGTTCTTTATCTTTATTCAAAATTTATCTTTATTCCCGACACCAATACCCTGTCGTATTTCATGTAGGGTTATATATAGTGAAAAACAACTTCACTCCACCTATAAAATCACCACGCGACATGTACGTAATGACGTGCCATTCACGCGAAGGCGGAAATCCAGTATCTTTTACCACCAGAATAAAGGGTGGTGTTTTCAAATATCAGGCCCCGGCACAAAAGCCGGGACACTCTTTTCGATCGACATATATCGCTTCCAATCCGGATCTCTCACAAAGAAATCCGGAAAATCACAATAACGCCTATTCTACTGCGTCGCGGCGGCGATTCGGGATCGGTCACAAACCTGCATTTTGCGCAAGAGGCCGGCTGGCCGGCTGCTCCCTCACCACTCGCTTGCCGCGCCTTGTATAACCCCAGGCATTCTCCCGGTTTTAGCCCGCATTAGCGAAATATGCGGGCTAACCGTCCACTGTAAAACAACAGTGAATAATGGATAGGAAGAGAAATTTTCGATTGTCCTGACCCCCAGATAACGGTTCCTGTTGCTTCATATTCTTTTTGTCCCTGTACAGCAACTTGCCCAAACACATAACGGGAGAAGCACGAACAAGTGTCGCAACTCCTCCCGTATCAGGTCTTTCTGTAATCCCTCATGGCCGCCGATGCCAGGGATGTTTTTTATATGCCTATGGGCTCATTATTTCCACCATAACTTATCTATATTGAGTTTATTATCTCTTACAGTCTGTTTTTAAGGCGCAAAATCCACCCGGCCTGCTAAGGCCGGATGGGTTGGAATTCTGATTAGTAGTAGGTTTACCATTTATGCGCTCTATTCTCAGTGTTTCGCCGCGGTGACAGGTATGAAAAACCGTAAGCGGCGGAATTTGTGACGATTATTATCCGTTAAGGAACTACTGGAGCAACTGCAACACACTCTGCGGCTGTGCGTTGGCCTGTGCGAGAATCGCCGTGCCGCTCTGCTGAAGTATCTGGAGCCTTGTGAACTCGCTGATCTCGACCGACATGTCCGCGTCGTAGATGCGGCTCTTTGCGGCGGAGATGTTGATGTCCTCTGCGGCCAGGTCGTCGATGATGTGATACAGGCGTCTTTCCTGAATACCGAGGTTGGCCCTCAGGTCCGATATCTGGTTGATCGCGCTCTGCACCTGGTCGATTGCGAACTGCGCGCTGGTTACAACATTCAGGTTGGCACGGTTGGAGCTGATCGCCTGGGCGGCGGTTCCCGCGCTGAGACCCAGGGCACTGACACCCAGATTCGGTATGTTGATGGTCAGCCTGAAGTTGACGCCGTTGTCCGGACCGATCTGCAGGAGCTGGCCGTTGGCGGGGCTCCCATGGTCGCCGGAGAAAATTCCGCTGAACAGTACCTTCGTGTTGAATGTTACCGCGTGGGATTTTCTTTCGATTTCCGCCTTGAGGCTTGTCATCTCGTTGTCGAGCCTCTGAAGGTCTGCGCTTGTGAGAGTCGCCTCATTGCTGGCGCGGACCGCGAGGTCCCGCATCCTCATAAGGATGTCCTGCGTTTCGGCCAGTGAGCCGTCGGCAGTGTGGATCAGGTTGATTCCGTCTTCAGCATTTTGTGTCGCTGTGCGGATTCCGCCTATCTGCGCTTCCATCCCCTTGGCGATGGCAAGACCACTCGGATCGTCCGCGGCTTTGTTGATACGCAGCCCGGATGAGAGTCTTTCAAGTGATGTTTTCAGTCCGAGATTCGTCAGCCTCAGATTGTTGAGACCGATCATTGAAGAAATGTTTGTGTTGATTACGCTCATAGTAATCCTCCCTGATTGTGGTTTGTCGGACATCCATGTCCGCGTTTTCCGTGCCGTTCTCATTCGGCATCTATTTTCTATATCGTCACGTTCGAGAAAGACTTTACACCCAGACCGAAATTTTCTGTTTCTATTGATTTTTTCGTTGTTATATATAAATTTATGGTAGTCATTATATTTATATATTTGCGTGGCCCGGCCTGAAAATAGTTATACTGTTTACAGGCCCTGTGTCTTGTCGTGAAGCGCGACACTTCACTCCGTTCGGCATGCCGACAATCTGTATGATAGAAGTGTATCATTCTGAGACGGTGCCGAAGAATCTACCGCTTATATGCGATAAACATGAAAAACTCACGATTTCGATATTTCCTCATCTACGGGAGCATATTATGGGAGATCAGTTTTCCAGAACGATCAGGTCTATAAGCGACGACTACGCCGACAAGACCGAAAGTGGAGTAACACCCGCGCGAAGAGTCGAAGGCAAGAAGGTGCGCAGGGACTCGAGCACAACCGACAGGGAACCCGGCAAACATGCAAATAATATGTATTCCGAGTTCAAACGACTTCCCGACCCCGAGTTGTGGGATGTACTTATCGGTTCCGTCACCGAGTTCAACCGGCGTCAGGAGATGAGGGATTCTCCTTATGAAATCCGGGTCTGGGCGCAGAACAACGGTATCCGTCTCCAGATGATTCACGAAGAAACGGGAGACCTTATCAAACAGACAAAGATAATCCCTTTCAAAGATATTACTGAAGCTGATCTCAACAATATGATAAACGACCTGATAGGAGAGCGTGGAATTGTCATCGACGTTACTCGCTGAATGCTTTTAACACGCACTTTCTTTTCAAACAACACATTCTCATAGCAGCCCTTTAACCGCATGGCACACAGATGAATATGATCGGAGAAATAACTCGATATGCCTTTCAGATTCGTAAAAAAGAATCCCGACACAATCGGAAAACTTTATAAGATCGGCATTTATATCGGTGTGCCCGGACTCGGCGATCTGCTCTTTATTATCCCGCTTTTCCGCGCATTCAGACAGGCGCATCCCGATGCCGAGATCGTTTTCATAGGCAAACTTCTCCACAACTATGTCCGACCGGTCTTCGACAGTTGCACCTATATCGACCGCCTGCTCGATTACCATTTCTACGAGACGCGCTCTCTGAAAACTCATATCGGCTTCATACGCGAACTCAGGCAAGAGAAATTCAATCTTATTGTGGACACCCAGCGAAAGTTCGTTCCTTCTATGTTCCTTTCCCTGGGCGGCCCGAGGTTTATTGTCGGCTACAGTTCGCGTGGTGTGTTCTCAGATTTTATTGTTGATACGCACGACCGCAATAAACGGCACACCAGCGATCTGTCCCTCGACCTCGCAAGGGCCGTGGGCATCGACAATCCGAATGTCGAACTCGAGATCACCATTCCGGATGAGAACACCGCTTATGCCGCTCGATTCTTCTCGGAGAACGACATATCCGAGACCGGCCTGCTTGCGGGCATGATCCCCTCGGCAGGCCACCACTCCCGAAACTGGAAGGCCGATAGTTTCGCGCAACTCGCCGACAGACTTTACGAAGAATCAGGCTGCAAGATCATCTTTTTCGGGGCGGATGCCGACAGGGAAATCATCGAAAATATAATAGGAAAGATGTCCGCACCCGCGCTGGTCGAGGACTTCAATAGAAAATCGATACTCGACTCCGCCGCACTCATGGCACGTTGCAATGTGATCGTCGGCAACGACTCGGGACCGCTTCATGTCGCCGACGCCGCCGGCGTACCTTGCGTCGGCATCTACGGCCCCACCCTTCCCGAGCGCTTCGGGCTGCTCGGCCCCGAAACAACGGAAATATGTCTCTACACCGACTGTGCCCCCTGCTCGGTACCCGAATGTAAACACCGCAGGTGTCTCGACGATATCACGGTCGACCAGGTCTGCACCGCCGCGCGGCGGCTCATCGGGAATAACTCGACCGCCAGGTGAGCCGCCCGCCGCCGCAACGGGCGTAGAATAGGCGTTCTCCCGATTTTCCGGGTTTCTCTGTGAGAAATCCGGGATAAAAATGGACACAAAAAAAGGACCCCTTTCGGGCTCCTTTTTTCTGTTGGTTGCGTAATATTTGTGTCGGGGTCAGTCGAACACGAGTTCCAGCGGGCTTCTGTCGCCTGTATTGAAAGCATATTCTTTTGCGAAGACACCGGGCAGGATGTTCGAGCAATAGAACTGTGCTGTTTTGATTTTGTTGTGATAGAAAGCAGCTTCCGAACTGTCCTTTAGGACTTCTTTTTTCTTGTCGTCGTCCGAGGCACCTTTTTCATCGAATATGGCGGTCAGTTTCGCGTCCGCGATGGCGGCCTGTTCGAGCAGGATGTAGCTGCACACTATTTCGGCGAAGAGTTCGAGGAACGGTGTAGCGTAAAGGATGGGGTAGTAGGGGTCTTCTTTGCCCATTTTGCCGAGTTTGGCCGTGATGCCGGCAAATTTGTTTCTTGCCTCCTCGAGAATCGCAATGCTGGCACCGAGTGCTTCACTTTCTTTATGCTTCATCATGAAAGCGTTGAGCTCCATGAGATAGCTCATCAGCACCATGCCACCCTTCATGCCGATCTTGCGTCCGAGAAGGTCGAGTGCCTGGATTCCGTTTGTTCCTTCGTATATCGAGCAGATTTTCACGTCGCGCATATACTGCTCGAGCGGGTATTCGGCGCAGTAGCCGTATCCGCCAAGCACCTGAATACCGATTTCGGTTGTCTTGAAAGCCACGTCCGAGCAATATGCTTTACATATCGGGGTAAGAAGTTCGAGGAATGCCTGAGCTTCCTTTTTTGTTTTCTCGTCCGTGCTGTGTAATGCGAAATCAGCATAGTAGGCAGCCTTATAGAGAAGCCCGCGGCTGGCTTCGACGTAAGCTTTCATCGTCATGAGATTGCGGCGCACGTCGGGATGCTTGATTATGGCGACGCGCGGCGCGTTCGGGTCCTTCATATTCAGGATGTCGACGCCCTGGATGCGGTCTTTCGCATAGTCGAGGGCTTCGTTGTAAGCGGCGGCGGCCTGTGAGAGCGACTGGAGC
>JAJRTR010000140.1 GCA_024278215.1 bacterium
CGGATCGTAGGGATGATGCACGTCATAGCTGTGCAGGAAGAGAAAGAACTTTCCCGCGGGTTTCGCAGTGAGCCATTGTTTCGCTTTGGGCCAGATCGTTTTGAAGCCGCCGCCCGCATCGTCGTAGATGTCGAACCCCTGCGAAAAACCGAAGAACCGGCTGATCTGCGCACCGCCTGTAAAGCCGGCGGTCCGGTAGCCCTCGAACTTGAGGGTTTCAGTTATCATACGCGCGGATGCCGGAGCGGGATGATAGGACTTGTACTGCGCCGTGTGCGCACCGGGGTTGAGTCCTGTGAACATAGTCGTGTGAGAAATGAGAGTCGCCGGGGCCGCGCTGTATGCCTTTTCAAACAGGACGCTGCGCGATGCGAGCGCATCTATCGATGGGCTTGTCTCGCGGTTATATCCGTAGGTGCCAAGGTTGTCGGCGCGCAGAGTGTCGATGCTGATAAGCACCAGATTGCAGTCCCTGCACCAGCCGGAAGCAGTGTCCGATTCGCACGCCCGGTTCGCAATCGGATATTCGATTTTAAAAGTTAATTCGTTATAGACAACCATTACAGCGGCTAATGTGAGAGGCAACAACAATACAGCCGTGCGTACAACCTTCGAGCTTGCGGCAACGGCGATAAACCAGAGTACGCCAACCACAACACTCGGCAGGAACAACCCTTCGACTACAATACCGCGCCCGAAAAAGTTTATCGCGAACGGATCGCTTCTCGTCAGCATAAATTTTACGAACGCAATGGAGACAAGGGCAATGAGTGTCGGTGTCGTCAGCCGCGCGACCAGACTGTAGTTGGTTTCTTCATTTCGCGTCAAATAATACTCCAGCTTGTTTATTCCCTAACCCGGCGCAGCCGGGAACCAAAAAGTCGCATTTTCGTGCCCAAACAAATGCGGTTTGAGCACGGCACACAGGGTTTCATCGTTTACACAGTCATCGCACTCACACTTGTCCACACCGGTTTTTCATCGTTCCTGGGTTCCGACCCGGAACGCAGGGGCTGAACACTCCGTGTTCACCTTATCATCTGCATCTGCTTAGCGACAACATGTTGTCGCTTACGGCGCGATACTGATATTATAGCAGAAAACCTGAATAGAAAAACGAGGCGATTCTCTCCCTCCGTTTTTTTTCTTCAAAACAATTCACCGGGAAACAAATCATTCGGAACAAATTATGGTAGAATCTATATGGTGATAATTCGATCGGCATAATGAGAAAAACCTGTGGGAGGAAAACTATGGGGAAAGAAAGATACTTGACAGCATTGAAAAACGAGCAGCCGGATATGGTTCCGATATGGGACCTCGGCATAAACGAACCCAGTATAATCAATATAGCGAAACATTTCACCGATGACCTGCCCCCCCTGAAGATGGTCCATGAGATGGCGCCCGACGAACTGATGAAAATGCTTCAAACTCTGATGCTGATTGTCGACGAACTCGACTTCGACGGCGTAACAATGCCCATGTTCCTCGGCAGGGAAATTGTCGGCGAAAATCTCGTCAGGGACAGGATGGGAGTCGTCTCGCAGGTCTCGCCACACGGAGAACCTGTCGTGATGGAGGGACCGATAAAAACGAAATCCGATTTGAAATCATACCGACCGCCGTTGCCCAACGCATCGAGTTTCATAGGCCTGCAACTGGCGAAAGCGCACATCCGTGACAGCAAAGCGCTGGTGTTTCAGCTTTCGGGAACATTCAAATTCAGCTGGGCGGTGCGCGGCGGGATGCAGAATCTTTTCATGGACTACTTCGACGACCCGCCATTCGTGCATGAGCTTGCGAATATTGTCACCGATTTTCTCATAGCGGCCTTTGAAGGCGCGGTGGAAGCCGGCGCGGACGCTGTGGTGCTGGACGGCGACCTCGCCATGAACGAGACAACTCTGATGTCGCCGAATCAGTACCGGGAATTCATCAAACCTTATCACGAAAAGATCGTGCGGGCGGTTCACAACAAGGGAAGCCTGATAATAAAACACTCGGACGGTAACCTCTGGCCGATAATCGACGACCTGCTCGAGATCGGCATCGACGGCATACACCCGATCCAGCCGCAGAGCATGGACATCGCTGAAGTAAAATCGAAGATAGGCGCGAAAGTGTGTCTTCTGGGCAACATCGACTGCCAGGAACTCCTTTGCGACGAAACGCCCGAAAAAGTCGAGCAAGTCGTCAAGGAAACCATCCGAGTCGCGGCGCCCGGCGGCGGCTACATACTTTCCAGTTCGAACACCATCCACCCCGACGTCAAAGCGGAAAACGCGATAGCCATGTTCCGCGCCGCCCGCAAATACGGCACCTACCCGATCAGCCTGTAGTGTCGTATCAACTTTGTATTGAGGGGGCATACTGCAGGTAGTGTGACCGATCCCGAATCGCCGCCGCAACGCAGTAGAACAGGCGTTATCGCGATTTTCCGGATTTCTTTGTGAGAAATCCGGGTTAATGATGGGCACCGGAGTATCCGAAATTCGCGTTTCACCTTCAGAGAATGTTCCTCGTTCCCAAGGTCCACTTTGGGAACTCCGAAACTGAAATCTCCAGCTTTCACCCGAATAACGCAGAAGAATAAATATTGCAGACACTCCGTTTCACCCATTAATATAAGTGGTATATAAAAGATAAGAGCATTATTATAAGCGCCGTAAACAGCGCGGCAGCCGGGGAATAAGAACAGACGAGAGAACACACAAATCCGTCGGCACATCGGGGCAAACGGTCCGCAAACCGGATCATGAATCGTAACTACAGCAGCTCTTAATCTGTACTGGAGCGTGATGGCCATGTCGACTTATATGCCTCAGAAATACAATGCGATTCGCGGCAACTGTTTTATCGTGAAACGCAGCAAAAGTCCGTATTATGAAGAAGAAATATTAGAATACTTACCTCGAACAAAAAGAAAGAAAAAAAGGAATGAATATATTTCGGACATACTGGCAAATATTGTCATAGGCCTGATATTTGTCGGTGTCGCCGCATGGGCGTTCCCGATTGCATTTTCAAGGACTGCCGTGGAGATAGAAAGATTGCGCAGTGTTGTAGGACCGGGTATCGAGAGAGCCGCCGCGGCTACTATACCCGTTTCAAACGATGTAACCGAACAGGCATCGCTCCCGGCGGTCGGAGGCGATGCAAAACAAGAAACAAAGAACCGCTTTATTGCGCTTCCGCAATCTATCGCTCGTGAAATATTCAGAGAGCAGGCTTTCGGCAAACCATCGGCTGGCGCAGTGACTGCAAGTGAGGCGACGACCGGCAACAGGTCGGCAAGACCGACCGCCGCGAACAATACCGCCATCATCGTCGTCCCCGGAATTTCAGGCATAGCCTGCTCCGGCGAACATGTTTGTTCGGTAATAATCGACAACACCATTTATCGTGTCGACGATGTCATCGGCAACGCGATAATTGAAGATATTACAGAACGCCGTGTGCTTCTCAGAAGCATTGCGGACCCCTCGAAAAAATACTATATGGGCATATAGCGTCTGAACGAAAACCTGCTCCGTAAAGCCGGGGTTCGGGTAAAGAACAGAACTCTTGAAATAACATGCTCAAAAGAAAGAATACTTTAACTTCATGGCACATATCGGGGTTTGGGTTCAGGATAAAAGACTGTTCAACGTTCCCACCCTTGCATGGGAACGCATGAAGCCGGAAGCGCCGGCTTCCGCAATAAAGTTTTAGCGAGCCAGTTGCAAAATTATGTTCGAAGCGAGGTCGAGCGAAATTGGTCGGAAGCAAGGCGGAGGTGCAAAATCCCCGCAGGTGTACTTGTAAAGTACGTCGAGGATGATTTTGTGCCGACAACGCAACTGTTGACAATTGCAGCCGACCGTAACCGAATCAGAATTTTGCAATTGGCTCTAACGACAATATATTTTCGCTAACGGTAAAATTCACAATCAAAAAAACATGCAACCTGCATAACCCCGGGATGAGGACCAGGTTGCTTTTGTCCGGCCAGCACACTCTCTTGTTGCTGGTCGGATGATACTGTGTTGACTTCCACCTGAGCGAGCCCTTGAGCTTGGCATCGTGTTTTATCTTTCTCCTGACACGATGTCGTCTTTATATTTCTACATGTTGCGCTCTTCCTGTTTTTCGAGGCTTTCCGGTCAAATGTCCGGATTCACCCGACTACCAACACCATCGCCATGATTAATACAAGAGCAGAGAATATGAAGATGCCTATAAACATATCAAGACGCCTGACAATAACATCTTCCAATTCATATTCAGTTCTTCCGAAACTACTACCGTATAACGCCTTTTTCCCTGCTGAATTTCTCATAATCCCGGCTTGCTTCAATCATTTTTTTATCTTCTTTAGTCGTATTATTTATGTGAGTTGCTGTACCGACTTCACATTCCCCCACACATTGATCACCCTGTAGTTATATGATACTCGTTCTCTCGAAGAAAATATGTAGTGCAAAACAGGATGATAGTGTAGTTTCTACACTGAAACATTGTAGTGAAATCCCGTACAGAACATCTTCGCATATCGGTTTTTGTAAATTTTCGTTCAGCCGCTATATAATATAGATGGTTTTTACAGATAATCTTTAACCAATGCTTAACAACTGAGTCATAAGGGTGTGAGGGCCGGAAAGAAAGATGCCGGAAGACAGCATATTACTTGAGAAGGTCGAAGCCGGTGACAGAGGTGCTTTTGATGCGCTTGTGCATAAATATCAGCGTGAAATATACTTTCTTGCGCTGAGGTTTGTCAAAAACCCTGAAGATGCGGAGGAGATCACACAACAGGCGTTTGCAAAAGCTTTCGAGAAACTGTCGGGGTTCAGGGGAGACGCGAGTTTCAAAACATGGCTCTACCAGGTAGCGATGAACCAGAGCCGGTCGTTCCTCAGAAAACGCAGACCCGTGCTCGAGTTGAACGAAGAGGTGGCTCAGAAACCGGCACCGGAAGAATCGCCGCTCGGCAGATTTATTAAAAGCGAAGCAGCACTCGAAGCAGTGGAATTGATCGAGGAACTGCCTGAAAAACAGAGAAATGTTGTCACGCTCCGGATACTGCACGAACTGAGCTACAGGGAAATAGGCAAGATAGTTGATTGCACGGAACAGACGGCGAAGGTGAACTTTCATTACGGGATAGAAAACCTGAGGAAGAAGATGAAGAAGAATGGGCTCGTGTGAGAACTACAGGTTTATGATAACGGAATATGTCGACGGGTCGCTTCCGTATGCCGCCGTGGGTGCGCTCGAGGAGCATATACGCGAGTGCGCCGAATGCCGCCGCGCGGTGGAAGAAACAAGGGCCGTGATAGACATAGTCGGAAGCATCGATATGCCCGCGGCGTCCGCAGAGTTTGAGAACAGCCTGGCCGACAGGATTTTCGATAGTCTTAAAGAGAAAAACATGGAGCCGGTGGAATCGGGCCGTGTATATGAATTCAGCAGTCGGACAACCGGCTGGAAAGCAATTGCGGCGCTTGCGGCGATGCTTATTCTCGCTGTGGGCTTCATTGCGACAAGACATACGCGACAGCAGAGCGGTCCGGCGTTGTCCGAATCGCCTAAGAATGCGCAAACAGAGGATGTGAAGCTTGAAGCGCTCACCAATGACGAACTGTCGCTCGCTCTCGAACTTGCCCTTGCGCAGATCGAGGCAGATCCGTCACAATTTGAAAATATCGAGCTTGAAATAGCCTGGAAAGACATTGTACCAGGCGAAACGGATATGACGTCCGAAGATTACTCATGGCTCGATGAAACCATCAGCCGGACAGCAGCGACAGACGACAGTATTTTTATTTTGCTCGAATCAGTCACCGAGGATGAGGCTGAAAACATCCTCGACAGCATGGATGATATGGAAAAAGAATTAAGAACATCCGCACCACGGATTGTTTCGTAAGGAGAGCAGAAAAATGAAAAGAGCAACAATTATAATTTTATCCGCCGCGCTCCTGGCGTTTGCCGTCGTTGCGGCACACGCGACAGATAAGGGGCCGGTCGACGGCAGTCAGCCGGCAATGAACAGCAAACAAGCGGAAATCAGGGAAAATGACAACCGCGAAAAACTGCGCCGTCGCATCGAGATGATGATGACGATCGAAATAGCAGACAAGCTCGACCTTCCGGCTGAGAAGGAAGACGAGTTCTTGCTTGCGATGCGCCGCCAGTTCCGCGAACGCTCCGATCTCACGCAGGAGATGGTACGGACACGGCAGGAACTGGAGAATATCCAGAAAACGACAAAGGCGAAAGAGCAGCTCGAGCAGAAACTTGCAAAGCTTACGGAGATAAAGAAAAAACAGATCGAGATAGACGACCGATTCAACAAAAAACTCGAAAAAATTCTTACGCTGGAGCAGCGCGCGAAATTCATTGTCGAGTGGCCGAGCGTCCAGGAAAAAACAAGGGCTTTTATCGAACAGCGCAGGAGAAAGATGCACCAGAACACAAAGAATAAGGGACCGAAAGCCAAGGGGCCGAAAGGCCCCGGCGGTGACAAATCACCGCCCAAGACACCTAAAATGCCGCAAAAGTAGGTGTTCCGGTTTATTGTTCTGCACTCGACTATTATTATGTGCAGTGTATAATATTTCTCAGCCGACCATTGAGATATATAGCCTGTTACATGATAATAATATGTATATATAAATGTCTGGTAGTATTGTCGTCTGCGTGTGGCCGGTCGCAACAGACACTATGGCGAATATTTACCGCTTTTCACGGTTATTTATGAAAACTTTTAAAATAGCAGTGCTTCTTTTTTTTCTTTCAGCCGCTCTTACCTGCGTCCAGGCAACAGCAGGAAAGAACGGTAGCGGAGCCTCCGAAAAACTATCCATCGAAACACTCAAGGCTGATCTCGGACTGACCGAAAATCAGGTTATATCCCTGCAAAACCTGTTTAATGTTTTTTATCAGAAGAAAATCAGGCTCCTGAAGGAGATGCAGGACCTCGAGCCCCCTGCCGCTTTTGAGAAACAACAGGCAATGCAGAAAGAGTTTTACAACCGGCTGGGCAAGATACTCTCCGCCGGGCAGGTAGACAAATATAAAAAAGTTATGGGAATAAAAAAAGCCGGGACCGAGATCACGATTGACGAAAAAAGTGATTCGAACGATTCGAGCAGTATACCGAGTGTAAAGCGATCAAAAGTATTTCCAAGTCTGCTTGCGTTGAAAAACCTGCTGTTTGACATCGAACTTTCCGGTCTCCAGCGCGAAGCGATCGAAGAATTTTTCGCGGAGATCGAGAAGCAGGCCTCGCAAATGCAATATTGGGACCCGTCTTTCGACCCGGCGGACGACCCGAGTTTCGCCACACTTATTCAATCCAAACTCCTGTGGGTGCTCACAGAGAGCCAGTACCGGGAGTTCGCACTTCTCGCCCGGCAGAAAGACGAGAATCCGGGCGAAGTGCCTTCCGCCCCGGATTTCAACGACGACACACCGGATAACTGACTCCCCGTGCTTCCGCGCCGGTATTGATTTTCATTTCACACTTATCTCCACCGGATGGTCGAGGATGTTCAGGTATTCGATTTCGTCGCCGCGCGCGTATTCCGGGCAGTTGTACATGATCGAGGTGAGCCGCCAGACTCCTTTTGTGATTGTCTCCATCTTGCCGACATCGTAGCCGAGCGCGCCGAACTGGCCGGGTGTGTTCTCGGGCGGCTGAAGGGCGGTGATGTCGTCCATGTAGTAGAGCGACGGCACGGCCTCGAGTTCGCTGTCGAATTCAAGGCGGTTGATCCATGCGCCGCGCCTGCCTTCTTCCGTCCCATAGACCACCGACCACTTGTAGGGCGACAGGTCGAGGTTTTTCTCCGCTTCCGACATTACGCCGTCGAATACGACGCCGTCCGGATTGTTCTCGTTGATAAAAACTTTTCCACGCTGGTTTTCATTGCCGTCGGTGATAACACGGAACTGGAACGACTCCGCCAGCAAGCCGATGTCGAAAGGCACCTGCACTTCTGTGGGGAACTCGAACGAGTCGCGGTAAAAGATGTTGTTGATAACCGATCCGGGACTCGCGATTTTCCAGAATATGACCATTTTATTATTGGTTCTGCGTATCACGCGCACCGGGCCATCGATATATGCAAGCAGGTCGCTCGTGAAATCGACTTCCGATTTTTCGATGGTGATTTTTACCATGCGGATTACGGTTTTCACGCGGATTTTCAGGCGGTCGACGGAATTTATGCCGTTGCCGCCGCCTGCGGGGGTGATAGCGAGCGAGTCGAACCCGATGGGCGCTTCTTTGCCGAAAGAGATAATGTAATTCCAGGCGGTTACGGTGCGGGCATCTTCGGAGATCGAGACGTAGTCGACGTCCGAACGCGGTGGCGGGTTGTCGAAAGAGAAAGCGTAGAGATGTGCCGTCGCGCCGTTCAGCGGGTCGACGGCGGTGATCTCGGCGAATTTATTATATCCCGGCGGCCAGTAATCAGGCGCTGCCCGTGCGCCGAAATCCGATATCATTACTACAAGTTCGTCGTTCTTGTCGAAAAGGCCTTTGTCGACATCCTCAGATTTTTGCGGGCCGAACGGAAAAACCAGGTCGCCGTCCGGGCCACGCTCGTCTATCTGGAAAGGGACGGGGCGCATATTGCCGTCTGTGAAAGAATATACCCTGATGTTTTCATTATTTTCGCCGAGCAGGCTTTCGAGTTTTGCGCCTGCGATAATCACGGGATCGGCTACACGATCGATCCGCTTTTCCGCAGCGTGTGCCCTGGCGACTACTGTCAGCATTACGATAAATACAGTGAAGAGCTTATTTACAATATTATTAATCATCATATTCAGGCCCTTATCAGCACATCATTACATGTGAAAACGCGCAATGGGAGTAACACATATACCCCGATCGGGACAACATGCGCTATTTTAGACAATCGGGCTGCAAATATGAAGCAAAAGCAATAAAAAAGAGTGGAATTGTCGGAAAAAGAAGGAAGAAAAATCAGGAAAATTCGGCAAGGAGAGTGCCGGCGGCGGTTTTGAGCCTGTCGATCTCGTGGCTTATCATAGCTGTGGCGGATTGCGCTGTTATTACCGATTTCGTCATACTGGTGATCTCATCGGCATAGTCAGTGTCCTGGAGACGTGATTGCGAGTCGGACATATTAGTTGTCTGGACACTGTTTTCATTAAGCATGCGCTGGAGTTCGTTTATCCTGGCACCGTCCTCGACCTGCCGGTTCGCCAGTTTCTGCAATGAAGAATCCAGGGAAGAAATCGACGCTTCAGCATCGGTCGCAGTGGAGACATTGGCGTTTATTCCCAGCGCGACCGAGTCGACTTCGTAGAAGCCGAGACTGTATTGCGCGTCGCTGTTTGTGTTGGGCGCAATCTGGATATTATCTTTATCCTGGGGTTCAACAGCCGGTTCGTTGAAAAAAATGCCGAAGGTGATGTCCAGCACCTGTTCGTTATCAATAATAATAGTCCATGATCCGGCTGCCGGGTTTGTAAGAGTGAAACTCTCTTCGTCCCAGCCACCCGCGCCGACATAGCCGCCCCAACCCGAGTAATCCACCTGTGTTGCACTGTCGACCGGCGCTCCCGAAACCGACTGCGCACCGCCGCCGCCCAGATAAGTCTCCACTCCGCCGGGCGGATATGTGCTGTAAAGATATCCGAATGCTTCTGTTCCATCGGGAGAAACAAGATTCAGATCGGGAAAAGCCGCGAAACCGTCGTACCACGATGCATATATGTTTACAACTCCGCCGTTCTGGGCGGCCAGCGATGCTAAATCCACCGACATGCTTACCTGGCCGGGATGGGATGTATCAAATGGTCCTCCATAGCCCGGCACAGTCGCAAAATTGAGGTTAAAAACCTTCATGTTGTTGAATCTGGAGGCATCGTTTATCCTGTTTATTTCGTTGACCAGCGCGGTAGCCTCTTCCTGCATTTCACTGCGCTGCTTATCATTTAACGTAGCGCTATTTGCAGAACGCACGGCGAGGTCCCTTAATCTTACGAGGATGTCTCCGACTTTTTGCGTGGCAGAATCCCTCATCTGAAGAAAACTGAGGCCATCCTGGATATTGCGCTCGGCCATCGTCAGGCCGCTTTTTTCGGATTTTATGGTATTTATTATTCCATGAGCAGAGGGGTCCTGCCCCGCACGGGAAACTTTCTGTCCGGAGGAAAGTTTTTCCATCGCAGACGAAATCCGCCCACCGGCGGCGGTGAGGTTCCTGAAAAACTGACGTTCGTTTATGCTGCCGATTCTCAAACGTTTTCTCTCTCTATGCGGTGTGTAATATAAGTAATGCATCGCCTGCGGCACTGCATGCAATGTCCATAGACGTAATAGTAGTTTTATGTTTTGGAAAATAGTTTTGATGCTGAAACGATGCGGGTGGCTTATGCCCGCAACGATAACAGATTTTCTCTCTACTGCAAATATTATTAGAGAATCCGGTTTTTGTCAATCGTTTTATTAATAATTTATTATTAAATATCCAGTCTAATATCGTCAAGAATCTTTCTCGACGATGAAGCCGTAGTAGCGTCCCAGCCAGTATGGGAGCAGCCAGAATGTGCCGGCTTCCTCGCGCCGCGCGCCGCAACCCGTGTCGAGTTTGTATGGGTTTTCGTTCCATTTCATAACGGAACGCTCGTCGGGCGGAAGCGGTGTTTGGGCGAGGTTGTCGCCGTGTCTGCCAAGCGATGTCCTGAAGACGACATCCGCGCGCTGGCTGTTTCGATGGTCCCACCAGATCAGGTCGAGCGATATTCTCTTCAACGTGAAAATCGCGCCGTTGATGTCGAAATCCGTGCCGTCAGGCATCACGGCGCCATATATGAAATTGAAGAGCGGGTTTCGCTCGGGCTGTTCGATTTTCCATGAACGAACGATGCTTTTGCGGTAATACTTGAGGAGGAAAGGATGCTGCTCATATTTCAAAAGCGGGTAGTAGGAGAGGAAAGCGAGTTCGTCGTCCGAGTGGTTTGCCATGCCGGGCTGATTATTTTTCTGTTTAACCATATATTTCGCGTAATTGTGGTTTTTCGCGAGGTCGGTGTAAGCATCGGCGAACTTTTTGTCCCCTGTGATGTGGTAGGCGGTTTTCATGATGGAGAGTATCTCGAGCGCGTTGAGGTTGCGCTGGAAACGGAATTTAGTGTTAAGGTAGTGTGGGTTCCAGCGGCCCCAGGTGGTGGGTTCGCCGTCGGCGTCGATGAGGAAGTAGTCGTTGTCGACGAGATAGCCTGCGATGAGACGCACTTTCTCGCGGATTTCCTCTTTTTCGGACTCGGTCGCGCACACGTCGTAGTATACGGAATAAGCGTAGAAGTGGCCGTCCATTTCATCGGAACTGGTGTCGCCCTTCCAGCGCCATTTGCCGTCGGAAGTGATGTGGTTCCATTCGCCGCCGCCGTGCGGATAGTCGGGTTCGGCGAACGAACGTGAGATGAAACCGGGTATCTCGTTCACCGTCTCGAGAAACATGAGTGCTTCGAGCGACTCGCGGGCGAATTTCTTCGCTTCCGGCGCGCCCGTCACCGCATAGCGGTAGCATTCGGCGGCGATATACATCGACGTCCATAGCCCGTCGTTGTCGTTGGTGTTGAGAAAAACCGAATCGAGATCGCCGGGGATTTCGAGCACGGAGTCCGATACGAGGCCGTGGCGAACATGGCGAAGCCGTGTTTTTTCTTCCATGCTCTCCGCCTTCTCCGCGAGCGTCATCATCCTGTATTCTATGCGCGACGCGCCTGCGGGAGTTCCCAGCCACGCGCCGCCGCCGGGCATTTCAATTATTGCTGTAACCCGGTCGTCGGGGATGTATTCGAGACCCTGGAGATACTGCCATTCTCCCGCATTGTAGCGCGCCGCGCCTATCGCCGTGCCCACCCACAGCAGGTCGCCGCCGCCCGCAAGGCACAGAACGTTTTCGTAGGGCAGTCCGCCGTTCTTTCCCGTAATATTCTTCCATTGCGTTTTCCTGTCGAACCTGCTGATGCCCTTCGATGTGGCGACAAACAGGTAGCCGTCTTTGTCCACGAGCAAGTCGCGCACATTGTTGCTGATGAGGCCCGGAGCATTGTCGGCGTGTCGGTATGCCGTCACGGACCGCCCGTCATAGGATGCAAGCCCGTTGTTGAACCCGATCCACGCCTTACCGTCGGCATCCTTCGCCAGTGCCGTGACAGCGCTCGATCCGAACAGATCGATTCTTTCGTGCCTTCCGTCTTTAATCCAGAACAAACCTTTGGAAGTGCCGGCGAGAAACCCGCCGTTCCAGTCGATGAAGGAAGTGACATCGCGGTTGAACAACTGCTCGGCGGGCTCTGCCGCACCGGTTGATATACGAAACAGTCCGTCGAGCCCGGATACGATAAGTCCGTTTTCCGCACATTCGATCCGAGTGATGCCGGTCGAAACACCGGTCGCCGCCGATTTTTTCCATTCACTGCCGTCGAAATATACGATTCCCTCCTGCGTGCCCGCATATAAGGTTCCCCCGCACATGGCGAAAGTGTTTATTGCAGGCGAAGGCACTTTGCCCGCAAGCGGATACTTGTGCACGACTTTCTGCGGATACCTGCCGACTGCAACGGACTGCTTCGCGGCTATCGCTGCGGAAGCAGCCATCGTGATTAAAAGTAATGCGGTTAAGGATATTCTTTTTATCTGTTTCATATTTGATTTCTCCGGAATGTCATGTGATATTGCAGACCCATGCTCACAAGTTTATTGCGCACCGCCGTCAGCGTCTGCGTTCGCGCATCAGTTGCATAGCAATGACGAGTTTCTGTATCTCGCTGGTGCCTTCATATATTTCCGTGATGCGGGCGTCGCGGAAGAATCGCTCGACGGGATAGTCCGTCATGTAGCCCATACCGCCGTGTATCTGGACCGCCTCGTAGGCGCAGAAGTTTACAGCCTTCGAGCAGAAAAGTTTTACCATCGCGGAATGTTTCGTCAGTTTCATGCCCCGGTCGGCCATCCACGCAGCGTGATAGACCATAAGGCGCGCGGCCTCGATCTGTGTCGCCATGTCGGCGAGTTTGAACTGAATAGCCTGTGTTTTGATAATCGGCTGCCCGAACTGAACGCGTTGTCGCGCGAAGTCCTGACTGAGATGCAGACATCGTTGCGCCATGCCGACACAGCCCGCGCCCAGCCCGAGACGGCCGCGATTGAGCGTTTTCATCGCCACTACGAAGCCGGTGCCCTCGTTGCCCAGCATGTTTTCGGCCGGCACGCGCATGTCGTCGAAGATAAGCTCGGCGGTGCTCGAACCGCGAATGCCCATGTGTTTCTCGATGGTCCCGACAGCGAAGCCGGGGAAGTCTTTCTCGACGATAAACGCCGATATGCCGCCACGACTGTCGGCGTTTTTTTCCACGTTGGCGTATACAACAATGATGTCTGCTTCTCCGCCGTTTGTGATCCATATTTTCGAACCGTTGATAATATATTCGTCGCCGACACGGCGGGCTTTTGTTTTTATCCCGGCGGCGTCCGAACCGGCTGTAGGTTCGGTGAGTGCGAACGCGCCCAGTTTTTTGCCGGTGGCAAGCGGCACGAGGTACTTCTTTTTCTGCTCTTCGGTGCCGCCGATGAACACCGACTGCGCGGCTATGCCGATATGCGCGCCGACAGCGGTGCACATTGTCGCCGACGAGTAGGCCAGTTCCTCGTTAAGAACGCAGTAGCCGAGTTCGCCCAGGCCCGTGCCGCCGTACTCGACAGGGAACGGTACGCCGAGCAGTCCGATCTCGCCGGCCTTTTTTATCGCTTCGCGTGGGAACATTTCTTCCTTGTCGATTTTGTCGGCTATCGGCTCGACATCTTTCTTCACGAAATCTTTCACGAGTTTCTGAAGTGAGATTATGTCCTCAGGCAACTGGAAATCCATAGGGGGGCCTCCCGGTGTTGGTTGTAATACTATTGATTCTGTTCGATAACGCAAATATAAAAGACACGCAATTTCAGATGTTATTCTATAGGTGAATCGCGACAGGATCAAAGGAAATCGCGGGATACCATGACAAGCCGCTCGTTGAGCATGTTGAGCGCGACATCCGTCGCGTCGAGCGGATAGAGGGAAAGCGACTGTTTGTCGAGCAGGATAGTGACCTTCGCTGGGAACTCGTCGTCGGCAAGCCAGAGGATATATTCGGCGGGCAGCCGGGGAAATATATTGAAGATAGCCGAAGCGTCGCCGCGGTCGGTTTTCTCGCCGCCGAGCGCCTGTGCGGATTCGAGGAAAAGCGCCGTGTCGTGTCCGAAAGTATCTTCGAGGTTCTGAGTTTCGATGCGGTGTTCACCTGTGAAAAAGTCGCGGCCCGGAAGCACATCGCGCGGTGCCGCCATGACGCCGGAAGGTTTGCCACCCGCACCTTTTGTCAGGTATACGAGACATAGAAACGGGGCGAACCTGTCCCACTCGCCGCCGTTGCCGCCCTGTTGCTTTTTGACGGTCGTGGATTCGACGTCCACTTCCCATGTGTCACAAAGGCTTTTTAAAATGTAGCCTCCGTTGCCCGATGGCGTCGCCAGGGTGCGTTTGCAGACCTCGGCGCGGTCGCGTGTCTCGAGTTCGTCCCAGAGATGCAACACGGCCTTCGGCATGTCGTGCTTGCAGGTGGTTTCTTTCTGCTCGCGCCGCCGCTCCTGCATCGAAAGAAAACCTTCACTAAACGGGTATGGACCTTTCCTGTAGTGTTCACAGGGGAAGCTGCCGCAGTCGCGGTTGCAGTAGGAAATCTTTTTCTCCGAAGCGCATTCGAGAATAGTGCAGGCCATGCCGAAAAGGTCGAGCTGGGCGGCGATTTTCCGCTCACCGGCAAGCGACGTGCCGCTCCCGCACGAACTGCACAACCCCATCGTGTGCAGCCTGCACACCGCGCAATCTATTCCACATGCTCCCGTACCCATAGCGGTATTATATATGTTTTATTAAAATGAACCAAATACAATTTTCCAATATCCTGAACGGTTATGACCAATCATAATTTCAACCCAAAGAGTCCGCGGAGAGGGAGATAACAAATAAACTGAACTTGTGCGTTTTCATAAAAGGTAGTGCCATGTCAACAAAGAGAAGATGTAAGATGTGGTAGCGTAAAAATAATAAAAGTGTAGGGCGGAGTCACCGTACCCCGCCTCAACTTGTGCCTGCACAAACCGTTTCCGCGAGAAATATGTTCAGACGGAGTTCAGAATTTTGCAATTGGCTCTTTAGAAATAAACTTAAATTTTGAATCAGACCATATATCGTGGTAAAATATGTACAATAAGTTTATTGATCGAAAAGAATTCTCCGATGCTTGCATCGGTATTAAAAGAAACTATGTGTGCTGTGCTCGAACTGTTTTTTGGGGCACGGACAACAGCGTTGATGACGAATGCAGAAGCGGAATACTTTATGAACTGAATAATGATTCCGGCGCAAAAGTGTTTGTTGCTATTAGGCAATCGGCGATTTAACACTATCGCACGCAAGTGTTAAAGACTTTGATGCACAATCACGACCACAATAAGCAGCAGAATGGTAAGACCGGACTTTTTGCGCAGGAATCAATAATATACTAACCCTCTAACCTAATAGGGGAAATACGCTCGGAGAGGTGTTTCTGATGAAAAAGACGGAGAATCGTGGAAAAGTATTAGCAGCATTACTGTTTGCTTTTGCGCTGGCGCTTGCCGGTTGCGGCGGTGGTGGCGGTGGAACTACAGCCACAACACCCGCTCCCACAGGCGGAAGCGCAGATAAAGTTGTAACCATTTCAGGAGATTTCAATGAAACCGCATCCCGTGTTGCAGGCCGCAGCGCCGCCGCCACAGCCAATGCCTCCGTCCTTGTATATGAGGCGGGAGATGCCGATAAGACACGGCTCAACTCCTCGAGCGACATGACCGATGCCGACGGCAATTACACTGTGAGCATCGACTTCGGAACGAAAACGACAATGGACATAATCGTGGAACTGGTCGGGCAGAACCTGAAGGTGGCCGTGGACAACCTTACAAGCGATAAAACAACGGTTAACGGGGACCCCGACACGACACGCAAAGCAAAAATATTCGATCTTATCCCGAGCGAAGCGCTTTCCGACATTTCGCTGCTCGACAATATTTTCGACAGTGAGAATGTTGATATTACAACAGCGCTGACCTCCTCGACACTCGCATCACAGTTTATGACCGACATGAAGACCGTGGTGAGCACCTGCAACATTGCGACTTCTTCACTTTCCAATGACGATAAAACCTGCATAGCGGATAAAATCAACGACATAGCGGCAACGTCCAGTGCCGCCCAGGCAGTGAAAGACCTTGTGGAATCTCTCGAGGCAACGTACAGGGAAGAACTGGACCTTCCCGATCCGGCCGACTATTTCTCTGTCGCCGGCACATTCACCGGCGGCGCAAACCAGTCTGTGCTGGTCTACCAGGCAGGCGACACGGCGAAAACACAGTTGAACTCGCCTGGCGACATGACCGACGCGAATGGGAACTTCGACGTGCAAGTCTATGTCGGGAGCGGCAACACGATCGACATAATTATCGAGCTTGCCGGGCAAAACCTGAAAACAGCGGTGGATGATTTCGCCACGGACGTTTCCGGGCTGACCGGCGACGCGGGCTCGACGCGAAAGGCCGCCGTCTTCGACCTTGCTCCGGATAAACCGCTCGCGACAATTTCCATCATCGACGATATGTACGACAACGAGAACTACGATATCTCATCAGTTATCACGAGCGCATCGCTCGCGGACTCATTCCTGTCCGACATCAGTTCCGTCATCAGCGTCTGCTCGCTTGCGGACGGTTCGCTGGACACATCGGAAAAAACCTGTGCGACGGGTGAACTCTCCTCTATCCTTTCGACAACAACAGCAGTAGACACGGTGAAAGATCTGATCGAGTCTATCGAGATAGCTTACAAGGTTGAACTGGGCACCGGCACCGACTACGAATACATGGCAAACACGGCCCGCAACGAAGACCGTGACGACCTCGAAGTCATTTACGAGATATTCTCGGACGGCCAGGTCAGCCTCAGTTCTCTTACCGAGACGGAAATACAGGAACTCGTATCGAAGATGCAGAGAGCTATCACCGCATGGAAGAAAACATACGACACAACAGTTGGGAAACGCGTTGCGATAAAGGACGAATGCCTTGCGCTCCAGAAGGGCGAAACATTCGCCGACTCGACGGTGGAAAGCAAAATCGTATACTTGAAAAGCAATCTTGTTCAACTGATACAGGCCGACGCCGCCGCGCTGTCCACGCTGATTTCAGAAACAGACATGGGCAGCCTTATAAGCGGCTACGATGTAATACGCGGAGTGCTGATCGACTCGTTTGTCAACGATGCACAGGCGACAAGCGGCCAGGCGCTCGACGGTGTCGAGGGTCTGCTGCTGGTGGTGGCCGCGCTGGGCGCGTCGTCTGAAGACACTTCGTCGATGGGCGGCATCATGGACAACTGGGTAACCGAATGGGACAAGACTGATGTCGAGGCCGACCTGATGAACGGGCTCGCCCCGCTCGACATGGACGACTCCGACAAGACGGAAAACCTTATGCGCCTCGCCCATGATCTCCAGGCAGAACTCCCCGCGGACCCGACAGACGAGCAGATTCTCACTATTCTCAACAGGTATCTCACTACCGAAACCAGCACCGAAGCGCTCGCTCTTTATCATCAATACAAGGACAACAACTGTGAATACGGCTACGAGTTGAACGGTCTCAACAGCATAACATTCACCGTCAACAACTCCGCCTGCCCCGGCAAGGAGGAGGTTATCCACCTCATCGAAACGCATTATGAAAAAGGCACGCTTACGAAACTGCGCGCGGTGGTCGACGGCATCGAGGATTATCTTAAAGCGATTCCCACGACGGATGAGCTCGCCGTCGGAAGCGCGTTTTCAATCGCGCAGAATGTTCTCGACGACATGAAAGCAAGCGAAGCGAATAAAACCGAACTCAGCGCCGCGCTCAGTGCGGCGGGTGTCAAGCCGGAACTCTTCTGGCTCTACATGAACCTCGAACCATATATGAGCGAATGACATCGGGCGCACGGAAAACGGACATTTACAGAAGGGAGCTTTCATTAGCTCCCTTCTTTGCTTATACTTAAGATTTATAGCATTGCAATTATCTCGGGAGACGCAATTTTGAGAATAACAGAAAGATTAGCTTATTGCCTTGTTTTCATTGCCGTTGTAGCCATTGCCTCAGCAGCAGGCGCGGCGGAGGGGCTGCCGGGATACACCGGTAAGTTCGATTTCGTGCATCCTGCCAGTATATGGGGCGACGGCATGCGCGTTGCAGTAATGACAGACAAAAACCTTGCCTTATACGAGGGCCAGGAACTGCCCGTAATACGCGACAAAGAGTTTATCGGTATGGTCTATATTACGGAAATCGGCATGCTTAACGCAATGGGCGAGTTCTACCCGCATAAACAGCTCACACTGATCAAGGGAACAGACAATATCGTCGTCCCGAAAAAAGACACGCTTCCCCGCTCACTGCCCACGCCCGGCACAGCACAGATAATATACTTTTCAAAATCACCCGCGAATCTCTGGGTTTTCATCGACGCGGGCACACTCGACAGCCTCACGGAACGCACCGAAGGAAAAGCATTCCGCGACGGATTTTATGTCGGCAAATTCGAAATGGTTTTTGTCGGACGCCACTTCTCTTACGGCAGGCTTATTCGCGAAGCTATCGTGCCGCTGGCGGTAGTCCAGGAACTGCGCATCGTGTTTCCCGACGTCATTGATAAACTCAAAAAAAGCGGCGGCAAGAATGTCGCGCCCAGCACATATCCGCCCGGCGTCAATCCGTTCAAAAGCAAAAACAAGGGGAAAAGCGGCAACACAAAAAAGAAGAAAAGTAAGTTCAAGGATAACAACGGCGGTGATAAAGAAAAAGAAAGCGGCAATATCCTCCTGAGTCCGTTTTGATTCACCGGGATTCGCACCACTTTTTTATTTCATCAGTGATGATCATGCCCTGTGAAAGGTCGATGGACTCCTGGAGCGCGGGCAGTTTGTCGAGCATGATGTTTGCAATTGCTCCCATGGTGCTGATGTCGCTGACAGATGAGTTGAACAACCCGGTTTTCGCGCCGTCCGCAAATGGTTTGAGTTCCCAGATATTGAAGAGATCGCTTCGTTTGCTTTTTTCGTCGGTTGTAGTCATTTTATCAGGCTTCTCGAAGGAGTAAATATTTATTCCCCGCGTGGCGATTTTTATCGGACCGAGCCTGATGATCTCGGTTTTCATCTTCACACGTGCGCCGTTTTCATCTTCAGACAGAACGCGCGACCTTGTTATCTGCGGTATGCGCCGGGCATAGTCTTTGAAGTCTGTAAGTATCTTCCAGACATCAGTCTGTTTCTTATTCACAAGCACCGCGGCGGTTGCGATCTCCCGGACTCCGATGCGTGAGAGGAAGCCCACCCGACCGCCTTCAAGCAGTTTGAGCAAGTCGGCCTTGTCCATCCCTTTCCACATCAGCTCCGAGCCTGTGGGCGCGTAAGATAGTGGTTTGCCCTGTGCCTTCTCGACTATAGCTTTGACAAAAACGATTGCGCTCGACAGATTTATCGCCATCACGGTGGCGGGCTGTCTGGCGAGCGCACCGCCGACAATCGGATTCACCGACGCCAGGTCGGATGTGATAGCGTATATCGCAACGGTTTTCTTACCGTCGGCCACGGGATACAGTTCCCAGTAGCCTTCGACGTTCTTCACGTCGCCTTCCACCCAGTGGATATTAGCGCGGCGGGGCGGCTCCAGATTATAGTGCAATGTGTATTTCGCCTTTATATTTATCAGACTCATTTTTAGAACGCTTATCTCGAACCGGACATCGACAGTGTTCCCGTCGCGCTTCAGTTCTTTAGTCAACATCGTATCGGGCATCAATGTCGAGTAGCCATTGAAATCGGTGACGACCTGCCAGAGTTTGTCCGGGGGCGCATCGGCAAGTATGCCTATGCTGCACATCTCGATGCCGCCTTCTCCTACGGAATCCACGGATATGAGTTCGCCCTTTTCGAGTATGGTAGCGAGCACTTCCTTGTCCATGCCGCGCCACGACGGTATGTTGTCGGGGATATCCAGCGCAAGCGCCACGACCGGCATCAACAGCATCAGGATAAATGCGGGAAACTGGATGGTTCTTTTCATATTTATTCGGCCCCTTTTTGTTATTGCGGAAACTATACTCTCACATTACAGTTGAAGAAGGAAGGTGTCAAGAGATAATCTATACATGTAGCAGCGCTGAAATTGCAAAAAAATTGATTTGAAGTTACGATCTTAGTGGTGCTGACAGGTTATTATGGGACAACATGATATAGAATACATGTCAGAGCCAATTGCAATATTATGTTCGTAGCGAGGTCGAGCGAAATTATCCAGAGCAAGGAGGAGGTGTAAAATCCTCGCTGGCGTACTTGTAGAGTACGTCGAGAACGATTTTGTACCGACAACGCAGCTATGGACAACCAGCAGCCAACCGCAGCAGAATCGTAATTTTGCAATTGGCTCGTCAGACAATGGAGCGGGTGGTTTAATATGGAACTGAGTCACGCTCACCTGCGCATCGGTGCGAGCGATGTGAAGAGCGATCTCAAACAGCGGATGATCAACAGGCTTCACTGGATACACGTGATGCGCTGGTTCGCGGTGGGCGTCGCATGTATCGCGATGCTTTCCGCGTGGTTTCTGTACAGGCTGCCGCTCCATTACGCCGCGCTTGCGTCTTCCGTACTGCTGCTTGCGATATTCAATGTAACATTTACATACGCCGGGCGTCGTTTCGATCATGAAACCACGCCGATGTGGAAATTCAACCGCCTGATATATTCAGAAATATCTGTCGATTTCATATTGCTCGCCTGCATGATTCACCTCACCGGCGGGATCAGCAATTTTTTCGCTTTCTATTACGTTCTGCATATCGTAATCGGCAACCTGCTCGTGCCGCGCAAGGTCGGCTATTTCATGGCGGCCATGGGCACATTGCTCGTCGGTGCAGTCGCCATTCTCGAAATGAAAGGTATCCTGCCTCATTATTCACTGGGTTCCTTCGCGCCCGACAACGCTTATGCCGAACCCGGCTATGTGTTCCACTACATGATCATTTTATCCGGACTGCTTTTCGCCATGTCTTATGTCGCATCTACTCTTTCCATGATGATTTACCGAAGGGAACGCTACCTGACCGAACTGAAAGAAAAACTCGAAGTATGGAACCGGCAGATGCGGCTTGCAAACGACCGTCTCATAGAGATCGACAGGACGAAAACGCAGTTTATGCGGCTGTCGGGGCACGAGATACGCTCGCCCCTGAGCGCGATGCTAAGTATAATGCGGACGATACTCGAGGGGTACGTCAAGGAAGAAGGGAAGATACTCGAGATGATCGGCCTGGCGAACCGGCGCGCGAACGAAGCGCTCGAGATCACTAATAAGCTCCTGCAACTCGCCCGCGAAAAAGGCAAAGACCTCGAACCCGAATCCTTCGACATGATCGCCGAAACTATAGCGGAGATCAAGGAAATCGGGCCGCTCGCCGAAAAACATTTTGTCAGTGTCGACCTCGAACCCCCGACCGCCGATTCGATACTCGTGCATGTAGACCGCGAAAGTTTTCGCCTGGCTGTTCAGAATCTTCTTTCAAACGCGATAATATATTCGAACCCGGAAAGCAGGGTAACCGTGCATCTCGAAAAGTGGCATGACAAGGGCATGGTGATCATTGTCGACCGCGGTATCGGCATACCCGAGGAGTTCATGCCCGGCATCTACGACGAGTTCAGCCGCGCGCGCAACGCACGCAAACACGACCACTCGGGCACAGGGCTCGGCATGTCCATCACAAGGCAGGCGGCCGTCAACATCGGCGGCAGCATCACCGTCAGAAGCATTTCGCTTCAGGGAACTGTAGCCCGCCTCACGGTGCCGCTCAGGAAAAATGAATCGTCGGTCGACGACTCCGAAGCGCAACAGCAACTCGCATAACAGAAAAACCCGGACGGTTTTTCTTGAGAAGGCAAACCCTGCAACAGCAACTTAGACAAAGGACAGAAACAGATACATGCTTGAAAAAGTGGAAACGACAACAGACAGAACACTTATAAAAAATGTCGATCTTCTTGATGTGAAAAACGGTGATATAAGCAAGACTGTGAATGTGTTCGCATCGGGAGGAGTGATAGCGGATGTGGATGCCGCCCCCAAGCGGGAAGATTGCGATGTGATCGACGGGCAAGGCTATACGATGATCCCCGGCCTCATAAACTGCCACGCCCACATACTGAGTCCGTTTATATCCGAGCAGGACGGGCTGCCCGGCCTGTGGTCGTTGCACCAGATGCGCCTCAACATGGAGGCGACACTCGCGGCAGGCGTCGTCTGCGTGAGGGACCTGCTTGCGGTGATACATGTGATGAATCGAATGAGAGCGAAAATCGAATCCGGAAAAATCGCCGGCCCCGACATCGTGGCGGCAGGTCCGGTGCTGAGTTGTAAAGGCGGATACCCTGAGTTCATAACACCGTTGTACTTTCCTCTGTCGGCGATAGCCGGTCAACCGAAGTTGCATCTGCGCACAGTCAAAAAAGCCGTGGCCATGGTTCGCCATATCCACAAATGCGGCGCGGAAGTCGCAAAAGTCGGCTACACTTCATTCACACGAGATTTCTTTTCAAAGAATAATATGCCGACAATATCCGACGAGGTTTTTGACGCTGTATGCAGCACCGCCCACAAACTCGATATGAAGGTGGCTGTGCATCACAACTGGGCGGACGATGTGCCGAAGATACTGCGCGCGGATATCGATTCGCTCGAACATGTCGTTTACGACCGGGAAATGAACGACCGGGAAATCGCCATGATCAAGGACAGCGGTGTGGTTGTTGTGCCGACTTTGACGATCTCGAACAGCATGGCGCGTCTCGAGGAAAAGAGAGGATTCCTGCACAGCGAACGCGCGAAAGAACGCTTCGACTATCATGCGCTGGAACATCTCCAGTGGATCGCCGATACGTGGCTCGACTTTAACGGGGAAAAATACGACAAGTCGTTCGGCTTCTGGCGCGCAAACAGAAAACATTCCGCTATAACAGAGCGAAACGCCACAAAACTGTACGAGGCGGGTGTGCCGCTGTGCGCCGGGACAGACCTGGGCGCGGTGGTCGCCTGGCCGGGTGAGCTTGCCGACGAAATAAAACGGCTCCACCACATCGGCATGACAAAGCTCGAAGCTATCCAGGCAGCTACAATAAATGCGGCGAAACTTGTCGGCCGGGAAAAGCTTCTCGGCTCCGTCGAAGTCGGAAAAAGGTCGGATGTCGTTCTCGTCGAAGGCAATCCGCTCGATGACCTCGACGCGCTCAAGAAGGTTCGCCTTGTGGGCCGGGGTGGCCGATGGTACAGGCCGCTGCACTCGGAAGTACCGGACTTCTGGCCCGGCTACAATGTGCTCTCCCACTACGACGAGTCGGAAGATACTCTTTAAGATACTCAACAATATTTTGCCGATAAGCAGCACGGTCGAAAGTGCAGGAATAAATGAAAACTAAAACCAATTCTTTTTTGGCCGTTTTGTTTTTTGTCGCCGCGGTTCTTTCAACACCAGCAATCAGCGCGCTTGAGGACGGCGGCAATCATGCGGTAATCAATACTTATTCTGTTTCTGTCGAAGGAAAATGGATCGACGCATTCGGACAGGCTGCCGGGGCTGAGATCGAATCGGTAATGCAGGCAAACGGTTTCGTCACGGCTGGAGGCGAAGGCGACAAGGATAATATCGCTATTCTGTTTCGTGTTAAAGAAGCGGAATCGAAAAAGAAAGTTAATCCCAGCGGGATGCTTCTCGCCGGAGGTATTTCATCGGCGGTCGCCCTGGATGTACGCATCGAGGCGGAGATGACCGCCGAGATCGCGGGCCACAGTATTTTCAGCGAGAGCATAGTACATAGAAACAGGCCGCGCGAGCTTTTCTCGGGCTGGATACGAAGCCGCGGCGTCAAAAAACACGCGATAGAAAACGCGGCGAAAAAACTTGCGGCGCGTTTGATCGGGAGCCTGTCCGGAGGCAACGTAAATCCTGTTGTTCCACCACGCTCAAACGCTGATCTTCTTACAGGCGACGGGGATATATGGCCTGTGTTCAGGGGTGGTCTCGCGGCGATAGCGATACATGAAGCAGGCCATACGATAAACGCGCGCCTGCTGGGTCATGACGTTGAATTTAAGGGGAACGACTCGCGAACATTTGTCGACGGGCCTGATATGACGCTGGGCCTTTCCCTGTTTTTCGCGCACAGGACAGGCAAAGACATGTTGCTTCCCCTGTTGCCGGATGTCACCTACGATTTCAACCCGGTGGAGACTTCCAAGGGCGACATCTCCTATGTCGACAAATACGGCCGGCCTGTTTCCGGCGGCAGTCGCGACAGCGCCCTGCTTTCATACTCGGGAATACTCTTTCAGAACATGACAAACGAGTACATACTTACTAAACATCCACGGCTGATAGACGAGGACAGGCCATTCCTAAAGGGCATTGTTCTGATGAACTTTTTCCTGCCTGCTTTTTATACAGTGAAGGGCTACGACGATCCGAACAGCGATCTGCTGCGGCTGCAAAGCGCTCTCGGAGCGGACCGATGGAAGGTTAATTCCATGGTTCTACTCCCCACCGCTATCGACTTTTACCGCTACTACCATCCGGAAAAAAAGAAGCTGCGCCGTTACTCCAGGATAGCAAAACTTATTCCACTAATCGTATGCCTGTCCGAGTAGGAGGAAATAGAGAAAATAGGGACAGTTCCCATTTATTTTCCAGCTTAGTTGGTTAAGCAATAAATGGTAACTGTCCCTATTTTTCCTGTTTTTCCTGTTTTTTATTTCTCCGGAACGGCGGGCGCGTTGTCATTGCTGATGAAATACTTGCTTTGCCTGCTGGGAATCACAAGCGTTTCGTCTGAATACTTGTTGTCGACAATTCTGATAATGCGATAAAAACCGTCGGCATAGGCAGGTGTGTCGACGAAGACGACAGGCGGCGCTCCGGCCTGCCGCACATCCTTGCTGCTGTCGTTCCCCGTTAATAATAAATCTATTCTCCGCGGCTTGAGCGCGTCGACAAGCGCTTCGGGCGTATCTTCATATCTTTGCGTAAAGAGGATTTTCAGCGGCGCGTCCCCGTGTTCCCCGAGTACGCCTTCGAGCCAGTTGATCCTGCCCGTTTCATCATCAGCGTCAAGGATATGCTCCGACTGTGTATCCAGCGATACGAACAAATGACCGCCTAGCATGAAACTGTAATTCGCAGGTCCGAAACAGGCTTCCAGGTTATCATTCGCCGCATCTCCGAGGCCTGGCGCGACGAAAGTCGGCACATTTATTTTGTCGATGAAATCAAGAAATCTTTTTATTTCATCGGGGCGCGACCCGCTTGTGATGTTGCCTGTGATAATGACAACAGCAGGATCAATCTTCGCGATATCCGATAACGTGCGGTCGAGTAGCAGTGTGTATTTTTTTGTTGTGTTCGCGTCGAGTTCGCGACCTACCTGCGGGTCGGATATGTAAAGTATGTTATAAGATTCGGGGAATTCCGCGACGACTTCGACAGCTCTGCGGCTGAGGTCGTCTCTTGTGCCTTTCGCGACATAAAGCCCATACAGGCCAGATTCGGTGTCCTGCGGTATCAAGGCTTTGTACCTGTAAGCCCTGATGTCGGCATCGGTTCCGCCCTTAACAGGCACTTTTGCGGGCAGCCTGTCTCTTGTCACGCCCGGCAGCATGATACGTTCGCCGGTCGGCTTCTCCAGGTAGACCCGCAGCGTGCAGGAGCACTTGTCGTGAATTGCGATATCGAGGTCGACCGTTATGTAGTCGTTGGGTTTTACGATCTGGGGACGAGTGGATACGGGCTGCCTGATGAAGCCGAGTTCACCGCCCGGCCGGCGAGCGTCGCCGCGATCCACGCCGGTGAATATCACTGTTAAGCAACAAACGGCTATAATCGCGAATCTTCTCATGGAGGCTCCTGTCTGCGTATGGCAACAAGTGGAATGACGCCATAAAATATTTATCTCCGTTACGCCGGGATCGTTGTCCGCAGGGGACAATCCGTACACCGTAACGTATCAGTCGAACTGGCCCATGAGCGCCCTGAGGTTCTCCTGCGCGGTGATCAGGTTTTCCTGTTCCTTGAAGACATTATCGAGCTGAGAAAAGTAACTGTTGCGGTAGTTGTCGACCTCGAACTGCTGGACTCTGTCGTATTCCCTGAGTTTGCGAGTGATGTTAAGTCTCTTGTCATAGATATCGAGTATAGCCTTCTGCATGTCGAGCTTATCTTTTGTTTCTTTGTAATTACGAAAAGCCGTCCGGGCGTCGAGTTCTTCCTGCAGGATGAGATTCCGCAGTTCTTCACGGGATTCGTTGAGTTTCTCGAGTGTAACTTTATCTATTCCCTTTCTCTGAGTGCTGTCGTAGAGGTTCCACACGACACCGGCGCTGAGTGAATAGTTGTGGTCCTGTCTGCTGGACGAAGTAGAGAGTGAGGCGGGCATGTTCATGTATTGCTCGACACCCATATCGAGACCGTAAGTCTGGTTTGAATTATTTATGGTGAAAGCCGCCGCCGTCCTGCGGTTTTCGAGGCCGATATTAGCGGTAAATATCGGTTTATAGTCCCATGCAAGCTGTTGGTAGGCTCGTTCGGATTCCCATACTTCGCCTTCGGTCAGTTGCACATCGTAGCTGTTTTTCACAGCAAGTTCGGCGACTTCCTCTTCAGTAAAATCGAACTCGGGCAGCTCGCCCACAAGTTTTACATCGTCGGCGATGGGCATGTCGATTATCTTCATCAACTCATATTTCGTTTCGAGGGCGGAAAGTTCGAGGCGGCGGATACTGTCCTCCTCGTTGAGCACGTCGAGTTCGGCGGTGAGCACATCGAGGCGCGATACATCCTGCGCGATCTCGAAGCGTTTTTTCTGCTGCCAGTGTCTTTTCTTGTATTCTTCGAGCAGTTTTTTTCTTTCATTCACCTGTTGTTGATTGAGCAGGAGTGTGAAGAAGTCCACCCTCACATCCCGGATGACTTCGCGCAGTTTCTGCTCGTAGTTGCTTATGGCGGTCCTGCGGACCTTTCTTATGCCGACCTGCGAGGACGGGTCGCGGCCCCACTCGATCAATCGGCGCGAATAGCGAAGCGACACTTTTGTGCCTGCTTTTGTGCGGTCGGAAGTCGTAGTTGACGAACTGAGCAGATCGTTGATTTCGTTAAGGCTGTCGACAAGGTCCTGGAGTTCCTGCACGTCGACGCCTGTGCCGGGGATAGTCTGGTTGGCGACACGCTCGAGTTTTCTTAAAGACTCAGCCCTGTAGTAGTCGCCCGAAGGCCTCAGGAACTGGCTGATGTCGATGCCGTACTGAGACGCAAGGGAAGAAACCTGGTCCATGTCGACACCAGCGAGTGCGGAAGCGTCGATCCCGGACGAGCTGCTGCCGCTGCTCGAGACGCCGAATCCTGCCGCTGCGTCCGGAGACGCCGTTGAAAGGACAGCTTGCGGGTTGTGTGAATAATTACTCACGGTCTTGAGCACCGAGCCCTGCCCACGGTCGAAACCGGCGATGAAATCCAGGTGTGAGAAGAAGCGTGACCGGTCGATCATCTCGTCGCCCTTGATAGCGTTCAATGCCGCGACACGTTTTTTGAGTTCGGGGTTGTTTTCGAGCGCGAGTTCTATGCACTTCTCCACCGTTAGAACCGTCGGTGGAGACGGCACCTTTTCGTCGAGTTCTTTGATTATCGCATCGACGCCCTCGAAATCCGCGCCGGCGCGTGCTGCGAAACACGCCATAAGCAGCACGGTAATAACTATCGAAGTCATTTTTCTCATTATCGTTTTCATATCTACCGCCATATCTGCTCCAAACGGATTCGTTTCGGCCTGCCGAAGCCCGGGCCGCCTTCAGGATACGTATATTTATCTCCGGCTGACCCTGACAAGGATTATTGCAATAATGATCAGGAACCCCAGTAATGCCAGCACCATAAAGATCGGTCCCTTGAGGTTTGTCTTGGCCTCGATTTTTACTCTCAAGTTCTTCTGGTCCGATTTTATCGTCGATCCCTCATATTCCGTGCTGCCTTCTATTCGCAACTCGAATTCACCGACCTCGACATCGTCGGGCGGCAGGATTGCGATCAGCACTTCCTGTTCTTTCCTCGGTTGTAGAGATTTGACTTCCTCGGGATCAAAATTCAGCTTCCACTCGTAGGGAAGTTCTTTTTCAAACCGGATATTCGACAGTTTCACAGTGCCGCTGTTTTTGATAGTCATCTTCGTGTTGATGGTTTCGCCGACTTTGATCTCGTAATAAAGCGTGTTGAGTGAAATCTCGAATTTCCCTGTGCCGCGGGGGGTCAGTTCGAGACGCTCGAATCCTATCTTCAGGGCCTTCAGGCCTTCTTCCTGAACAGCGCCGGGGTTGTCTTTTTCATATTCCTTAACAGTTTTAATCGCTTTTTCATCGCCGACAACCGCATAGAAAGGCACTGCTTTCTTCAGTTCCTTCGCGGGAAGCGTGTCGGGCACATTGACCTTGAGCGTCAGCGAGTGTTTGGTGATTCCGGGCGAGAATTTAACACGTGAAAGCTGGTTACCTTTATCCTGATATTTGTACTGGTATTTTTCGGGCAGATTAACCACTGCCAGCGTGAATGTCTTTTCGTTTTCCGCGAGTCTTTCAAGGTCGATGCCGAAGTCCACCCAGGTCCCCAGCTGGCCTTCCTGCGCGAATTGCAGTGATGAAACCCTGACGATGTCCACAGTGGATTTCTTCACCAGGCGAATGTTGCGGATATCTTCCTGGTTGTGATATTTCAGGATCACACTGACTTCGTCCGCATTGCTGTTGAGTTTAAAATCAAGGTCCACGTTTTTTTTCAGCGGAAGCTTTTTTACTTTTATTTCAAAAGGATCACCGATGACAGTGGAGCCGACTTTGATCGAAACATACAGGTTTTCGATAGTGAGCAGGCCGGCTACATCTTCTTTCTTGATACCTGCCTCGGGCAGCCCCTCGCCGAGTCCTATCTTCGCAAGCTCCAGGTCCGAATCGTTTTTCAGCGTTAATGCCATGTGACGGTTGTTTTCTTCGTCGATATACTGGTATGCGTCGACAAGCGTTATATGGGTTGCATCCTGAAGGAATGAAAGAGCGGTTTTCGCGAGATCAATCTTTGCCTGCTCCAGTTTACGGGCCGAATTCTTCATTTCCGTATCGGCGTCGCTGACTTCCTTGCCCTTGACGACATCGAGGTTATACAATTCCTCGAGGTCCTTTAAATTCTTCTGGGCATCTTCGTAGAAGTCCTGCTCTGTCTGCAACGAGAGTTTTGCCTCATCGAGCCGGAGCAACTTCAACTGAGTTTCTTTACTTACCGCTGCTTTAGAAACCGGCTCGACCGCGCCGCATGGAGTCCCCGACAATAACAAAACCACAATCGCGGCAATCATTAACAACGGTCGCGCTAATGCGCCTTTTTTTATGCTGTTCTTTTGAACATCAACTGCTCTTCTGAATGTTTTCATGGCATTTCCTCTTATAAACGCCGCATTCCCGCGACTGGATTTAAGATATTGGGAACCTGCTCCGGGCTAACGATAGTTGTGCAGCCCCGACCGCGCGCCCCCGTTCCCGCACCTCATACTTACATGGCTCTACGGCAACGCCAGCCTGCACCTGTCGCCGACTACCATGTCGACGACCCGGGGCCTGCCTTTCGATTTCTCAATCACCACATTGCTGCCGATAAGGCTCGACTCGATCCTGGCGCTGACGCCGGATATCGTCGTGCTGTTCATCACGATGCTGTTTTCTATTTCACTGTTTTCTATTATTACATTCGTATCTATTGATGTATACGGTCCAACGTATGAATCGACTATTTCCGCGCCCCGCGCGATCACCACCGGTCCGCTGATCCTGCTGCGCACGACCCGCGCCCCCCTCGCGACAACTATCTCGCCGGCGAGCGAGCTTGCCTCGTCGACCCTGCCTCTTATCTCGCCCTTCACGTCATCGAGTATCGCCCTGTTGGCCTCGATCATGTCGGACTTCCGGCCCGTGTCTTTCCACCAGCCGTCTACGATATGGTGCGTCACCTCGCAACCCATCCTGATCAACTGTGATATTGTATCCGTGATCTCGAGTTCGCCCCGTGCCGACGGTTCGATGCTTTTCGCCGCCTTGAACACTTTCGGATTGAAGATATACACTCCGATCACGGCAAGATTCGACTTCGGTTTCCGGGGTTTCTCCTCTATGCTGACAATCTGCGGGCCTTTGACTTCCGCGACACCGAAATGCTGCGGTTCCGGCACTTCCTTGAGCATTATCGCGGCATCCTGCCCGCCCCTGCCGTATGCGTCGACAAGCCCCGTAAGACCCTTCTGGAGCAGGTTGTCGCCCAGATACAACAGGAATGTGTCGTCGCCGACAAAGTCTTCGGCGCAGAGCACCGCGTGGGCTATTCCTTTAGTCTCTGGCTGGTCTATATATGTAAACTTCATTCCCCGGTCGGCACCGTCTCCGAGCAGAGGTTCGATGTCCCCGCGGTTATCGCTCACCACGATGCCCAGTTCTTTTATGCCCACTCCGGCAAACGCTTCGAACGCATAGTGTATCACCGGCTTATTAGCCACTGGTATCAGTTGTTTCGGAAGGGAATATGTAATCGGCCTCATTCGAGTGCCTTTACCGGCGCACAGTATCAGACCCTTCATTCAGAACCTCTTCTTCTGTTGCTCTATTTCCCGGCTTATTCCTCTTGAACAGTAAATCATGTGTTTTCGGCCTGTTCCGCCGTCAGAAATTTCGTACAAGTTTTAATCCATACATGTAGTATCTATTGCCCGACCTGCCATTACATATTGAAAATATATGGTTTAAATCTTCAGGTGGATGTCTCTATTCCATATCCGTATCCGTCATATTAGATCTGACACGACAGAAGTGTCGGAATTTCCGACCACCCGGTCAATAATGAATTGAAGTATATCTTTCATTTCGCTGTGTGTCAATGCAATATTTGGCCTAAATCAGGGATTTATACAGGCATTAGCAGCTCGCGATTGAAATGCCGCGCAAGAAGAGCCAATTGCAACATTATGTTCGTAGCGAGGTCGAGCGTAATTGTTCAGAGCAAGGCGGAGGTGTAAAATCCTCGCAGGCGTACTTGTAGAGTACGTCGAGGACGATTTTGAGCCGACAACGCAGCTATGGTGGCCCTAACGAGCAGAATTATCGTAATTCGTGGCTGAACGAAAACCCTGAAAGGAAGAATTCATAAAAAGTGCAAACGAAGATATGTCACGCTCTTTCCAGTTATTATGGGATATGGGATGTAGATATCGTCTCGACTGTTGTTTGTGCTGTTTTTACTTTGATTCAGGCTGCTCATATTGTTGCAAATATTCAATGGGCGCTAAGATCGTTCATCGCGTGCTCGACTATCTCATAATCTTCCGGCGTATCCACATCAAGCGAATAAATACGATCATATTCCACGAATCCGACATTCCTGCCGAGGTATACGTGTACGCCGGTACGCCCTTCCGTGGCGAACAGCACGGATGCGCGGACAGCCATTACAGCCCCGTCCAGCAGATAGAGGTCGGGCAGCAGTTGGCGGCGATAATCCCCGCACTCCATGAACGGTACGAGCGCGCCGTTCTCGTCTGCACGCTTCATCCACTCCGGCCTCTGGTTTACCCTGAATGCCGACACGACGGAATCGTATTCTGAATTCACGAGTTTTTCAATAATTTCATCAATTGCGCCCGGTTTCCGCACGGGGACATTTGTCTGCATCAACACCGCCACATCAGTCTTCACACCTTCCTGCGCCTCGAGGTGTCTCACAACATGACGGAGCGAATCCTCGATGGCGGCGGTATCGCCGGAAATATCTTCAGGCCGCCGGACGACCTCCGCCCCGAACTCACGCGCCACGGCTGCGATGTCGTCCGCGTCGGTGGATACTATCACCCTGTCGAGCTTCTCCGCCGCCCGCGCCGCCTCGATCACATAGCCTATCATCGGTTTGCCGTTTATCGGTTTTATATTTTTTCCCGGCAATCCTTTACTGCCGCCGCGCGCCGGTATGATTCCAACTATGTACATTTTCCCCTCTTCCTCTCATTCCGCCGTTATCCTGAGTGTCCTGCCGTCTTCACCGATATTTGTGAACAGGTCTATGGGCTTGCCCTTTTCCAGCATGCCGAGAATCTCTTCCAGACTCGATTCCGAACCTGGGATAGACGACTCTTTCGGGATGAACCTGAAAAACAGCCTCACCAGCGACATCGGTATGCGTATCGGTGTCAGGTTCTTGTACTTCCCGGACGATTTCCCTCTCATCTCGACACTCAGCCATCGCAGTTCTTCTTTGCTTTCTGCACAGGACGAACCTTTTTTCTCGGACTTGTCCAGAGCTTCAATCAGCCGCACACCCTGCTCGGGCGTTATATTGCCGTCCTTTATCATGTTCAGTATCTCGAGTTTTTCCTCGCTGTCACTCATGTTCATATCTCCCGCGTATCTGCATTTTTATGTTCAACGGCTAATTGTAACTATTCACAGAGGCTTTCGCTTCTGGTCTTTTGTGCCGGAAACAATCCCGGTCACAACTCCTCGAGCAGCATGGCGCCTTCGTCGGGAGTAAGGTCGCCCCTTTTTATTGAATCTATGATCTCGCGACGCCTTTTCCTGAGTGTCTCGGGGTCCGGTTTCCTGGCATTCGACAATTTTGCGATAACCAGGTCCAGCTTGTTCCTCACAGTAGGATAGGAAAGCCCAAGCCTTTTTTCCATTTCTTTTATGTTTCCGCGGCTGATCACAAACAGTTCCACAAAACGCGATTCTTCATCCGCCAGTGTCGAAAAAACACCGTGGCCGAATTCTCCTTCAATTGCAGTACCGCATTTCTTACATGTCAGCCTTGTTATCACCAGTTCGCTGTCGCAAACCGGACACTGGCTTACTGCCGGTTTCATCTTTGTTATTGTCCTCTCTGTGGAAAATCCCAAGTCTATCGAGCCAATTGCAAAATTCTGATTCTGCTACGGTCGGCTGCTATTGTCCATAGCTGCGTTGTCGGCATAAAATCGTCCTCGACGTACTCTACAAGTACGCCTGCGAGGATTTTACACCTCCGCTTTGCTCTTAACAATTTCGCTCGACCTCGCTACGAACATAATTTTGCAATTGGCTCTATCTTTCATTATTATAAAATTATTATTGAAATGTTTGATAAAATCAAAGGATAGTCTTCAAATAATCAACTGATCTCGTATAAACATATTATGTCGGCCCACAGGAAATAATAATTATTTTAAAGATTGCATTGATATATTTCCGTAAAATACTAAAATATATATATAATTTTCAATTCCGGACTAAATATGACAGAACAACAGCAAAAGAGAAATGTGCTGGTCGTTGAAGATGACCACGATACAAACGAGATGATTTCAGATATTCTAAGCCGGGCAGGATATGCACCTCTTGCGGCCTTCAACGGGGAAACCGGGGTGAAGATCGCAAAGACTGAAAAACCCGACTTGATCCTCCTCGACCTGATGTTGCCGGATATTGACGGACTTGAGGTATGCAGGCAACTCGCAGGTAACGAAAATACACGCTCCATTCCCATCATCGTTCTCACATGCAAAAAAGAATTATCCACCAAGCTGTCTTCATTTGTCGCAGGTGCAAAGCGTTTCCTCACCAAACCATTCGACGACAAAGAACTGTTGAACGAAATAAGCCGCACTCTGCGCCAGAAAAACATGCAGGCACATGACGGCAGCAACTTTATCGAACCACGTGACTAGTTTGATTCCCGCCAGCTATCTTTTCTGTTCCTGATAATTCAAGCGTCAGACAAAAATCCGCATGTTCCAACGGCGCAGGTTTGTGTCGCCCGGCAGGGTTACTCTTCATCCACCGGATAGGAGAAATAGGCGGCCGCTTCGGTGTTGTTGGGATCGAGAATGAGGACAGACCAGAAGATGCTGTCGGCGGCCTCATAATCTTCCTGAGCTTCCTTGTTCAGGGCGAGTTCGGTGAGGAAAGAGACATCGGTGGGGAAGAGTGCGAGCATTTCTTTGACGAGTTTTTCGGCGGTTTCGTATTTTCCCTGCATTCTGAGCGAATAAGCAAGCCTCAGACTGGCGAGATAGTTGTTGTCGTCGGCGCTCAGCACCTGGTATGCAAGCTGTTCCACATCGCTGTATTTCTGCTGGGCAAGAAGGGGAAGCATGCAGCCGATTTTCGCTTCGAGCGATGCCGGCGCTGTTTTGATCACCGCCTTGTAGTAGTCGACCGATTCGTCATAAGACTTATTCAGGTAGTTGAGCCAGGCGAGACGCAGGTTGACTGTGTAGCCGTCGGAATAGAGTTCGTAGACAGGGTCCAGCGCGGCGATGGCTTCGTCGTAGTCGCCGTCCTTCTCGTAGTCATAGGAGTCGTAATACGCATTCTGTATGTCGGTTGCCGCGAGCTTCGTGTCTTGCGAACGGGTTACGCTGGAAGTTGTGAAGACAAGAAGTGCAGCGCCGAGCAGTATTGCGAGTCCGAAAAACTTCGAGTCGAATAATGTGTTTGTCTTTTGCGGTTGTTTCATGATGTACCCCTCTTTCTTGTTGTGTTTGTCCGGCTTATGCGTTATTGAAAAACGTGCCGAATCGCGTTGATTCGCGCGAGTTTCAGTTGCTCAAAAATAACACGGAACAATCAATTGAACGTATGCCCGAGCATGAGCGTGTAGCTTGTTGATGTGGCGGTGTTGTCGGAGCTGGTGTCGTCGAAACGTGTCCGGTTCGCGCCGAGCGTGAGACTGTATAGCTCGGATAGAGCATAGTTGAATTTCACACCGAAACCGCCCCTCAGGAGTTCCGCTTTGTTGCTGACAACAAAGCCGTCGTTGCCGACACTGAACGCCTGCTTGCCGACCCATCCTGAAACAGTTGTAGTAAGTTTGTCCCGGTAGAACGTGAATGACTGCTCGGCGGAGAAATAATTCTGCTCGTGGAGATCGGCTTTCTTGGTAAGGTTGATAAGGTTTAACTGCGTAAGGGCATAAATGTTCCTTTTCGATTTCAGAGTCCGACCGGCCTTGTATGAAATCTGGAAGGCCATGAGGCTCGGCTCGAAATTGTTGTATGAAGAAACGTAGAGATCGAACTGCGAGTATCTGTCGGTGCGGCTGTAGTCCCCTGTGCCGCCGAACAGGGTGATCACGTTATATTCGTTGATGCTCGCGGTAACAAAATGACCGCCGAAGCGGGTTTTCTTTTCTTTTGTATAATTTGTGAGTACGAACGTGTAGTCGCGCTGGTCGTAGTCATAGCCCGACCAGTAGTCGATATTGGTGATGTCCATACCAAACTCATAAGACCTGTTGTCGCCGATGCCGCGATAGAAATAGAAACCGGATGTTTCGGCGCTGTCCTTATAGATCGAATTGTCGTAGCTGATAGGCACAAGGTAGATCATGCCGCTGGTTGTAGTTGTTGTGGTGGTATCCAGCGCGGCGGCGGGCATAGCGAAGAAAACAAGCGCTATGACCATGGCGATATTACTTGCGAATCTTTTCATTCTCGTTTCTCCTGAATTCGTATTCGCCGGCGACGATTCTCTTGAAGCCGACCTGATCGTCGAGTTCGACATGTGTCTTTATGTCGACACCGAGCGTCTTCGACCTGACGCTGCCCTCGATAGTGTTTCTGCCGGTAAAGTGCAGGCGGCAATCGACGCGTGCGAGGTCGAACTTAAAGGAATTAAGGAAGAGGAAGAACTCCCTGCGCGGCCCCGTCACGACCGACCCCACCGGCAGGCGGTCACACCATGACATGTCGTTCATCTGCAGCAGCGGCAGCCTGGGCACTGCCATGAATATGTGTTTCAGGTACTTGTCTGCGCCCTGTGTGTGATAGATATAGAAAGTGTCTTCATGCCTGCCGAAGTAGAGGCGGCCCCTGCCGGAATCGAAATAAAATGTTCCGTCCGGCGCCATCTTCACTTTCAGGCGTAGTTCATCTATCCTGCGACCTGCCCTGTACACATCATACACGAAACTGTCGTCGAGCATAAACGACATCCTTGTTTCAATGCTTTTTTCAGGGTTAAGTGTCTCGATCTCTGTTTTTTCTTCAGGTAGTCCGTTGGCGAAAAACTTTTTGTCCTTGAGATAATTCGAGAAAGTGAAGGGGATAGTAGCCGAGCCGACGCCCTCCGCGGCCTGCGCCTGAACGTGGATGTGCGGCTGCGGCGAGTAGCCCGAGTTGCCGCATTTGCCCAGAAGCGCACCTTTCTCGACCCACTGTCCTTCGACAACCCTGATTGAATCGTGCGCGAAGTGCGATATCTCGACATAGAAAGCGCGCTCGTCCCTGATAATCACAAGGTTGCCCCATGTGTTGGACTTGTCGATCGTGCCGATGGGGTTGTCCGGCAGATTCGCGACGACCTTGACAACGCGCCCGCGGATGGGCGACAGAACGCTTTTCCTGTAAGCGTAGTAGTCCTCGAGTTCGCCGCCGCTGTCGCGACGGCTGCGACCGTCCGCGTCGACGATGATGAAATCATAAGCGTGGCGCCAGCTCCCCCTGTGTGTCCATTCTCCGTCGAAGCCCTGCCACACATGCCATTTGCCGGTGAACGGCAGCGCGATCGTCAATCCCGCGGCACCGAACCGCCGCGAGCCGGCGATAAAGTAATCCAGCGTTTCCTCCGGTGTCGATTTTATGTATCTCGCCACCATCGGATTGTGCACGACTCCCAGTACATAGACGAATGACATCGTGATGAAGTTGAACGGGATCGTGAAGCCCGGTATTCCATAGTATGACCAGAAAACTTCCATCGCTTTGAGCAGCAACGTCGACACGAGAACCGCGACAATGGCAAGCGCGTAGCTCCTGACCGACGGCACGAGAAAGATGCCACCTATCGCCATTGCAATCAATATGTAATTGAAATGGAATATGTTCGAGAACGCCTGTTCGAACGAACCCGTGAGGCAGCCGGTCATGATCGTGCCTGTGTAATAGCCCACCACGGCGAGCATGAAAAGTATTCGCGAGCAGCACAGTATTACCAGCGTAATCGCTATGCCGGGCAGAACATAGGGTAGAAGAAATATCGTACCCATCGACTTGAAGAAACCGGAGAGCCAGAGCGGCAGATACCATTGCAGGCCTGATGTCCAGTGGCTGTAGAAACCGCCCGCAAAAAGGTTCGCGTAGTTGGACGACGCCAGATATGTGACGGACGCCACGATCGCGAAAGGCAGGCTGAGTATGGGCAGTTTGAAGTTGTAATAGAAAAAACTGTTGAGCATTATGGACAGCAGAAGTGTGAATATACCGGCTGTGATCACGATGAAAACAGTGAGCATGGAAAGCTTGAAAAGAAAACCGACGGCGAGCCCCGAAAGCAGCGGGTTGTATGTGTAGAAGCCGGAATTGAGAAAGGTTTCGTCCATGTTGATAAGCTTTGCGAAGGCGTATGCGGCCATGACGGAGATGATCCCCGAAACGGCGATATTCGGATTGAAAAGTGTGATCAGGAAAAAGATAAGGCCGATTGGCGCGCTGTTGAAGAAGAGTATTTCCGAGTAGCTTTTTACGATGGCGGTCAGGTGGAGCGCGAGAGTCGAGTTGTTGAAACGTGCTGTGAGCGACGACAGGGTGGACTCGCCGCCCGGCGCGCCCGGCGAGAACCGGCCGGCTTCATTGTTCCCGTTTTGACCTGTTCCAGCCGGTGGCTCGAATGAAAGTTGACCCGGCGTTTGTGTCATCGTTACTTACCTCTTATTTGTTGCTTTGAGTCGAAAAATTTTCAAAGTGAAAGCCGTAGCTTCCGGAGCCTGCGTTCGCAAGGTGGACCTTGGGAACGAGTGAAAAAAACAATCAAAGTGGGCGGGTGCGCCGTGCCTCGCCTTTATCCCGCATATTTCACCAATGCGGGCAAAAATCGGGAGAATGCCTGTAATACAAGGCGCGGCAAATGAGTGGTGAGGGAGCATACTGTCAGGTATGTGACCGATCCCGAATCGCCGCCGCAACGCGGTAGAACAGGCGTTATCGCGATTTTCCGGTTTTCTTTGTGAGAAATCCGGGTTATACATCTTGCGCATTTTAAAGTGTGACATGGCACTATCATTTCTCAGTCGAGAACCAGCCTTTCCGGCAGTCGTTCGCGGCGTTCGATGTCGGAGAGGTCTTCCGCCTCGCGTATAACGTCGACCTGACCGTCCTCGCCAATCAGCACCACGTTGGGCCTGTACTCGATGAACTGCATCCACTGCGTCACATTATACGCGCCGACCGGCGATATGATAAGGCGCACGCCTCGCTTTAGAGGCGGAAGTTGCACGCTTTCGTCGATCACGTCGATGTTCATGCACATGGGTCCGTAGATGACCGAGTTTTCGTTGGGGCCGCTCACTTCGCGGTCCATCTCGATGTTGAACTTGTACCAGTTGGATGTGAACAGGACATTTATGCCGCCGTCGATGATGTAGGAGCGTCGGCCGTCGGGCAGTCGTTTTGTCGCAATAACAGTGGATATCAGGTAGCCTGCTTCCTCGACCATTGCGCGGCCCGGTTCGAGAATAAGCTTCGGTGTGTCGCCCGGCCTGAGACTGTTGTAGAGCGCGTCTGTTATCCGCTCCGCGTACTCGTCGATTGACGGTATCGCAATATCAGGCGGCAGGTAGATGCCTTTGAGCCGGTTTTTTGTGGGCAGCCCGCCGCCGATGTCCAGGTATTCGATTTCGTAGTTAAACTTATCTTTAAGTTCATAAGAGAACCTGACCATCTTCTCGACTTCCACCGCGTATGCGTTCGGTTCCATAATGAAAGTGCCGATATGACAGTGGAGACCGCGGATTTTGAGGTGCCCACGCGAGTAGATTCTCTTAACGGCATCCATCGCCTGGCCGGAATCGAGGTTGAAGCCGAAACGCGACCACTGCGGTTTGATGCCGGTGTCCATGTTGAGGCGGATACCGATGCCGACCTGCCTGCCTTCCCCGGCGGCGATCTGCTCGAGGTCCGCGATCTCGTCGAGATGGTCCACGTGTATCATCGCCCCCTCGCGCACAGCCGTTCTCAGCGCGGCCGGCGACTTGTGCGGCCCGTTGAAGATAATGTCCTCGCCCGCGATGCCCAGCTTGCGTGCCTTGTCGTATTCCATCCCCGAGACGACCTCGGCGATAGCGCCTTCCTGGTGCATCACGGCGCAGATGGCCGAGATGTAATTGGTTTTGTACGACCAGCCGAATGTGACATCCGGGTAGCGCGTCGAGAACGCGCCGCTCACCTCGCGGAACTTAGCCCGCAACGCCTTCTCGGAGAATACGAACAGGGGCGAGCCGTATTCTTTCGCCAGCTCGTCGACAGTCACCCCGTCGATCTCCGTACACACCCTCTTCATATACGCTGGACTGTTCCCATACTTGTTCATCAGGCCCGTGCGCAGCCTCTTTATTACCGGTTTTTCATACAGCATCTTCATGGCAGTATTCCCCCGTTGTGACTATTTCCTGAAATGGTTTCATGTCCGTAACAACTTCATAAGTGTACCTTACATAGAGCTTGCCCGACTCGTAGTCGCGTGCCTTCGGGATAGGCATATCAAACGCACTGCGCAACATGTTCGACGGGAGATTCACACCGACTCCTGTCGCGAAAAACGACCATGCGGGCAGCCTCGGGTTGATCTCGATCAGGTATACCTCACCGCTGTCGACCATGCACTCAAGCTCGAACGCGCCTTTCCACTTATATTCGGAAATGAACTTCGCCGCCGCTTCGAGCATCTCCTCGTTCCTGATTGTCACGCCGGTCCATATCTTGCCGAGTGAAGTGACCCCCATCTTTTTTATGCCGACCATGCCGAGATTTTCGCCCGTGCCGTCGCCCAGTCCGACAACATTAAGCTCTTCGCCTTTCACCATCTGCTGCACTATTATCGGGTAGCCCCATTCGGCGACAATCGAGTTGTAGTAGCTCGCCGCCTGCATCGACGTGTACGCGCAATACGCTTTGTAGAACGCGCCCTTGATCATGACCGGATATCCGATTTCGTCCAGCGCGGACTGCAAGTCTTCGTGTGATGAAACAACTCTCGTGGCCGGGATTCTTATGCCGATGGTTTTCGCCACATCCTCGAGGCGGTCTTTGCCCCTGAGCCTGAACTGCTCCATAGTCGGCACGACCGTTTTTATACCCATATTTTCGAGTTCTTCGCCATATTTTGTGAAGAATGGCAGCTCGACATCGAGCGAAGGGATGACAAAATCCAGCCCGTATGTCGACTTGATATACGCGAGACGTTCCATGTAGGCGTCGCGCCCGCCGGACGGGTAAGGCATGATGTAGGACTTGTCCATCAGCCAGTCCAGATATATGCCCGGCTCCATCGCGTCGTATGCGAGGCCGACGACTTTCACATTCAATTCACTGTCTTCCCGGAGCGACCTCGCCACCCCGACACCCGGGCCGGGATTGTCGACCGCGTTGATTCCCGTTACGCCGATAATCAGGTCTTTCACGCTGCACCTCACAGTAGTTTGATGTATCTCAACTGGTCGACAAAGTCGGTCGCGTCGCGCTCCGCCTCATCTTTCTCAACGATAAAAAGTTCCGTCAGTCTCAGGGCTATCTCCTCCATCGTTTTTCTCTCCTTCAGCCCTTTCAGAACTTCGAGTCCCGTACTGTTGACGGTAAAACTCTCGCCGGTCGTCGGGTCGAACACGAAACCTTCTTCATTTATTGCCAGAAGATACAGGCGTCCCATTTCTGCGCCTTCGACCACCGCCGCTCCCTCGCGGGGTTCCGCCGCGGGCAGGCCATTCTCCGGACCTGAAACCCGCCCGGTTTCCGATTCCATGTTATCCATTTGTTTCGTCAGCGTACTTGCGTCCCGAGGAGTACGAGCGATCCGCAGATAAAATGCAGGTTCGCGTTCGTGAAGTGCGGATCAGCATCTTCCGGCACCGATATTGCCGCCGCCGTCAATAATAATGTGTCCATGTTGACCGCGCACCGGTGGATCGGCACTTAACCCGCATTGGTAAAATATGCGGATTGATGCTTTTGTACAGGACGTTTCCGCCGCCCCTTCCCGTAAGATTTAAAAATTCATCCGCAAATTTTTATTGTGCACTCGAATGAATTGTTGCAAACAAAAAACCTGTGGCCTATTCATGTGAGGATTCAAGCGAATGATTATATTCATATCCTATATGATACGAATATCTGCTGAAAAGTTAAATCAAATCTGTGTGATGTTGGTCACAACGAAATCCGGGTTAGCCGCTTACGGCGCGATAAGGACCCGCGCATCTTCCGGGACTGTCGCCCGGAAGATGGGGCATAATCACAACCTCGCCGCCCAGGCCACCGGAGACAGGTTCAGTGATCCGGCAGACGACCAACTTACCCATAAGTTCATCGTCACCTTCCGCGTATATGCGCAAATAATTTCTCGTCAGACCTGTGAGCAGGCCGTTTTTGCCGTCGCGGCGTTTCTCGAAAAGGACTTCCAACTCCCTGCCGATGAAACGCGCCCGGAATCTCGCCGCCAGTTCCCCGCGCAAAGCCCTCATTCTCAAGCTACGGTTCTTTTTGATTTCCTCCTGCACCTGACCGGGCATCTCCGCCGCCGTCGTGCCCGGTCTCTTCGAGTATCGAAATACGTGCATGTAACCCAGCGAAAGTCTGTCAGCAAGTTTATATGTTTCATCGAACGCCGCTTCTGTTTCGCCCGGAAAGCCTACTATCACATCCGCGCCCACATTGACATCCGGGAACATGTCCCGTAGCCGCAACACCGTTGTCGCGAACTCGTCCGCAGTGTAGTCGCGTTTCATGGCCCTGAGTATCCCGTCGTCTCCGCTCTGGAGTGAAATGTGGAAGTGGTCGCAGAGTTTGTCCCTCACGGCATCGAGTGTCTCGAACAGTTCTTCGCTGAATTCTTTCGGGTCTATGGAACTTAGCCTGATGCGGGAGAGCCCCTCGACTTCATATAAGCGGCGCAGCAGCGCTGCAAGTGTTGTGCGCGGCTCGAGGTCAAGCCCGTAACGCCCGATATGGATACCGACGACCACGACTTCCCTGTAGCCGTTGGCGGCGAAACGCTCGGCCTGGGCGATCACTTCGCCAGTCGGCGCGCTCCGGCTCCTGCCCCTCGCGTACGGTACGATGCAATAAGAACAGCGCTTGTTGCAGCCTTCGTGTATGCGCAGGAACGCTTTCGTGTAATTCGCGAACGAGTCGACCGGCGCCGGCCTGAACTCGCGTTCATCGAAAATGTCGGGGACCGCCGGCATCGGCACAGGTCCCGACTCATTGCTTACGAGTTGCTCCAGCATGTTCGGGATTTCCTCTTTTCGCGCGCTTCCGACGACGAGGTCCAGCCCCGGAAGCTCCCGCCGCACATCTTCCGGATGTGTCTGCGGATAGCAGCCCGCGACAACGACGCGCACCCCCGGGCACCGCTCCTTGTGCTTGAGCGCGCGCCTGACCATCTGGCGTGCCTGGTGGTCGGTCTTTCCGGTCACCGAGCACGTGTTCACAACGTAAACATCCGCCTCTTCACGAAAAGGCACTGTTGTGTAGCCCGACCGCTCGAACGCTTCCCTTATCGCTTCACTGTCCACCTGATTGAGCTTGCAGCCAAGTGTGTATATCGCAACTTTTTTTGTCATTATACAACAACCTTTTTTCTGAAAAACACCGGTCTTACTGAAGAAGGCACAGCCTATGAAGAAACAAGAAACGATGACCTGCGTCGATGCAGACTTTGCACAGAACCTGCACGCATTTTATCGCACAGGATCATTCAGGTAAAGAGATCGCTTGAAGAGAAACAGAGCCAATTGCAAATAAAGAATAATATTCACAGGATTACTCCTTGCGTCTTTTTCATCATTGGCGCGACGCAAGTTACCGATACGGAAATATTTTTTCATACTTATTGACACCTGGCGATATTATGTATATTCTGGAATAAAGACCAGTGAAGCGATGGTCTTTATGGTCACCATGGCAACTATAACTACAATAGGGGCGGAGAAGACACTTTGAGGATAAAAACCAGGGTCAGATACGCAGTCAGGCTTATGGCGGATATTATGATTCATGGTAAAGAAAACAATGTGCCTCTCAAAGATGTCGCCGAGCGCCAGAACCTCTCCAAAAGATACCTTTCCCATCTTGCAATCCACTTGAAAAATGCGCAGCTTCTCAAGAGCGTGTGGGGTATGAACGGTGGCTACAAGCTCGGGCGGCACGCATCCGAAATCAGGATAATCGACATTATGGAAGCAGTCGACGGACCTGTGAATATTATTGATTGCATATCCGACCCCACCTGCTGCGAAAGGCATGATTACTGCGAATGCCTGGAAGTATGGAAAGATATAAACAATGGTATCACGTCGACACTCAAGAGATATACGCTGGAGGATCTTGCCTGTGTTCCTGCTGTAGTGCAGGAGTAGCACGGCTTGAAATATGTTGTTCCAGGGACGCGAGTCGGGAATTGGATAGAAATTCCCGGCATGTTCCTATCCACCAAAAACCCAAAGGAGGCGGGCAAATGTCCATTGCAGCTTTTACAAAGCCTGTAGAGACAAAAGTAGGAAGTACAAAAGTAAAGCTTCTTCGTGAAGACCTTACTGCGCTTAAGGTAGACGCGTTTGTCTACTATGCGAGAGAGAACCTTGATATCGGGACGGGATACGGCACGGCGATCCAGATGCGGGGCGGGCTGGAGGTTAAAAAAGAGCTTGAGAAAATCGGGAGCATCAGGATGGGCGAGTGTGTCATTACAACCGCCGGCATGATGAACTGTGAGCATATTATTCATGTCTGCGGCCCCAAGTTTCTTGAACCCGACATCGAGAAAAAACTCCGCACCTGCATGGAAAATGTACTGAAGACGGCAAAGAAAAACGGACTGAAGACGCTGGCCCTGCCGCCCATGGGGACAGGATTCTACGGTGTGCCACTGCCTGTTTGCGTCAGCGTGATGATTGACACCATTACGCAGCATATCCGGGGCGGCACGACTCTCGAGGAAATCATCATTTGTGTCGTCGACAAGCGTGACTTCAACGCTTTTAAAGAAAAAGTCGCAAATCTCTGAGAAAAGGAGCATCAAGAAATTATGGGAAATGAAATCAATCCGCTTGTAGAGTTCGCTGTACATCAACTCCACTGGGTTCTGTTGTTTATGGGCACGGTGTACGCTTTCAAGATCAGATGGATACTGAAGCATCCGGCGGGTAAGGACCGACAGGCGCCCACCGGCGAAGCGAACCAGACCTCGAAGTCCGGCGCATGGTATTCCCTCTTCAGCATCGCCATGCCCTGGACCCTGAACAGTTATCGGGAAAAACCTATGATGTACGTGCAGTTTGTTATTTTTCATATATGTGTGGCGATGTCCATCACTATGACGATTGTCTTTTCATACAGGCCGGTGTGGCTGTCGGCCCCTGCCACTATCGCAGTGATTCAGGTGATATATGCCGCCGGTTTCATCGTAGGCCTGTACCGGCTGGCGCGCCGGGTTTTCTCACCGGTGATGCGCATGATAAGTTCGCCGGACGATTACTTCTCAATGGCGCTCCTCGTAGTGTGGGTGGGGTTCAGCTTCCTAGTGATCGGCCAGGCACCGGCGTTCGCGGTGGCCATCGGCCAGCTCGACGCGTCGCAGGTCGCCAGTACTCAACTGAATGAAATACCGCTGATCGCTTATTATTTTCTGACGGCCTTCTTCCTCATCTATGTGCCGTTCAGCAAAATATCGCACTATATTTTTTATCCTTTCACCCGCTGGCATTTCGGCCAGACGATGGGGCACAGGGGTATCTACCCGCTCAAGAGAATTGATAAGATGAAAGCAAGATGACCCGCGCTGTGCGCGAGAAACAATTAAGGAGACGGCAATGGGAAAAACAAGATCATATAAAGCACAAAAAGTTGTAGACCTGATGAAAGCTAAAACAAAGAGCCGGCAAATTATGTTGTCCCTGGAGTCCTGCGTAAAGTGCGGACAGTGCATCGACCAGTGCCACTATGTGCTGGCGAACCCGGACGACCCGACCTTCGCACCGCCCTACAAGGCGGACAAGTTGCGCAAGTTCTTCAAGGCGCACGAGGACTGGACCGGCAAGGTCATCCCCTGGTGGGTCGGCGCGAGAAGCATCTACACCGACGAGGAACTCGAGGAACTAAAAGATGTCGTGTTCGGCAAATGCACTGGATGCCGCCGATGTTCCCTCGTATGCCCTATGGGTGTGGACATGGCCACGTTCAACGGCATGGCCCGCAATCTTCTCTATTCCGTCGGCATCATGCCCGAGGGCGTGTGGGCGGTGGCCAAAGACCAGTGGGAGATCGGCAACCAGATGGGTGTACTCAAGGAAGACTACCTGGATACACTCGAGTGGATGGAAGAAGAACTACAGTCCAAACACAACGACCCGAGCATAAAAATACCGATAGATAAAAAAGGCGCTGACATAATGTACACCATCAACCCGCGCGAAGCGAAGTACGACCCGCGCTCTATAGCGGATGCCGCCGAGATATTTCATTTCGCCGGCGCCGACTGGTGTATGCCCAGCGAAGGCTGGGACATGACGAACTTCGGGCTGTTTGTGGGAGACCCGTCGCTGGGTGCCGCCGCATCAAGCAGGCTGTATACAGCAGCCCAGGAACTGGGGGTCAATAAGGTCGTCATCTCCGAGTGCGGACACGGCTACAGGTCCACCAAATGCGAAGGGCCCAACTGGGCAAAGATGGACCTTGATTTCCCCATGGAAAGTTCCGTCATAACGATGCTCGACTACATCAAGCAGGGTAAAATAAAAGTTGACAAATCGAAGAACTCCGAAAAAGTCACATATCACGATTCCTGCAATTTCGCACGCAGCTGCGGCATGACCGAGGAGCCTCGCGAAGTGCTGAGCCTCGTATGCTCGGACATCCAGGAGATGTATCCCAACCGGCAGTGGAACTACTGCTGCACAGGCGGCGGCGGTGCGATGTCCATGTCGGAATACGCGCCCATGCGTCTGAAATCCGCCAAGATCAAGGCGGAACAGCTCAGGGCCACCGGTGCGAAGATCGTCGTCACTTCCTGCCACAACTGCGTGGACGGCCTCACCGACCTCATCAAGCATTATAACCTCGACATGAAGGTGACACAGCTTGTAAACCTCGTCGCAAACGCGCTTGTCGTGCCGGCGTCGAAAATGCCGAAGGTTATGAAAGAAGTCTCTATGCCTCTGGCCGGTAAAAAGATTCTTGTCATCGACGACGAACCGGATGTAAGAATATTCCTCACCAAAATATTCAAAGAGAACGGCTGTGAGGTTTTTGAAGCGCCGGATGCCAATCAGGGAATGAGGATTATCAGGGACAAGAACCCGGACCTCGTGTCTCTCGATATGATCCTGCCCCACAAAACCGGTGAAAAACTGTATTGGGAACTTCGCAAAGACGAGAAATACAAAAAGCTCCCGGTTGTTATCGTTTCAGGCTATACGAAGATTGATGATCCGAAGATAGATTTCGACGCATTCCTGGAAGATAAGGGTATTCCCGCTCCCCAGGGCTTTGTGGAAAAACCGATTCATCCGGATGTGCTGATCGAGACAATATCGGGTGTGCTGCTCGAAAAGGTTTGACTTTACAATGTTCGTGAAATAATGACCGCGTGGAAGAATGGGGCCGGGCACTGGAGTAATAACGTAATTATTCGGAAATGGCTGAGACACTGGATTCGTGTGTCGGCGCCCATTGTAACCCGGAGGTGAAGAATGGCAACTGAAACTCTGGCGGAAAACGGCACAGGTAAACTTGATGTCCACGAACTTGTTTGTGAAAGACTCTTCGACGAGGTGCCCTGCTATATCTCGATCCAGGACCGCGATTTCCGGATAGTCGAGGCAAACAGTAAGTTTGAAAAAGAATTCGGCAAACGCATCGGCGAGTTCTGCTACAAGGTATACAAGGGCACGGACCACGTGTGCCCCGACTGCCCTATAGAAGTGACATTCAGCGACGGCAGGGAGCAGACGCGGGAAATTGTCATATTCGACCGCAAGGGCCTGCCCCGCGACATGCTGGTCGTCACAAAACCTCTTCGCGACAACATCGGCAACATCGTTTGCGTCATGGAAATGTTCACCGACATCACCGTGACCAAAGAACTCCAGAAACGACTCAAAGACAGCCTGACACGTTATCACACTCTGTTCGACAGAGTGCCGTGTTTCGTTTCCGTGCAGGACCGCGACTTCAGGATCATGGAAGCAAACCAGATGTTCGAGGACAGCTTCGGAGAGCGGCGCGGCGAGTTGTGCTACAAAGTCTACAAGCAACGGGACGAGCGTTGCGAGGAATGCCCGGTCGCTAAAACATTCGAGGACGACCGTGTGCACAGCAGCTAGGAAGTCCTCATCACCGGCGACGGCAGTCAGATGAATGTCATGGTTTACACGTCGCCTATAAAGGATAACAGCGGGAACACTGTGGCGGTTATGGAAATGCTCACCGACATAACGCAGGTCCGCAAACTTCAGGAGGAACTCGCGCGTGTGGGCAAACTGGTAGCCAGCGCGGCCCACGGCGCCAAAAACGTGATAGACGGCCTGCGCGGCGGCGTTTATGTGCTCAACATCGGCCTGCGCGACGGAGACCAGGAAAGTATAGACACCGGCTGGGACATGGTCAAAAGAAACGTGGACCGCGTTTCCGCTATGGTCATGGACATGCTCTACTGTGCGAAGGAGAGAACCCCGCGCCGACTGGCGGTCTCTGTGCCGGAGATCGCCCGCGAGGTGATCGAACTCTACAGCAAACGCGCCAAAGACCGCAATGTGACACTGTCGGGCGAAATAGACGATGTCGAAACTATCACGGCGGACCCTAAAGATATTCACTCCATGCTGGCCAACCTGGTGACAAATGCCATAGACGCCTGCGGAGAAGTCGAGGACACCGAACGCGAGTTCAACGTTACATTAAGGGTTTTTCAGGATGATGATAAGATCATTATTGAAGTCGAGGACAACGGGATCGGCATTGGCGACGAAGCAAAAAAGAAACTGTTCAACGTCTTCTACTCGACCAAAGGCGCGTTCGGCACCGGGTTCGGCCTGCTGGTGTCGCACAAAGTCGCCACGGAACACGGCGGCGAGATATCCGTTTCTTCGGAAAGAAACAAAGGCGCTAAATTTATTGTAAAGCTGCCTTCGAGTAATACTCTGGACCCCGAAGCCGGGGAATAACTTGCATCTGCGCCCACGCAACGACTGCGTGGTGACACACGCTATATTGTTTCGCGACGATATAAATAATATTAAAAGGGGAAAACATGAAAAAGATACTTGTGGTGGACGACGAGAAAGACATCCGGATATTCCTGAAGAAACTCATGGAGGAGAACGGATACAGCGTATCATGCGCGACAGACGGAGAATAGGCGCTTTCGTGCATATCGAGTGAAAAACCGGACCTGATAACACTGGACATGTCCATGCCCAACAAATCGGGAATCAGGTTCTACCGGGAATTGCGCGACCATGCGGAAACCGCCACGATCCCTGTCATAGTAGTCACAGGCATCACCGGCCAGGGCGGTTCCGACGACACGGAACGGTTCCTGAAAACAAGAGGAAGCATCCCGCCGCCCGAAGCGTTCGTGCCGAAGCCGATTGATGAACGCGAACTCATAGACACTGTCGGCAAACTGTTGAACAAAGAAAAAGCGGCGTTCTGACGTGAAGTTTTCAACCAAAGCAAGATATGCTGTCAGGCTGATGATAGACATTGCCGAACACAGCGTGGATACCCAGCCTGTGCAGATAAAAGAAATATCTGCCAGGCAGGGTATATCCGAGCGCTATCTCGGGCAACTCGTTATTTCATTAAAAAACAAAGGACTCATCCGCGGAATCAGCGGCAAAAGCGGCGGCTATCTCCTTGCGAAACAACCAGCGAATATCAGAATCAGCGACATCATCGAGACGATGATCGGACAGATAAATGTTGTTGATTGCGTGCGAAATCCCGACGCATGCGACAAGACCGGTTTTTGTGAGATGAGAAAAATTTATTCGCTTGTGAACGACCGCATACTCGAGACGCTCGCAGGTTTCACACTGGCGGCAGTAGTCGAGTCGAGAAAAAACGCCCCGCCTCATACGGATTCGTGCACTGGTTGTGAAAAATGCTCCGTTCGAGACCTTTGCAGCACCAGCTTCTGAGCTTACTTAACTCTCCCGGCGACATACATAGCGGCTGAACGAAAACTTGTATTGTTGTTTGTTTTATATAACTTCAGACAGTGCAGCAGGTGCGGATGAATGAAAGCTGGTCCCATTGCGCGAGCTCGTCGGCGACAGCGCGGGCTGTTTTCTCGTTTTCGCAGAGCCCGAAGATTGTCGAGCCGCTACCTGTCATGCGTGCCGCGGCGCAGCCCTCGTCCAGGAGCCGCCGCCTGATCTCGACAAGTTGCGGATACTTCGCGAAGACCACATCCTCGAATGAATTATAGAGAAGTGCGCATATATAACCGAAGTCGCCCTGTTCTATCTTTGAGGCGAGTTCCTTTTCGTCGATCTCTTTATCGCCTTTATAGTCTTTTATCCATTTATACGCTTCGCCTGTGGAAACGGCGGTTTCCGGTTTGGCGAGCACCAGCCAGAGAGGTTCGGAAAAAGGAGGAAGCTGCGAGAGTTCCGCGCCGCGCCCACGGCCAATGGCCGAACCGCCCGCGATAAAGAATGGTACGTCCGTGCCCACTTTCGCGCCTATCTCGCGCATCCGGTCATCACTCATGCCCAGGTCGAACATACGGTTCGTTCCGACAATCACGGAAGCGGCGTTGCTGCTGCCGCCGGCGAGTCCCGATCCGAGTGGTATCTCTTTCTCGAGCGAAATCTCGACAGGTTGTTCCAGTTCGGCGGCGGCTTTCATAGCTTCGTAAGCCTGTATGCACAGGTTGCGCTTTCCGAACGGAATGGTAGTGTCGTGGCTGCGCAGTACACAGTATTCGTTTTTCGACTTTTCGATAATTATCTCGTCGGCGAGGTCGATTGTGTGCAGCCAGGTGAGAACATTGTGATACCCGTCAGGGCGCTTTCCCTTGATATCGAGGAAAAGATTTATTTTTGCGGGGGAAGTGAGTACTATTCTGTTCAATTTTTTATGCGCTTTCTGCGAATTGGATAAATCTGCGAGCGACGGAGTCGTCGGGATCGATACGCAGAGCCCTGTTGAACGCCGCCGCCGCCTCATCCATCATGCCGCGTGTAAAGTAGGCGATGCCGAGATTTCTGAATGCCTTTGCCGAATCGGGTATGAGCCTTGCGGCTTCTTCCCAGTGTGAGATGGAACTGTCCAGATCGTTCATGGCGCGTTTGCCGAAAGCGACGCCGAGACTATAGTGAAAACGGTAGTTTTCCGGGTCCTGCGTCAGTGCCGATTGCAGAAGGTCGATGGCCTCGGTGTATCGTTGTTGTGCTATGTACATGCGCCCGAGCTGTGAAAGGTAATGCAGGTTGGCCGGGTCGCCGCGCAGGGCGGTTTCCATGCAGGGAACAGCTTTCTCGAGGTCGCCTCTCTCGTAGCAGACGTCCGCCAGCAGGCCCAGGGCTTCGAGCCAGTCGGGGTCGAGCTCCAGCGCGCGAGACAGTTTTTCTTCCGCCTCGGCCAGGCGGCCTTCCCTGTAGGCCATCTCGCCAAGTGATTTGTACGGATAGGGAAACGCGGCGTCTTCGTTCAGAGCGTTGTTGAACTCGCGCGCGGCGTTTTCCATGTCGCCGTCGCGTTCATAGCGGATGCCGAGGTTGTAGTGATGCGTCGCCCTGTCATGTGCGTTGTTGCCGTTTGTCATATTGGTTTTATCTTTTATTATCCAAGCTCGTCGATAAGGCGTTTCATCGCCGCGGGCGGGTCGTCGGCACCGGTTATCGGTCTGCCGATAACGATATAGCTCGCGCCCCTGTCGAATGCTTCCCGGGGTGTGACAACGCGCTTCTGGTCGCCCTTTGCCGCCCATGCGGGCCGTATGCCGGGTGTGACGATAATGAAATCGTCAGGAAAATACTCGCGAAGCATGGCGAGCTCCAGCGCGGAAGCCACGACCCCGTGCAGCCCGGCGCGCCCGGCGACCATCGCAAGATTTCGGACAAGTTTCGGTATCGAATGCCCTATCTGCAAGTCTTCGCGCAGGGTGTCTTCGTCGATACTTGTAAGGATTGTTACGCCGAGCAACTTCAGTTCGGAGCCGGAGACATCCACAGCCTCGCGCGCGCGGTTCATCATTTCGTAGCCACCCATAGTGTGCAGGGTGGTCAGGCTTACCGGGCCTGCCGCAGTGATCGAGTCCACCGATCTGCCTACCGTGTTCGGGATGTCGTGGAGCTTCAAGTCTAGGAAAACATTTTTCCCGGCCGCCGCCAGCATGTCCAGCGTCCGGCTGCCGTCACGTATAAAAAGTTCGAGACCGACCTTGTAATATGTCACGAGACCGCCCAGCAACTCGACCATCTTTGCCGCGTGATCGTAGCCCGGTAGATCGAGCGCGACTATTACGCGATCCTTCCTGTTTCCCATTTTCGCATTCATAGGCCGCATTTTAACATCCGCCGCTTCTTTATTCAATCTTTCAGATGCCGGTGTCTCTTCATGGACTTTTCCCAGAAAAATATGTCCGTGTTGCTTGTGCTGTGTTGTTAATGTAATCTCGGATTATAATATGGAATGGAGTACATGCCATGTTACAGATAAGACGTTTTTTGTCTCTAATAATAGTTATGCTGGTGCTGCATGGCGCTTCCGCATTGTGCAAACCGGTTCGAGTCGAAATGCTGCGTGCCGCAGGTAACCTCGACGCAGGGTACAGGGACGGTAACCTCGTGTTGCAGATACAGTTGAAAAACTACTCCGCGACGACCGCCGCTGTCGTTGTCGACGCAGAGTTGCGAGACCCCCACGGCGGCACCATTACCGCGACGGCAACTAGGTCGTTCGAACTGCCTGCGGGCGCCGCAAAGTCTTTCACGATGAAAAAGGTAGTCGAAAGACCGGCGAAATGGACTGCCGAAACTCCAGCCCTGTATTCACTTACACTCAGGCTTACTGTCGACGGCAAACTTGAGTCAACGGTGCGCCGTAAAGTCGCTTTCCGCAAAATCGAAGTGGACGGCGTGTCGCTGATCGTCAACGGCGTACATGTGAAACCACGCGGGGTTGATCTGCGACAGATTCCCGTCGTGCGCGACGGGACGCTCGCCGGCGAAGACCTGGCGCGGGACATCCGCATGATGAAAAAAGCCAATATCAACACTGTGCGGACTTCGCACTATCCGCCGCCTCCCGAGTTTCTCGAACTTTGTGACCGCTACGGATTATATGTCGTCGGCGAGATGTCTTTCGGCTCCGGCGACGAACTGCTCCGCTTTCCAAACTTCCGGCCACTGCCCGAAAAACGGGTTCGTGCGACTTACACGCACGTCATATTCGGCAGCGACGGCATCGTGGACGAAGACCGTACACCTCAGCCGGAGTTCTACGAAGTCAAAAAAACATACACGCCGCTCTTCATTACAGACAGGGAAATCGCCGTGCGGCCCGGTCAGGCGAAGATCACAATCAATCTCGAAAACCGCTATGATTTCACGAACCTGCACGGCATGAAATATTACTGGAAACTGCTCCGTGACTACGACGAGATAAACAACGGAACGGGCCAATACGGATGGATACCGCCCCACGCGACAGGCACGCAGACACTGGACCTCGACTTCCCGGCGCGTGTATATATCGGCTCGGTTTATGTGTTGCGTATCGTCACCTACGACAGCGGCGGCGTCAACACTGATGTCACGCAGCTCAGGCTCGTTCCGAAAATCGACATCGGCGCGGCGTTGACATTCGACAAAGAATACTCGATAAGCCCGATGCCGCCGCCCGCCCGCGCGAAGATTGCGAACAATATGAAGGCCACCCGCGAATTGCGCATTTCTCTCAATGTTTATCGCAAAGACAGGCTGATCGCCGAAAAGCAATTGGACTTTGCCGCCGCGCCCGGTGCGGGAAACACGATACGATTTGAAAACTGGTGGAAACAGATGCCCGTGCTGCCCATGTACGGCGAGATCAGCGCGGAACTCGACGTGTGCGCGAAAGACGGATACTGTGCTGTCGCCACAGCAGTCTATCACCAGGCGCGGAAACTGAAAATATTCCGCAAAGAATCCTACGTGATTGTACGCAACGAATCGTTCGATGTGCGACTGGACACACGCACCGGACTCATTTACGCATTCAGGGCAGGCGATATGTTCGACCGGATAAGCGGCCCCGAATTGAACGCATGGAGACCGCCGCACGTTGTCGAGCTGACGCCGCCGTCATTCGAGTCATACCCGATGTTCCCGCTGCACGAAGACCTCGAACCGAAAGCTGAAGGTTTTTCCATCAAACAGCACACCGACGAATCGGTCGTCATCGAATCTCGTGTGCGATACGCCGATGCTGACAACCCGTCGGGCTATTTTATTGTCAATTACAAATATAACATCCTTTGTTCGGGCGAAGTGGACGTCGAGTACGTAATCGAACCTGCAATCGGCGAACAGAAGCTGCTCGAACTCGGCGTGCGGTTCCGGTTCCCGCCATACTACGACAAGCTCACCGTCACAGGCCGCGGTCCCGACACATACCCGCATTCTATCAAAGGCACGGAAACATCATTCCTCGGAAAAATGCGGCTGATAGCCGGCGCGAGTTGGTTCGAGTCGAACAAAACAGAAGTGTCGAGAGTCGATCTTGACGGCGGAAAAACAAAAATCCGGTTCGAGCCGGGCGCACCCGACAAAAAGCGCGACAGCAACACGCGTGCCGATCACAACAGCGAAGAAACCATACTTTATTTCAATCCGTGGGTGCAGAGCCCGACGATGGCGAAAAGCGAGCGGCGGCCCGGATACGCGATTGTCGTTCGTGACGGCGAAAAGTTCCACGGCGAGATCAAAGTCCGGTTTCTTGTGGATTGAAGCGCCACGGGACAAGCAGAATATCGAAATATCTCACGTTCACTTCCACTGTAGGTTTTCCGACAAACACGGTTGTTGAGATTGCACGGGAAAAAAACTTGACGTTTAAAATGTTTTCCCTTTTGCATCGGCGGGTAAATCATATATAATAGAGCCTGTTGTAATGTTATGTTTGTCGCGAAAACCCCGTGATTATCGTTTTGGCGCGTAGACGCGGGATCACTTATATGTTAAGAATATACCATAATTCATCCGGACATCGCCCGGACGAGTGGAGGCTTTTGGGAAAGGGCGTCTTCCGCATATTGAAACAGTCTGCAATATCCATAGCGATAGTTTTGTGTGTCTTGATTCCAGCCGCGCACGCTATGATCCCTTCGGAAGTCGAGGGAGTCTCGCTCATTCTAGGCCGGGATGAAGACACGCTCGTTATGGAGATGACGGAGCAACGCGACCCGCGTGTTTCACGCTACGGCGTGCAGCAACGGATCGTCATCGACTTCCAGGAAACTGAAGCGGCCTATTCGCTCAAGCGGCTGATCGAAGGCAAACGCGGCGGCTGCGTCGAAAAGTTCGAGGTGCAGGAGTTCGAACGCACCGGTGTGATCGACCCTGTTTTCGCGCCGTCATATAAGAAAAACATCAAATCCACTCTGCTTGTCGCCTACATCGAAAGAGGTGTGGACGTGGACATGGAAGTGACGGGCAACCTGATTACGGCTCGCTTCTATCGTATTGACGAAGCATACAAACAAAACAGGCCCGCTCCCGTAAATGAACTCCTGGACATTTCGTTCGACAAACAGGGCGATACAGAATTTCTCGGTTTCGAGACGAGCTACGGCGACCTGCCGGAACTTTATGAAACCAGGGACCCCTACAGGATACTCATCACTTACAGGAATACACACTTGAGCGAAAAAGTTGAAAACCAGAGATACAGATACATGGAAACGCCGGGTCTGTATCGCATTGAAATATTCGGCACAGGCAGTCTGCCCGATCCATACCCCGGCATCGACAACGCCGGCCAATACCACTTTGTCGGCATATCCTCGCCGCTCGCCGTGACCGAGTACGAGGACCGTATCCGCGGCCTGCAGAGCAACGAGGTCGCCATTGCGATATTTCCGGCAAGGAATGTCGAATACTCGATCGTCCGCCGCCACGGCAAGAATTTCGAGATCGCTTTTAAGAAACGCTACAAGTTTGCCGAGGACCAGCAACTGAAAATGAAGGAAGCCTGCCGCGTATTCACCGACAAAAAACCTGAAGAATCCACCGGTTACTATGATGTTGAAGACGAGCATGGCCGCACCATAGATTTCCTCTCCGGCGAATAACAAAATCCGATAAAAACATGGGGGCACTAAGAATAGAATTTGAAGGAGCGGTATATCACATTGCTGCAAGAGGCAACCATCGTGAGCATATTTACCGCGATGCAATGGATAGACAAAGATTTATCGCGCTCATGCAGAGATATAAGGAACGCTATTCCGTAAATATCTACGCGTATGTTCTGATGGACAATCATTATCAAATGGTCATCGAAACCCCGCTTGGGAATCTGACGAAATTCATGCTTGGACTCCAGTCGCATTACACAAATTACCGGTAACTAACAGGCTAAAGTATCACTATAATTCCTATGCACGTCTCGTGCGTGTCTCGCCGGAATCCTCTTCTCGTCAATCACCGCGAAACGCATCTGCTATCGCAAGCAGGATAAAAGCGGGAAAGGCTTTCATGCGGGCTATACGCGCGGGATCGTTCAGCAATCGCCACATCCACTCCAGGCCGATCTTCTGCAACAGCTCCGGAGCACGGCGAACATCACCGGCTAAAACGTCGAACGACCCGCCCACCCCAATAAATACCGATGCGTTTATCTTATCTTTGTTGTCCCTTATCCAGCGCTCCTGCAGCGGGAAACCCATGCCGACGAGAACTGCGTGCGGCCTGGAATCATTGATTTTCTTTATTACGACATCGGGGTCTACGTCTTTAAGGTAGCCGTGATGCACGCCCGCAATCAGTGGCCTGTCCGGGTGTTCGCTCAATCTCTTTTCCACTTTTTCGATAACTTCGGGTTTTGCCCCGATGAGAAACAGCCTGAAGCCCTGTCGCCGTGATTGCTCCATCAGGTGAGTCATCAAGTCGATGCCGGTCACAGGTTCGATCCGCCGCCGGTATTTCAAAAGCGCCGTTATTCGCGGGCCGACACCGTCGGGTGTGTTCACCGCATCTCCGGTCAACAGTTCCATACATTCTTTATCATGCCGCGCACGCATGATTATTTCCGTGTTCACGGTCACCAGATGCAGCTTTGTCTGTGTCTGGGCCGCATACATGATCTTTCGCAGTGTGCCGTAGAAGCCGAGGCGGCAAAGCGGAATCCCAAGGATGTTGAACGTGGACGACGTGCCTGTTTCCTTCAGGGTCCGGCTCAACCCCGCGAGTGAAGATTTCACTATTTCAATATTATTCGACGTAAGCTCTTTGAGTCTCCGTATCGAGTCCGCCCTGCCGTCGCCCATCAGTTCCTTTATCATTTTTGTGACTTCCAGCGGTGTCGCGTGCGCCGGATTCGGCACGAGAGGCTGCCCGCACGATTTCGCGAACGCGGTAACTTTCGGGTCATAAGGAAGTGCGACAAACGGCACCCCGGCGAGCGTGGAAAGCACGAGCGAGTGGAGCCTCATTCCGATCATTACATCAATCCTGCACAAGTATTGAATCATTTCACGGGCCGAGAGAGGACTGCCCTTCATCTCACCTGCAATTATCACGTTCATATCCGGCGCGGAGCGTCTCATGTCTTCGGCGAACCTGTTCATCGGGGCAACGTCCTGGTCGCCGTCACAGACGAAAAGATGCGGCTCGACTTCATATTCTTCAGTGAGCCTCAACGCGCAGCCCTGGATGACGCCGCTGATGTGTTCGAGTCGGTCTGTCGGTCTCAGCGAAACACCGATACGTAATATGCGCTTACCTGATTTTTCCGATATTCCGGTCAGTTTATCCTGTGTTGTTTTATGTTGTACGTCGCGCCCTAGAAGGAAAACGATATCCGCCGTTTTTTTGACTTTTGCCGCGTCCGCTCCGATCTCGTCGAGCAATCGAAGCGACATCTCGTCGCGCACTGTCATTCTTTCGCACTGCCCGACCGCACGCGCCACCAGCTTCGCCGACCACTTCCTGTTGATAGGCCCGATACCCTGCGAGAGCATATACACGGGCCGCCGCCCGAATAGCCGCGCGGCACCGAGCAGAAAACTATAAAACAGATTGTTCTTTATACCTGTGGCGTCCTGAAGCAACCCGCCGCCGGGTGCCACCACCACATCACACCACTGCACCGCCGAGATTATCGCCAAGGGGTTCATCTTGTCTACTTCTCGAACATTATGCCGCTTTTTCGTTTCACCGGAGTTAGCCGTCAACACTCGAAAATCAGGCATGTCGAATTCACTCTGAGCCCATTCGAGAAACGACTCGAGTATCGCCTCGTCCCCGAGGTTGTTTTGTCCGAAATATCCGATTACAAATATATTCATATCAATTTATTGTCCGGTCGAATATAGTACTTGTTCATTGCCGGTGCCGCAAGTACATGTTAATGGTCGCTTCTCAATAATATCCCGAAATCGAGTGTTTTTATGTAAAAAAACAGAATTCATCAGGACGACATTCCAACAAAGGAATGTCTTTTTATTTTTTGCCGGGGTATCTTTTGAGGTGAGAAGTCACCGCAGGCGTACTTGTTTTGATTATCCCATCTATTTTTCATTTATCATTTAACCGATTGAAAATCAATGATATAATTTTTTCTCGTTGTGAAAAGGAGATCCGCCTGTGAAAAAAATAATATTTGTGATGTGCGCGGCGCTCACGCTATGTGCTGCGAAATTCGCCTTTGGCGCCGAATGCGACCCTGCGGCGGCGGCGAAAATCTACCCCTATCCTCAGAAGGCCTGCCTCGGCGCGCCTGTCGCGCTTCCCGACAACATCGAAATAAGATTCATCACGGGAACCGATCTGCCCGGCGACATATACGAACGTTACACAGGCTGGCTCGGCGACTATGGTGTCCGGCAGTCGGATACGTCCGGCAGCGTGTTGCTTTTCACACCCTGCGCGCCAAAACACAAAAGTGAGTTCCGGCAGGAAGGCTACGAGATCGAGATCTCCGCGTCGCCATTTCGCATCAGGGTATCGGCCGCTGCGGAAACGGGTTTCCTCTACGCGCTTTTCACCCTCCAGGATATGACCGATGAAAACGGAATGATATATACCGGCACAGTTGAAGACTGGCCCGTGTTCTACTATCGTGGAGTGCTCGAGGGCGGATACAGTGTCTGGGGGCACAAGCAGCGTCTGGACGTTGTAAAGTGGATAGGCCGCATGAAGATGAATATTTTCATGTACGGCCCGAAAGAAGGCTACTACTATCGCCGCAGGTGGCGCGAACCATTCTCCGAGGAAGCGCTTGCGGAATTCAAGGAATACATCGACGCGTGCCGCAGGAACCGGGTGGCTTTCAACCTGGCGCTCTCGCCCGCTCTGTCCATCGAACACTCGAATCCGAATGAAATCAAGTTGCTTATCGACAAATACCGTCAGATACAGGAGTTGGGTGTAAACCAGTTTTCCATATTTTTCGACGATGTTCTGCCGATTCTCGCGCACGAGTCCGACCGCACAGTCTACCACCACATCGCCGAGGCGGAAGCAGACGTAACCAACAAGGTGCTGGCCGGACTGAGAGAGAAAGACCCGACCGCGCGCCTCGCATTCTGTCCGCGCCAGTACTGGGGCTGGTATCCCACGAAGTATATCGCCATCCTGCGCGCAAAACTCGACCCCTCCATATCCATCGGCTGGACGGGAGAACAGATCGTCTCAAAAAAAGTTACTGTCGGTGATGTCGAGAATTTCATAAATGTATGGGGCCGCCGTCCTGCTATCGGTGAGAATTATTCTCCTTTCGGCCCACTCCGCAACAGGGAACCCGGCATAAGCAAACTGTTCAACAGTTATCTTAACAATCCCTACGCTTTCGCCGACGATGACGAAGCGCAACTCTCGAAATTCATCGACGCAACTATCGGCGATTTCGCGTGGAATCCATACGCTTACGATCCGGACCGCTCGATGCTCCAGGGCACACGGCAACTGGCGAAAACTGAAAAAGAAAAGGACGCGCTCGTGCTGGCGCTCGCGCTCGACAAAGAACCCGACATCGTTTCCGGGTTCCTGACGGAACTCCAGCAGCTTGCCGCAGGTGTCGAAAACGGAGACAACGGCGCAGCCGGAATAATCGTTAAAAAGATTGAAAGCGCCGGTCTTACAAACGGCTTCCCGAGGAAAACGGTCAACCCGATGCTGGTCGAGCAACTGAAACCTTTCTATGAGAATGCCGAGAAAAAGATTTCGACCGCATACAGTGCCGCAAAGGCGATCAGCGCGGGCGACGACAGTGCGGAGAAAGTCGACGCGCTGAAATCCGCTTTGCAAAAAGGGAAATAAAAAAACACCGAAAGTTGAGTCACATGTTGATAATTAAAAGAGAAAATATTTTTGTAATTTTAACGATGATAATCGGGCTGGCCGCCGCCGCGCGCCCGGCAGCCGCGCAGGTGATGCCCGACGACATATTCGACAATTGCCCGGAGGCTTTCGGCGACACGCTCAACGATGTGCCCCCGGATATTCACAGCGTCGAGATCACGCCCGCAGCACCGGCACCCGGCGAAACGGTGACCGTCAGGGCGCAAATAATGACCGACAAATGGCTGACCGTTTATAAGGTTGAAAACGCCGTACTCACTTATATCGCCGGAGAAGCCGCCGCGCCGGTGGATGTCGAAATGAAACTTGCGGAACCCGGCAATTGGATATGGGAAGCACAAATCCCCGGACAGCCCGAAGGCACTGTAGTCAAGTATGGAATCACAGCTCATGACGGCACGGGCAACGCGGTCGTGCAGCTTATCGAAACAGCGGGTTTCGAGCCGGGCCGCTTCACAGATGTGCTGGCCGACAAAGAGAACAAAGATATCGAAGGTTCGCTCGACCTGCTGGGACTTGCGATGATGTCCGACGGAGAGAATTATTACTATTGCGAGGAATTCAGAACGCAGTTCAAATGGGCCACCTTCCGGGGTGCGGCGATCACCGGCGTCGGCTTCTATCCACAGGATGTACGTGTCATTCCGGCCCATAGCATCACCGAAAACACTAACGCCTTCATAGGCTATGTCCCGGCTATCGGCATCAAGTCGATTATCGGCCTGAATAATCTGAAAAACATAACCCAGGGCATCCCTGTTTCCATCAAAGTCAAGGGGAATAAAGTGTGTGGCAGGACGAAAATATCGGACCTCACGGACAAACCTGAACGCGGGCTGAAGATGTTCGCCGCCACTGCTGCTTACGACTTCAACGGCACTGGCAAACTCAATCTCAGCGACTCGACGCCTTATGCTATTGTGTACTTCAAAGCAAATAAGTATATTGTGAAATAACGGCAACCATTCGAGCCAATTGCAAAATCATGTTCGTAGCGAGGTCGAGCTAAATTGTTCAGAGCAAGGCGGATGTGTAAAATCCTCGCAGACGTACTTGTAGAGTACGTCGAGGACGATTTTATGCCGACAACGCAGCTATGGACAATAGCAGCCGACCGCAGCAGAATCAGAATTTTGAAATTGGCTCATTCACAAAGGTGATTAACGTAATTGTTTGCAACTGTTTATCCTCCCGGCAGAGGCAACGAGGTGATACGATGGCATACGAAGATATTATCTACGAAAAAAATGGTGGAAAAGCAAAAATTACGATCAACAGGCCGGAGGTCTTCAACTCGTTCCGCACGCAGACAATCGAGGAGATGACCGCTGCGATGCAGGACGCCGCGGACGACGGCACAATCGGCGTGATCGTCGTCGCTGGCGAGGGTGGCAAAGCGTTCTGCGCAGGTGGCGACATCACCGAGATGCGCGACCTCACACCCGCGGACGGTCGCAGGTTTGTCATGAAACTTTTCAATCTTTTCTCGCTCATCCGCAGTGCGCCGAAACCTGTTATAGCCGCGATCGACGGCTACTGCCTCGGCGGCGGCAACGAGATAAATGTCGTTTGTGATCTCTCTATAGCAACAGAAAGTTCGAAGATCGGACAGGTGGGGCCGACCGTGGGCAGCACCCCCGTGCTCGCAGGCACTCAAATGCTTCCACGCCTCGTCGGCGACAAGAAGGCGAAGGAAATAATCTTCCTCTGCAAACGCTATACTGCGCGGGAAGCGAAAGATATGGGCTGGATAAACGAAGTCGCACCGGACGGCGAACTCGACCGCGTCGTGGACGAATGGTGCGACCGCATACTCGAGATGAGCCCTCAATCGATCCGCATCTCGAAAATTTCACTCAATTTCGAGAGCGACCACCTTCATGCCTCATACATGCACGGCATCGAAATGCTCTGCAACACCTACGGCAGCGACGAACTCAAGGAAGGGATGAACGCTTTCCTCGAAAAACGCAAACCGGATTTCAGCCGATTCAGAAAGTAAGCGAATGAAGAAGTGTTCCGTCTCACTGGAGGTTGCTGAATGGCGACAATAAGAAAAACCGGGCAGGCCGACCGGGCGAAAAACGGCGTTATCGTCATACTTATACTGGGAACATTGTTGATGCTGGGCGATTTTGTATATACGACACTTGATGATGCCGGCGAATTCAAGATACTCGAAACACACTCGAACCTCGATTGCAATGTGGTAAAGGGCGTGCTGAGTTCCGAAGATATAACTATCGACCGGCAGACCGGCATGGCCTTCGTTTCGTCGGGCATCAGGGGTCTCGGTCTCGATAAAGGCGGCGCGATCATCGGGTACGATCTGAATGCGAAGTCGCTGAAACCGGTAAATTTGACGAGTGATTTCAAAGAAGAATTTTATCCACACGGAATAGGACTGTATAAGGGTGCGGGCGGAGCCGCATCTCTGTTCGTAATCAACCATCGCAGCGAAAAAGATTATGTGGAAATATTCGACTACGCCGGCTCGAAACTCGTCCACAGACGGTCTGTAAGCAATGTTCTCATGTACAGTCCGAACGATATTATCCCGGTGGGACGCGACAGTTTTTATGTGACAAACGACCACGGCTATCGTTCTTTCAGGGGACAGATTCTGGAGGATCTGCTTAAACTGGCGAAGTCGTATGTTCTCTATTTCGACGGCGATAAGTTAAGAATTGTCGCGCGCGGCTTGAGCTTCGCCAACGGGATAAATCTCAGCCCCGACGGAAAAACAGTGTATGTTTCGGAAGTCATCGGAAAACAGATAAGTGTTTTCGACCGCGATGTAAAAACCGGAGCTCTCGCATTGAAAAACACAATATATTGCGGAACCGGTGTTGATAATATAGACGTTGCGGAAGACGGCAGCCTGTGGGTCGGCGCTCATGCGAAACTGCTCACGTTTGCAAAACACGCAAAAAACCAGAAATTGCCGGCACCCTCACAAGTACTGCACATCACCATGAAAAACGGCAAATATTCAGTCGATGAAGTCTATCTGGATGATGGCAGCACGCTGTCCGCCTCCAGCGTCGCCGCGGCATACAAAAATGAAGTTCTCATCGGCGGCGTCTTCGCTCCGCGTTTTCTTGTGTGTGAAAAGAAGATGCAATAGGCAACAATGTAAGATACGATATATTGTATCTAAACTGGAGCCAGTTGCAAAATTATGATTCTGCTTGATAAGCATTCTGTTATTCTGGGAAAGATTATGGGTAGGATTGCAAAACATCCAATTATAAAGCACGGGCAAAATGGCTGATGAAGTTTGTGATTCGGTTAACAAAACAGGACACACCTTAGGGATCACAATAAAGAGAGAAAGGATGTAATTGATGGGATATCTGGTGTAGTATGACACTAAAAGCAAAGATATTGTTTTCTTCGTCTTTAATCATTATTTGTGTTTTGGTAACACTTTAGCCATGTGAAGCTGCACCTTGAAAACCTAACATGAAAAGGAATGGAAGGCATTGGGGTCAGACCTAGAATTATGCACAGAGCGGAAGTGTAAGGGGCAGAACGTGAATTGTAAAATTTGAGAATAGTTTATTGGCTCGGAATAGTTTTGTTCACGTCGGCTATTTGATCCTGTTGTCTTTCGACCTCTCGCTACAAACATAATTTTGCAATTGGCTCGGTGTGGCGGGAGTGTTTTTTCGCGCGCTCTCAACCTTCGAATATCAGACTTGCAAAAGTTGGTGGTTTTTAAGGAACTACTTGACGTTCCTGATGCTTTCCGGGGTGTAGGGTTCGTATTCGTCGACGTTGCGCATGAGGTTCCATAGTGGTTCCGGGACAGTGGCGGGAGATGCTTCGATGACGATTTCGCCTTCTCCGGATTGATTTTCCGATGTAATGCGCCTGTCGGATTTTTCATGCCCGGTCGCCGGTTTCTTACTGGTTCGGGGCGTGTCGGCAACTGTTTTGCCTGATACAAACGGCTGGACGGCCATTGTATTCTCGAAGTCGGGCAGGTCGAGTTTTAATTGAGCGAGCGCTTTTTTCGCTTCCGATTTTTTACTGTAGTAGCCGAGAACGACATGGGTGATTTTCAAGCTTCCGATTTTTTCGATGTAAAGGGAAGGCGAGTAGCCAAGGTCCTGAAGAATGGCTACGGTTTTATCGGCATTTTTTTCATCGGCGTAGCTTCCGGCGGCGAGGATGAATTTCGGTTTGTCCGCGGCTGCAACTTTCTGTGGTTTTTCCTTCGATATTGTTATCTCATTCTGTGCTTTTGCAGTTGGTTTTGTCTCTTCAGGAAGTTTCTGATTGTCGTCGATGAGATTGCCCGGCGCTCTGGACAGCAGGGTGTCGGGTTTCTTCTCGAATGGAGCGAATTTGTCCGCCGGCTTTTCCCTGCCCGGTATGTAGGGTTTCTGGTATGGGGGTTTCAAGTCGTCTTCGCCGAGGAGTTCAAATCGTGCGATGAGCGCGGCAGCTTCGGCCCGGTTGATTGTTTTCGCCGGTTTGAAAGTTTTGTCGGGATAACCACCCATCAGCGGCTGTCCGTCGAGAGGCGCCATGCCGCGGGAAGCAAGGTACACGGCGGCTTTTTCACGGGTGTTCAGTCCTTCGATGTCGGAGAAAAGGCCGTCGAGGTTCTGGTTCACCGGAAGTTGCGCGCCGGCGGATTTAAACAGGGTCAGGATCGCCTCGAGGCGCGACACAGGCCCCTGCATCATCAGCCTGTCAAGGAAATCGACGTTCAGTCCGATTATGGACATATTTTTTTTCAGCGCGTCGATCTGCTGCATCTTTTCGCCGGGCGGCAGATTCATCAGTCTCGTGAAGTCCATGGAAGTGTTGAGAACTGTAACATAGTCCTCGATCTCGATGGGCGACAGGTCTTCGTGCTGGAGTTTCAGCCTCAGTTTGTATTTGCCCGAGCCGACACCCGCTTTGTCCAGCAGGTCGCGATTGACGACCAGCCGCTTTGCACCGGACCGTTCGTAAGTGCCGTCTTCGAGCATGATCGGCCGTCCGATTTCCGGCGACAGCAGCCACAGTTCCGCTTTCACTGAATACGGGGTTTTAAAGTATACCATTATCGGATCGGCGAACCGGGCGTAAACTTTCGACAGGAAAACGAGACTGTAAAATTCGGATCGCGAGGCGGTCTGCTCAGGTTTGAAAAGATCGTTCTCCGCGAATGGAAAGAATCCTTTCTTTGCTATGGATTCGACGTAATTCCTGGACCAGTGGTTCTTCAGGTCGCTGAAGGCCGTCACAGGCGCCTGGGGTATCATTATGATTTTCGGATCGACCTTGAAGTCGGCCACGATGGTTGTTTCTTTCACCGGTTCAGTTACAGTCGAATCCCCTTCTGTCCGGGACGCGGCGTTATCGGCATACTCGATGTCGCTGCCGCCGGAAGCGTCCGGGCGGGAGGGCTCGGGAGCCGGTTTTGCAACAACCGGTTCCGGGGCGGGTGGTTTTTTCAGATCGGATTCTGTTGACGGGAGTTTGTCCTCGTAGACGCTTTTTTCTATTGTATCGACAAGCGCTCCGGTGTCGGGTTCCTCTTCTTCCGGGATGTATGATTCGCGCCATTTCGCTTTCTCGTCGGGCTTGTAGGAGACGGAAATATTTATCGCCGAATCTAAGGTGTCGTTGTATGTCAGTGAACCCAGCGCCGCATTATATTGGTCCGTGACATAGCTGACCCCCATCTGTCCGTACTGATCATCGTTGATTCGCGTAAATTCGCTGTCTTTCTGGTAGCCGTTTCTTACCGAGATATTCCTGTCGCGGAACCTGTATTCGGCCCCGAGGTACAGGAGATTGTTGCTGGAACTGCCCTCCGCGCCACCGCGGTCCACAGTGTACAATTTATAACCGCCGTAAATGTCGATCCAGTCGCGGAGCGGATAACGTATACCCAGGTTGAAAATGCGCGGCAGTGTGACTTTTCTGTCACCGAGAGTGGTAGAAATCTCGCTGGCGGTTGAAATAATATTCTGGATGGAAAGCGCGGCATGAGCGCCGTTGTTCAGTAGCTGGAAACCGCCTGCATCCACGCTGAAGCCCGAACCGTCGTCACTCGCTATTGTCTGTACCTGTGTCAAGCCCGGCGGCGAAGAAAATCTGAACGCTGAAATATTTACGCCGATATGATATTTGCTTCCTCCCGGAACCGGGGTGCTGTAGGTGATCATATCACGCGACGCGCCCGACTGGTCGTCAGAGATCAGGCTGTACGCTTTTCCTCCCGACGCATAGGATAAAATGAAATACTTATAATCATCATCTGTGTTATAGTTGTTCAGCAGACTTGATTTCGAATTCGAGCTATAGTTGCCGAAAGCGAAAGAATACCTTGTGGACTGAATATATTTTACGTATGCGGGATTGACCAGATAAGCGAAAGCATCATTCTGTGAACCGACGCTCAGGCCGCCGAGAGATATCGACACCGGCCCGGCGCCGTAGAGATGGTAGGCCTCGAATTCGGCGCGTGCGTTTCGCGCACAGAGTGAAACCACAACTGCCGCCATTGCAGCAACCATGAGCAGTTTTGCTGCCTGTTTCACCCGGCTAACCTCGAGAATGATCTGCAAAAAAACAAAACACCTGCCTGACACGGGGACCCGTTTCCGTCATTATGTTCACGCTTCGAACAGAGTGTTGCAAGCGGCTCTATATAAAATAATGTCCATGAAAAACAGTTTCTGTTTACATATATGATGCACTTTATTAAATAATTGAACTTGTGCATTATGTTTTCAGCAACTGAACAAAACAAAACATAATCTTCTTTCAAAATGCACAAGTTCAGTTTAGTAATTGTATTTTACATCGACTCCGGCGCGGTGATGCCCAGAAGGCTCAGGCCGTTTGCGAACACCGTCTGAACCGCCGCGCAGAGAGCGAGCCGTGCGGATGAAAGGGCCTTATCTTTGTCCGACACTACCCTGTGACCGTGGTAGAAGGCGTGAAAATCGCCTGCGAGTTCCGTCAGGAAAGTTATAATCCTGTGCGGTTCCCTTGCGAGGCAGCATGTCTGGACCTCCCAGGGGAAGTTGGCGAGTTTACTCATCAGGGCGAGTTCCCGGGGAGTCTCGAGCAGCGCGAGATCCGCGCCGGTGGCGACCTCGACTCCCTCTTCCCCTGCTTTTTGCAGCAGGCTGCATATTCGCGCATGAGCATATTGCAGATAAAACATAGGATTCTTCTCCGAGCGTTCTTTCGCCAGTTCGATGTCGAAGTCGAGGTGGCTTTCCTTTGTGCGCATCAGGAAGAAGAAGCGAGCGGCGTCGCAGCCCACTTCATCCACCAGGTCGGAGAGTGTCACAAGGTTTCCCGCGCGTTTCGACATGCGCACGAAGTCGCCGCTCTTTTTGAAACGCACAAGTTGCACGACAGCGATTTCGAGCTTATCAGGGTCGATGCCCAGTGCCTCCATAGCAGATTTCATGCGGGCGATGTAGCCGTGGTGGTCCGCGCCCCATATATCTATGACTATGTCGAAGCCGCGATCGAATTTATTCTTGTGATACGCTATGTCCGAAAGGAAATACGTAGATGCGCCGCCGGATTTTTTCAACACCCTGTCCTGCGTGTAGCGATACTTGCTTGTGGCGAACCAGAGCGCGCCTTCGTCTTCATAGAGCGCGCCTTTTTCTTTCAGTGTTTTCAGCACGTCCTCCACGAGGTCGGCATCGTAAAGTTCGTGCTCGCCGAACCAGCGGTCGAAGGCGACACCGAATTTTTTCAGCGATTCGTCCTGCTCGTCGAGCACCCTTTTTATCGTGTAATCGGCCATCAGTTTCCGGCGTTCGTCGTCGTCCTTTTTCAGCAGCGAATCGCCGTATTCTTTTTTCAACTCGAGCGCGTAGGTTTTTATATATTCGCCCTGGTATCCGGCCTGGTCAAGCTGAACGTCCTGTCCGAGCGCCTCCTTGTAACGAAGGTCGACACTGATCGCGAGATTTTTTATCTGGTTGCCGATATCGTTAACATAATATTCGCGCACGGTCTCATAGCCGCAGGCCTCGAGCAGGCGGGCGATAGTGTCGCCGATAGCAGCGATGCGGCCATGCCCCACCGAGAGCGGCCCCGTCGGGTTCGCGCTCACAAATTCAACCTGCACTTTCTTACCTTTGCCGATGTCCGATTTGCCATAATCGGCACCGGCGTCGCGCACTTCCTCGATGATTCCGCGCAGAGTGTCAGGTGCCACTGTTAAATTTATAAAACCTGGCCCGGCAATTTCCGCTTTCCCGATAATCGCCGATTCCGCAAGCCCGCCCACTATCTTTCCCGCTATTTCTCCCGGTGTTCTTTTTAGCGGCTTAGCCAGTGTCAGAGACAGATTCGTAGCAAAATCACCGTGGTCTTTGCTGCGTGGAATCTCCAGCGGCACATCCTGCCACCTGTCGATACCGGTGTTCTCGAAACCGCAACTTACGACCGCCTCGTATATTATTCTTTTTACTTTGTCCGCCAGCATAAAACCATTCTCCGAATCTATATTTAACACTTGTCCGAATAAGCTTTCATTCTTACATATATTGTTTGTATTATCAATAGGCTATTGAGGACAATACCGGATGCTGAGTGGCCGGACGCCCTCATCCCGAAAACCATCCCCGACATGCCTCCCTGCCCAGGGGTTGCGAAGAAATAAGATGAAAATCAGACACGCAATTGTATCATTGTAAACAAGGGAGCCTGGAATACCGCACTTTCTTTTTGATCGCGGCTTTGCCGGGCCGGGCGTCTATCCCCAGGGTTTGAACCACACGAGGTAATAATAGATCACCGGCAACACAAAGAGGAAACTGTCGATGCGGTCGAGGAACCCACCGTGTGAACCCAGCAGAGTGCCCGAGTCCTTGACGCCCAGCTCGCGTTTGAAGGCCGACTCGACAAGGTCGCCGATCTGGCCGAAGATGCTGGCGACTATTCCCAGCAGCACAGCATGCCCGAACGGAATTTTTATGAAGATACCGACGATCACAAACAGGAAAGTGGCATAAGCAATGCCGCCGAGGCAGCCCTCGAACGTTTTCTTGGGGCTCAGCTCAGGAAAAATCCTGTTCCTGCCGAAAAATTTGCCTGCGAAATACGCACCCACATCCGAACCCCACGCGCCGGCCATCGGCAGGAACAGTACCAGCCGATTCTGAACAGCGCTGTCGGGGAACTGCGTGTCGGCGATGCCCATGATCAGGAACATGAAACTTCCGAAAGCACCGATATAGAGGCTGCCGAAAACAGTGGACGCGAGGTCCACCATACCGTATCTCTCATGTCTCTGCACTATCTGCCAGAACTGGATCACAAGAATGATAAATACATATATGGTGACGACAGTGCCGATGTTGCCGCTGCTGTTGCGGAATATCTCGAACTGCGGGAACTTGCTCAGATAGGCAACAAGGATGAACGACAGTCCGAAGATAATGCCGACGTAGGTCATCGGCTTGATCTTTTTTATTTGTATCAGTCTGTAGTATTCCCACATCCCAATAGCACCACCTGCCATTATCGCTACGAATAGCATCCAGTCGCCGATCACCAGCGTCAAAACAGCGCAAAACGCCAGCACCAGTCCCATGATAACTTTTTCTCTCATTTTTTTCTGTCCGTTCAATGATTTGACTGTACTATTTTACACTCTTCGGGGAAATATTTGTAGCGTAATACGGAAATCGGTTTTGCGCAACATGAAGACCCGGCGGAATGAAGAGACTCGGACAACAAAATACTTAAGTATATGCAACAACAAATGATAGAATCATTCTTGAATCACCTGCCGAATGAGTTATAATGATGAATTGCTTCTTACTATTTTTCGGTCTTTTTGAATCAGAAAGTTGTTTAATGTATCTAAATACACAGCAAGAGGATAAGAGGAGGTTTCATCAATGTCTGGATTAGCAGTTAACGCAGAAAATTTCGAAGCGGAAGTATTAAAGGCAGATGTTCCGGTCGTAGTGGATTTCTACGCGGACTGGTGCGGCCCCTGCAAGATGATGGCGCCGGTGCTCGACCAGCTTTCGGAAACACTTGCGGGCAAAGCGAAAATCGCCAAGATGGATGTGGATTCCAACCAGCAACTCGCCGGCAACTACGGCATCAGCAGCATACCGTGTCTCATCCTTTTTAAAGACGGCAAGGACCAGGACAGACTCGTCGGCTTCAGGCCCGCACCGGATATACAAAAATGGATCGAGAAATATATCTGATCCTGTCGGCAGGGAGATAGCACCATGCACGATCATGACTTACTGGATTGCTCGAAAATCCTCGAAGGGCTTTCCGATTATATCGACGGAGATGCCGCGCCTGAAATATGCAGGCAGATTAAAGCCCATCTCGAGGGATGCAGCGATTGCGACAATTTCGTCGAGACAGTGAAAAAAGTCGTGATCATGTACCGTAGCGAAAAAGAGACAATGACGGAGGAGGCCAGGATGAAGCTGCACAAAATCCTGGAAGAACAATGCAGGGACAGAATGTAAAGGAAAAAGATGAACAGCGACCGGGCATAAAGTGGGAGTGCCGCAAGCACAATGTCGAGATAAAAGGCGATAATCCGCACTGCCCCAGCCCGAAAGTTCACTGCAAATTCAGGACATCGTGCCTTGTCTTCCACAAGTCAATGCTCGACGACTGACTCTGAGCAGCAACTATCAACAGTATTGAAGCATACATGGGAAACGTCCGATACGGGCGTTTCCTTTGTTTTTGTGAGCGTTTACGCGTGTACCCGAAAACACAGTGGCCCCCGGAAACAAACAGGAGAGTTCCGAATAGCATCCTGAACAGCAGATTTTCGTTCAGCCCGCAATATTTAACAATACCCGGCCGGAGGATATAATGAATGCCTGAGAGCCAAATGCAAAAAAGCACGTCGAGGACGATTTTATGCCGACAACACAGCTATGGACAATTGCAGCCGACCGCAGCAGAATCAGAATTTTGCAATTGGCTCCTGAAAATAGAGCAATAATACAGACTGGAGCAACGACATGCTGATCGTAATGAGAAATGACGCGACGGACAAGCAGATAGAAGCGGTATCGAAAGTCGTAAAGGAAATGGGTTTCACGCCCTACGCCATACCGGGCGGGCAGCGGACGGCGATCGGCGTGCTGGGCAATGAGAAGCAGGTGGACTCGGCCCCCCTCGAACGCCTGTCCGGAGTTGTGAACATCATTCACGTCTCGCAGCCGTACAAACTAGTGGGCCGCGAAATGAGGCAGGAAGATTCAGTCGTCGAAGTCGGTCCGGTGAAGATAGGCGCGGGCCGGCTCGTCGTCATAGCCGGGCCTTGCTCGGTGGAGAGCCGCGAGCAGATGATGTCCACAGCGAAATTCGTAGTGAAACAGGGCGCTTCCATCCTGAGGGGCGGCGCGTTCAAGCCGCGCACATCGCCGTATTCTTTCCAGGGCCTGGGCAAAGAGGGTCTCGACCTGCTCGCCGAAGCCCGCGAAGTGTCGGGGATGCCCTTTGTCACCGAAGTGATGGACGAGTCGTCGCTCGAACAGACTGTAGAGGTTGCGGACATGCTCCAGATCGGCGCGCGCAATATGCAGAATTTCGCGCTGCTCAAACAAGTCGGGCAGACCGACAAACCAGTACTGCTCAAGCGCGGCATGTCGGCGACTGTCAAAGATCTGCTCATGGCGGCGGAATACATAATGAGCGAGGGCAACGAAAAGATCGTGCTTTGCGAACGCGGCATAAGGACGTTTTCCGACGCATCGCGCAGTACACTTGATATATGCGCGATACCGTCGATAAAAGAAAAAAGTCACCTGCCGCTGCTGGTGGACCCGAGCCATGCGACGGGCGAATGGAACAAGGTTGCACCCGCAGCCTGCGCCGCTGTCGCGGCGGGGGCGGATGCCATTATGGTCGAGGTGCACCCGCACCCGGAGAAAGCGAAAAGCGATGGCCCGCAATCGCTCACCTTCGAGCATTTCGAGCAGTTTATGCAGCAGGTGAAAGCGATAGCCGCCGCCGCGGGCAAAGAGCTGTTTGAACTCGGGTAGATTGCAACCGAACGGAACGCGATAGAAATGAAAACAAAAAAAACAAGAGGTAGCCGTCCCGGTCATTCGCTGGAGATAGCGGCGAAAACCATTGGACTGAATAATGTTGCCGGTGTGGACGAGGCGGGCAGGGGACCTCTCGCGGGACCGGTTGTCGCCGCTGCCGTGATACTGCCTGTGGAAGCAAAAATACTGGACATAAATGATTCAAAAAAAGTCGCGCCTGAAAAGCGAGAATTATTATATGATGAAATAATAAATGCTGCCGTGTCGTATAATATCTATTCTGTGGGTGTTGTCGCGGTCGATAAGCTTAATATATTCTGGGCGGCGATGTATGCCATGAAAAAAGCAGTGCTCGGTCTGAAAACACCTCCTGACATTGTGTATGTCGACGGCCCGAAAACCCTGGACATCGACATCCCGCAGGTGGCTGTGAAAAAGGGGGACGCGCTGTGTTTCTCAATTGCGGCAGCGTCGATACTCGCAAAAGTTTCCCGCGACCGCCGGATGATTGAATACGAAGAAATATATCCGGGATACGGCTTCGCGGCACATAAGGGATACGGAACAAAAGTTCATCTGGAAGCACTCGATTTGCTCGGCCCCTGCCCTATTCACAGGCGCAGTTTCGGACCGGTGAAGAAAGTTATGGAAGAATAGATTTTTCTCCACTGGAGACCTGCAAACCAATGAATGGTTCGCTTATTGATACAATAAAGAGAAGGCTGGGGCTGGAGACCGATGCCGAAACTCGCGACGGGATTGGCTACCGGCGTAAGGGGCTGGGCGCGCGCGGCGAAAA
>JAJRTR010000141.1 GCA_024278215.1 bacterium
AGCTCCGCATCGTCGCTGATAAAACAGGCATCGGCTACTTTTTCCCTGAAAACGACACGAAGCCTGTTTCCATCGCGCGAAAAGCGGTCAAACACGCTGCGGAACACAGCTACGACTACCTGCTGCTCGACACCGCGGGCCGCCTGCACATCGACCAGGACATGATGGAAGAGGTCCGCAACATCGTCGGCGCTATCGACCCGCATGAGGTCCTGCTCGTGCTCGACGGCATGACGGGTCAGGACGCCGTGAACATTGCCCTGAACTTCGATCCGGTGGGCGTCACCGGCATGGTGATAACGAAAATGGACGGCGACACGCGCGGCGGCGCGGCGCTCTCTGTAAAATATACGACCGGCAAACCGATAAAACTTATCGGAACCGGCGAGAAATTCGAGAATATCGAGCAGTTCTATCCCGACCGGTTCGTGTCGCGCATACTCGGCATGGGCGACATGATGACCCTTATCGAAAAGGTCGAGGACAGCATCGACATGGAAGAGGCGAAAAAGCTCGAACAGAGGCTGATGAGCAACAAATTCGACCTCGAAGACTTCCTCTCACAGATAAAACAGGTTCGGAAAATGGGCTCGATCACCAACCTGCTCGGGATGATCCCCGGCTTCGGCAAGCTCAAACAGGAGTTGCCCGAAGACCTCGCCGACAAACAGATGCGGCGCATCGAGGCGATTGTCAACTCGATGACTATAAAGGAACGCAGGAATCCTTCGATAATAAACTCGAGCCGCAAGCGGCGCATTGCCAACGGCAGCGGCGTCACTATTCAGGAAGTGAACGGACTGCTGAAACAGTTCGACTGGATGAAGAAAACGATAGGCCAGATGAGCAGGGCCAAACCCGGCAGGGGCAGAGGCGGCATGGGCGGCATGAACATGAGCAATATGCCCAGGATAAACCTGTAACACAGCAGTAGAACGCAATGCTGTAAAGAACATAAAGTAAAAATCACCGTCACAGGTGTAAAATGGACTTATATACAGGAGGTGGACATTGGCAGTAAGATTAAGACTGACACGCATGGGGGCAAAAAAGAAACCCCACTACCGGATAGTAGCTCAGGAAAGCAGATTCGCGCGCGACGGGCGCTTTATCGAAATTCTCGGCAACTACAATCCCGCGGATTACCCGGACTCTGTAGTGCTCAAAGAGGACAAGATCAAGAACTGGCTGAGCAAAGGCGCCCAGCCGACACCCGCTGTGAAAAAGCTTCTTTCTAAAAAAGGAATTTTAGCGAAATCGTAATCTGAAGCAAACTGTCGAACCCCAAAACCTGGGAGGTGTTCACGTTGAAAGAATTGTTGATGTTGCTAACGAAATCGATTGTAGACACACCGGACGAAGTGCAGATCAGTGAGATCGAGGGTGAAAAGGCGATAGTGTATGAAATACGGGTGGCCGACGACGACATAGGCAAGGTCATCGGCAAGCACGGTCGGATAATCAATGCAATAAGGACGATTGTCCGCGCCGCCGCCGTCAAGGAAGGCAAGAAGGTTTCTATCGAGCTGCTTGGATGACACGTTACGTTACTGTCGGAAAAACGACTTCGCCGCACGGCATAAAGGGCTGGATCAAGGTTATGCCGCTGACCCACGACCCCGGTCGTTTCGAGAATCTGGAAAGCGTGAGTCTCGCGCGCGACGAACACGACCCCGGTCGCCGGCTTTCCATCGCGGGTGTGAAGTACCAGGCACGAAATCTACTGGTGAAGTTTGAAGGGATCGACTCGCGAGACGACGCCGAGCGGCTCAGGCATTGTCTGTTGCGTGTTCCCGAGGAAGAAATTCCGCCCATCGAGGAGGAGGATACATACTATCACTACCAGCTCGAGGGCATGGAAGTCAAAGACACGGAAGGCGAGGTCGTGGGGCGGTTGACATCGGTTATCGACACCGGAAGCAACGACATATACGCCATCGCCGCCCCGGATGGAAAAACTGAATACTACCTGCCTGCTCTCAAGTCGTGCGTCATTTCCGTCGACGTCGAGAAACAGCAGATGGTGGTAGACAGGAACTGGCTGACATGATAGTCCACGTTATCACCCTTTTTCCTGAAATCGTGGAAGCGTATTTCTCTGAAGGCGTAGTTGCCAGGGCGCGAGAGGACGGGTTGCTGGAAATCAACGCAACGCAACTCCGGGATTTCGCCGAAGACAAACACCGCACGGTCGACGACTACCCTTACGGCGGCGGCGCCGGGATGATCCTCAAACCCGACGTCATGGCAAAAGCGATAAGGCACGTCATGTCAATGTGCGAAAACGGCGGCGAAAGAACGCCGGTGGTGCTCACAACGCCACACGGTCGCAGATTCGACGCGGGCATCGCGCGCGAACTCAGCAGTCGCCTCGAGTGGATCGTTATCTGCGGCCACTACGGCGGAATCGACCAGCGGATAGTCGACCGGTTTGTAACCGACGAAATTTCTATCGGAGATTACGTACTCACCGGCGGCGAGTTGCCAGCGCTGGTGATGATCGACGCGGCGGCGCGGTTCATCCCCGGAGTGCTCGGCAACGAGGGCTCCGCAGCCGGCGACACATTCGAAGACGGGCTGCTGGGAGCGCCGAACTACACGCGGCCCCCGGTCTTCGAGAACTGTGAAGTGCCGGACGTACTGCTTTCCGGCCACCATGCGCACATCGACACATGGCGCAGGCGGCGCAAACTCGAGCTGACGCGGCAGCGGAGGCCCGACCTCCTGGAGAATGCCGCTATCTCCGGTGAAGACAGGGAATATATAAAGAAACTTGAAACGAAAGAGGATTATAAGGAATAATATAACTCTTGTGCAACACACTCGAATTTAACATGTGTGTGTTGAAAATGCACAACATATATGTGTTGCTTCACGAGCATAGCGGAGTCGAAAGAGCGTATCCTTCGACAGGCTCAGTAAATAATAAACGGTATTTCGGTATTTATCATGTCCCTGAACATCCTGATCCGCAAAATAACGCGGACATCAAGCAGATAAAAGGAGAAGGAAAATGCAGGCAATCGAAAAATTTGAAAAAGACTACACAAAAAAAGGGAAAGATGTCCCGCAGTTTGAAATCGGCGACCTCGTAAAGGTTCACCACAAGATTGTCGAAGGCGGCAAGGAAAGAACCCAGGTTTTCCAGGGTGTCGTCATCGCTAGAAAAGGCGGCGGGATCAACGAGACATTCACCGTGCGCAAAGTATCGTTCGGCATCGGTGTCGAAAAAGTGTATCCCGTACATTCGCCACGTGTGGATAAAGTCCAGGTCGTGCGGCACAGCAAAGTGCGCAGAGCAAAACTATACTACATGCGTGCCCTGTCGGGAAAATCCGCGAGGCTCAAGGAACGTATCGTCATCTCCGACAAAGCCAGAAAGAAAGCAGCGAAAAAGTAATTCTCTTTTCCGCATCAGAATTCTTTATATGGCAAAAGAAAAAAACAGTGACTATCACGTGCAGCTCAATGTCGCGCCGGACAAAGTCATATCCGACGGTCGGAATGAAGTCGTACTCAAATGTACTATCTCTGATAAAAACGGTAAACATGTCAAGCAGGAAACTCCCGTTACATTCGAGATAAAAAGACAGCGCTTCCACCAGGAACAAAAAACCCGCAAAGGGACTTCGACCGTTAAATTCAAACCCACACGCCCGACAGCGAAAACAAAAGTCACGTGTTTGACACCGCACGGCGAAGCGACCGCATGGCTGCGCGTCGACCCCACACCGGCACAGTATATACGCGACATGCTGCAAGCTGTCGTGCTAGCCTTTCTCGTCGCATTTCTCATCATCAAACCTTTTATCATCGGGACATACTACATACCCTCGGCATCGATGGAACCGACTTTCTATGAGAACGACCGGCTCATCGGCCTGATGTTCTCCTACAGGTTCCGCGACCCGCAACCCGGAGAAATAATCATTTTTAAAAAACCCGATGTATTCGTGGAACACAAAATCCCCTTTACAAATATTAAATGGAGAAGCTACACGGATTACATTAAGCGCCTGATCGCAGTCGGCGGCGACACAATCGAAGTTCGCAATATGACGGTTTACATAAACAACAAACCGCTCGACGAGCCTTACATAAAAGCCCCGCCTTTCCAGAATTTCGGACCTTTCACCGTTCCGAAGGGCCAATACTTTTTTATGGGCGACAACAGAAACAACAGCAACGACAGCCGCTTCTGGGGTCCACTCGAGCGAAAATGGATACTCTCAAAACCTGTCCTGCGCTTCTGGCCACCCGACCGTATCGGGCTCATACCACAGTATACACGCAAATACAAATAAATCGGCTTATAGTGTATGTTTTAAATTTGTAAATAAAGCGACTTTCAAGATATTCAAAGAGAGCATGAAAATCTTAGTCGGCAGGTCGTTTTATGCAACACTTTTCTTGAATATTTTGTTGCTAAACTTATGATAATCACCTCAATGAAGCTATAAGCATCTATAATGCTCAAAAGAAGTTAAAATGAATAAAACAGGATGATAATACGCAATAAGCCATAAAAATGCTAAAAATATGGAACAAGGGCTTGACATTTACTTAAAGTAAAGTAATATACGTAACTATAGTTAATCATTAACATTCAGAAGGGAGGTATGCAATGGCTAGGAAGAAAAAAGCTGTAAAAAAGGCTGCAAAAAAGAAGGCACCGGCAAAGAAGAAAGTTGCAAAAAAAGCCGCTCCTAAGAAGAAAGCTGCCGTAAAAAAGGCGAAGAAGACCGTCGCCAGGAAAAAGGCTGCTCCGAAGAAGGCGGCAAAGAAAAAAGCGCCGGCAAAGAAAAAAGTTGCAAAAAAAGCCGCTCCTAAGAAGAAAGCTGTCGCCAGGAAGAAAAAAGCAACTGGAAAGAAAAAGAAATGAATCCGGCGGTTGAATGCACCCACCGCCGGATTCGGGGTTAAATGGAAAAAGGGGAACCAGGGTTCCCCTTTTACATTTCTACATAAAACGACTCATCCGAAATTACTTTTATGAGGCGAAGGACTTGTTGAACTTCTTTACAAGTCTGGATTTTGAACGACTTGCCTTTTTGGAATGAATTATCCCCTTCTGCGCTGTCTTATCCAGCTTTCTTGATGCTGTCTTCACCGCTTCAAGGGCTTTTTCTCTGTCGTCTTCAGTGATAGCGTTTTCAGCCTTTTTCAGGCATGTGCGTAGAGACGCTTTCGCAACTCTGTTCCTGTCGCGCCGTTTTTCGTTTTGCCTCATTCGTTTCTTTGCTGACCGTACATTGGGCATTCTAATCTTCTCCCCATTAAATCTTTCTCTGCAAGATGATAAATATAGCTCAAACAGCCGCTGAAATCAATAGTAGAAAATATTTTCTATTTCTGTAACATCGAGTATCTTCACAACCGTCTGTTCCAACAATGATTTTGACGGGGACTGTCCGTGTCGGTATAATGTATGATTCCTGAACAAGAAAAATAATAAGAATATATTGAAAAGAGGTAATGAAAATGAACTGGGGAATGAAAAACAGACTTTCGAGAATAATACAGCCCGACACGGGACGATGCCTCATGCTCGCGGTAGACCACGGCTATTTCCAGGGGCCGACGACAGGGCTGCGTAACCTTGGCGCGACAGTCAACCCGCTGCTGCCGTACGCGGATGCGCTGATGATAACGAGAGGCGCGCTCAAAGGCTGGATACCGCCCGAGACGGGCAAGCCGATTATTCTGCGCGTTTCCGGCGGCCCCACTGTGCTCAAAGAACTCTCCAACGAGCTGGTGACGACAACGATCGAGGATGCTATCCGCATCAACGCTTCCGCCATCACTTGCTCGGTCTACATCGGCGCGGAGTTCGAAAAGGAAACAATCGCAAACCTTGCGCAGCTCGTAAACGACGGCGAAAAATACGGCATCCCCGTGCTTTCCGTAACAGCGGTAGGCAGGGATATGGCGCGCGACGCCCGCTTCCTCGGACTCGCCAGCCGCGTTTGCGTCGAGATCGGCGCGCATATCATCAAAACATATTACTGCGAAGGTTTCGAGCAGGTTGTGGAAGCGTGCGGAAACGTGCCGGTAGTCATCGCGGGCGGAAAGAAGCTCCCCGAAAAAGAAGCGCTCGAAATGGCCGCCGGTGCTCTGTCGTGCGGTGCTGTGGGCGTGGACATGGGGCGAAACATTTTCCAGTCGGACAAACCGGTTGCCATGATAAAAGCGGTACGCGCCCTTATCCACGAAAAGAAATCTGTCGACGAAGCTTACGAGATGTACCTGAACGGCTGAGCGAAAAATTCGGTTCTGAATCGAGTCGATTATTATGAACCATCGTTCCTTTCGGCACCAGGTATGCTTTGGAATGCAAAAACGTAAGTTTTTACAAAATGCAGCTTTTTCGCAGATGCAACGACACATTCGCTGCATTACGGAAATTTCAGATGCACCGCTGTGAATGATTATATCTGAACAATTATGTTTTTACTCTGTACAGGAGCGGACAATGAAAGTTGCAGTCTATTACAATAACAGCGACGTGCGGATCGAGGAACGCCCGACACCGGAGATCGGCGACGGCGAGATACTCGTCAGGATAATGGCGTCGGGCATCTGCGGCACAGACGCTGTCGAGTGGTACAGGATCAAAAAAGCGCCGCGCGTGCTGGGCCACGAAATCGCCGGCGAAATTGTGCGGATCGGCAACGAAGTGAAAGGCCTGACGGTCGGCGACCGCGTCTTCGTCTCGCATCATGTGCCGTGCTACGACTGCAAATACTGCAATGCCGGCCACCACACCGCCTGCGAAACGCTGCACACAGGCAATTTCGATCCGGGCGGATTCAGCGAATATGTGCGAGTGCCGGAAATCAACGTCCGGTTCGGCACGTATGCCCTGCCGGAAACGGTGTCATACAGTGAAGGCGCGATGATCGAGCCGCTCGCGTGCGCTGTGCGAGCCATGAAAGTCGGTCGCGTTGCGGCGGGCAGCAAAGTGCTCGTGCTCGGCTGCGGGATTTCCGGCATCATGAACATACAGGAAGCAAAGCTGCTGGGCGCGGAAGTCGTCGCGACGGACGTGAGCGGCTGGCGGCTGGAGAAGGCCGGACGATACGGTGCGGACAGGACGGTTCACGCGAGCGAAACGCTCCCTGCGGATTTTGATTGCGTGATACTCTGCACAGGCGCTATGCCCGCCGTCGAGCAGGCATTCAGATGCCTGGACCGCAAAGGCATATTTGTTTTCTTCGCGATCCCCGGCGTCAATCCTGCGATTCCCATTGTGGATTTCTGGCGAAACGAAATGACCGTCACCGCCACTTACGGCGCGGCCCCGGAAGACCTGGCTGTCTCTCTTTCGCAAATAGCGGACGGAAAAGTCGACATGAAAAGCGTCATCACCCACCGGCTGCCTCTCGACCGAATCCAGGAAGGTTTCGACATCGTCGCCCGCGCCGGCGAATCTCTCAAAGTTGTTGTATATCCTTTCGGGGTGTAGCACGCATCGGCGCAATATGCGGGTTACCGTTCGTAAGTCTACTTTACGGGCTGTGCCTTTTCTGCAACTTCGACTATAAGATCGAGCTTTTCCCTGACTTCATCATCAATCAGCTTCTCCGGAACAAATTCGGCAAGTACGTGGAAATTCTTTTTATCCATTTCATTGGGCAAATCCAACTTGTCGTAGAATTTTCTGAATAATGGTTCCAGAAAATCATCGCTCGCCTTTACATCATCGCTCCATGGAGACAGTCCCTTTAGGTCTTTTAATGAAGTGGAAATCTCATTAATCGATTCTTCCATTCTCTCAGGCCATTCTCTGGTAGAATCAGGCGTATCAAAAAGGTCCCCAGAACTTCCCACAACTTTGTTCCTGACATAATTCAGCAAAGTCTCTTTTTGACAGAGATAATTCTCGATTTCGTTTTTTTGCCATTCGGCAAATATCAATTCTTCTTCGGAAGGCGGCAGTTTCTTTTCTAGTCTGTCGAATATAGCGATTCCCACGAGGTCTTTCTTTGCTTCCCGAATGCCATAAAAATGTTCCTGGGCCTGTCTCGGCTGGTTTCCGACATAATGAACGAATGGGCGTTCAAGGGCTCTCATCGCTTTCTCGTGGTTTAGCTTTGCGGCGAATGATTTCAGAATCGCGAGATCGGTCGAGCCTTCAAGATACAGGATCCATCCTGTTTGTTCGGCAAGATAATAATGGTCAAAACCTATGTCTTTAAGGGCTTTAATAACCTGGCTTCCCCTGTTTACTCTGTGGGGCTTACCGACAAAAGCGACAACGACATCTCTGCCGACCGCCACATTCAGCAACTTTTCCGAATGGCTTGCCGCGATTATCTGGTTGTTTTTCTTATTAGCGACATCTATTATCACATCATATATTTGTTCCTGCCTGAGAAGTTCAAGATGAGCGTCGGGCTCGTCGAGCAGAAGCACAGTATCCGGATTAGCGAACATAAAGGATAGAATCAGTAATGTCTGCTGCAGGCCCCTGCCCGAGCAGGAAATGTCGAGATGGATATTATTCTCGGAATAGCCCATTGTAATAATGCCTGTGGTTGAACTGAATTTCGGCGCTTCGAGTTTTACCCCGAACAATTTTATAATATATTCAACAAGTTTATCCCAGTCACTCTTATTTTCTTGAGATATTTTATAACAAAGATTCCTGAGCACTTCAGCAGTTCTGCCTTCGCCGATAAGCCTGTTGATTGAACCTGCCGTCAATTTATCTTCAATGGTGGTCAACCCGGACATTGGGGGCAGCAAAGCTATGTGGATATTCTCCGCTTCCGCCGGGACAGGCATTCTTTTCTCACCTTTCGAATCAAGTCGTTTAGGGCGGCAATAAAATGATTCTTCATTTGCATAATAAAACTCGAAGCCACACTTCCATTTTGAATTTCCTGTAACACCCTCAAGAACTATCTCCACATATATTTTTTCATTTTTAGGTTTACCGGCCTGATCTTTGGAAGAATCTACAACATGCAGGTTTTTCCAGAGAAGTTTTGCGTTTGGGACTGGTATTGAAATAAGGTCTTTGTAATTTATTGATACGCCGGGTCTTTTCTCAGGCGTTTTCTGGCCTTTCCTTTTATCCGTCCATTTCTTCATTCCGGCTTCCCAGAGAGTGAGCGCCTGAAGCGCTGTTGATTTTCCCGAATTATTCGGGCCTATGAAAACTACAGGGTTGCCGAGTTCAATTTCTGCTTCCTCGAAATGCTTGAAATTTCTTACGGTCATTTTATGAAGCATAATTACTCCCCGTTTACTCGATCAACGATAAACATCGGTACTATTCACATTATACATTAATGGATTGTTTGTTTTTATGACAAATGATATTCTGCCGGATAAATGATTTGATATTGTGCCGGAATGCAACATGCGCCCACTTGTTTTCCGCAAGCCCGGCATCACAGCCTCTTCAGCAGGATGTCCCTTATGTCGTCGGCGTCGAGTGGAGCCGGGTTGTTTTTCAGGCCCGCGACCG
>JAJRTR010000142.1 GCA_024278215.1 bacterium
AAATTGTTCCGAAGCAAGGCGGAGATGCGAAATCCCCGCAGGCGTACTTGTAGAGTACGTCGAGGACGATTTTACACCGACAACGCAGCTATGGACAATAGCAGCCGACCGCAGCAGAATCATAATTTTGCAATTGGCTCAGTATTCTTTAGCGCGTTCAACAAGAAATCTCGTGATTGATATGTAACTGCCTGCGATACCCATGATGCAGCCGGCCAGCAATAGCAGAATAACCAGCATCTGCGCCATTACGGATGCTTTTACAAGCGGAATAATAAAGGGTAGTGAATTCTGGATACGTGCGCCAAGCAGGTAGTAGCTCACTGCCAGCACCAGCGCAGCAACCAACCCGCCCGCAGTGCCCAGAAACACACCTTCCATCAGGAACGGCCAGCGGATAAACCATCCTGTAGCGCCCACAAGCTGCATCGTCCGTATCTCTTCCTGCCGGGCGATGACTGTCAGTCGGATTGTGTTCATGATAGTGAACAGCGCGCCGGCGCTCATCAGCATCGTCACAAGATAGCCCAGAAATTTTACCACCAAGCTCAATTTCAGGATTCCCTGCAAGATGCTTTTTCCGTATTTCAGTTCTGTTACTCCCTGCATTTCGCGCACCTGATCCGCCACAATACCGATCTGGCGAGGGTCCGTTACCCTGATTACCAGCGCATGGGGCAGCGGGTTTTCTTCCGGCGAGATGTCCAACTCGATGTTCAGGTCTTCCTGTAGTTTGTCCAGCGCACGGTCGGGAGACACGTATTCGATGCTTCTTATCTGCGGCATCTCGAATATCTTTTCCTGTAAATTCTTTATCTCGTAATTGGTTACATCGTTCTCGAGGAAGGCCCTGATTTCGACCTGAGAAGTGATTTCGGCGGAAAGATTGTTGATCGTATAGACCATCATCAATGAAATGCCGAGTGTGAGCAGCGATATGGTCGCGGTGCTGGCGGCTGCTACCGACATGAGCGGATTTCGCGAAAGGTTAATCCTCAATTCACGAATAAAAAAAGCTATCTGGTATAACATTTATTAAACCTCTCAGGCCCTTCAGGACGATTTCGCGGCAGACCGCAAGTCGTGGACGAAACACAGCCGGCGCCATGTTTCGCTCCTCACGCCTTTATTTTGTCTCTTTTGTGTCCTGCACTATCACACCGTTTTCTATCCGTATAAGCCGCTCATCGGCTTTTTCCATGGTCTGTATATCGTGGGAGGCTACAAGCACTGTCGTCCCACGTGTCTTTATGCGCTGGAGCAGTTGTATAATATCCCATGATGTTTCCGGGTCGAGGTTCCCCGTCGGTTCATCGCACAGCAGGATGAGGGGATCGTTGACAATCGCCCTCGCGATTGCCACACGCTGTTCCTGGCCTCGCGACAGGTTCGCCGGGAATGTGTCGAGCTTATCCTTCAATCCCACGAGTTCAAGAACCTGCGGGACTCGTCTTCCTATCTCGTAGCGGGTCGCACCGGTGACCTCTAGCGAATAGGCGACATTTTCATAAACTGTTTTTGTGCGCAACAACTTGAAATCCTGGAAAACAACACCCATTTTCCTGCGTAGATAAGGAATCTGGTGCTCTGTGTAGTCGTATGTGTCTTTTCCGAACACTGTGACAACACCCCTGCTGGGCATTGCGTCAAGATAGATAAGTTTAAGCAGTGAAGTTTTTCCGCAACCCGTAGGACCCGCGATGAAGCAGATTTCGCCCCTGGTGAACTCTGTGTTTATGTCTTTCAGGGCGTGAACTTTGTCCCTGTGATATATTAGATGGACTCTTTGAAAAAATATCATAAAGTATTTATCCGACCGGGAATATGTGCTTGTCCTCCGAGTTTGTTTCAGGTCTGCTGCTATCCCTGATTTCTCACAAAGAAATCCGGAAAATCGTGAGAACGCCTATTCTATTGCGTTGCGGCGTCGATTCGGGATCGGTCATATACCAGCATTTTACGCAAGAGGCCGGCTGGCCGGCTGCTCCCTCACCACTCACTTGCTGCGCCTTGTATTACAGGCATTCTCACGATTTTTGGCCCGCATTGGTGAAATGATGCGGGATATAGCCTATTGTGCGGGGACAGATTGCTCCGAAAAATAAAAATCCCCTTTACGGGGATTCTACTTTGATAGACTTATGATTTCAAGTGCAACTCATCAGAAATGAACGATTGCGCCGAAACGCTGTGTCTGTTCGAGTCCGAGAGCTGTCTTGTTCTTGTACGAGTAGTTGAGTTCCCATTCGTTGCGGATAAAACCGAATCCGGCGGTGACCACCTCGTCGTCCACACCGGCCCGGAGAACCAACTCGTCCTGTATCTTTCTTTCCATACCAAGGTGTACTGTGGATTCTTCTCCCAGATGACTTATCTGAAGCGAGTACAGCGAGTCTTCCCTGGGTCTCCTGCTGAAGCCGACTACAATGTTAGGATTGAGGCTGTCTGAACTACCTGAACCGCTTGTATTGTTTTTTGTCTTTATCTCACCGAACAAATCATAGATGGCCGCACCCACTGTAGTGGCCTCGTCGACAAGGTAGAGGACACCCGCGTCAATGGAGTAACCATCGCCTGAGAGCGATTCAGAGTTGATAGATTCGTTGGGAACTCTGTTGGTGTAGACAGTGCCGGGAGGCGCGAATTTCTGGCTGTGCCACTTGAGAGTGGCACCCACATAAGTCTGCGGGTCCATCTGTTCGGCACCTGAAACCATATACATATCCTGCGTGTAGTCGCCGCCGCCCATGAGAAAATCGCCGCTGTCTATGTGCGCCCAGCCCACGCCGAAGCCGTGTTGCGCAAAAGCGACATAGTTGTAGTCCACGCCAAGATCGTAAAGGTCGGTATGTGAAACCTGCGCCTGGCGGTCCTTGATCATCGCCAGTCCCGCCGGGTTCCATCCGATCGCGTTGATATCATTTGCCACGGCTACAAATGCGTTTCCCATTGCCTGGCCGCGCACTCCGATGGTGGGAAACCCGAGGTCCCCTTTCGCCTGGACCGGCAGATTCGCTGTCAGCATCAGCGCAACTGCAAAGAATCCGGTTCTCAACCAATTCTTCGACATTAACTAAATTCTCCTGTTGATTTTTCAACCCGGTCATTTCAACTCGCCGCCGGGTCGCATCCCTACTTCATCACTACTATGCCTTTCGTGTAATTAAGGGTTGAACCATGAAAGTTATCACCTGTTGAAACTGCGAATATGTTGAATATATACATTCCGTTCGTTACGAATTTCGAGCCGCCTTCATAAGTCGTGCCGTCCCACAAGCAACCTGTCTCCCAGTTGCACCTGTTGCAATCCTCTCCACTGCATTCAACATCATCGCCACTGGAAATGATCGGGTCGGAACTGTTCTCGATCTGCCGTATAAGCATTCCGTCAAGTGAATATATCCTTAATGTAACTTCCGCAGATTCATTATACGAGAAATAGATTCTCAGAGGCATGTTGGCGCTTGCCCTGTAGGGGAACTGGTTCGGGTACGGCTCCTCACCGGGCAGGAAACTGAATGATGTGCCGACAATGATATTTGTGCCGTCGACCATGTCGCCTGTGGTTAATTCTGTCGCGCTGAAATCTGTGGGATACGAGCCGGAAAGCCCCTTGTCGTCCTGCACGATTACGCCGAAATATATGTCTGTGTCTTTAACTACAAAATTATCTCCGGATATCTTGCCCGGAATAGTACATTCGATAGTACCTGTTGTAGTCGACGTTTTTGTCAGGGAGGCAAGACATGCCGTAGTGTCAGTCTTTATTGTTGTTCCCCCATCGTTCGAATAATAGAATGTTACCTGCGAGATACTGTCGAGAATAGTGCCCGAGTCGTCGGCGTCAGGATCGTCTATCGCGTATTGAACTTTAATGTCCTGCCCCTGGAGAAATTTTTTGCCATTCGTGCCGAATTCACTACTGTTGGTGAATGTCACAGTCGGCGGGTCGCCGCATTTGCAGGCTGCCGTGTTGGATGTCTGCGATGATGGATATTGTGCCTCACATGCTGAAGGATAGCCGGCGTTGCTGCTTGGAAGGCATGTGGCGCCGCTTACCGAGCCGGTGACTGTATATGAAGCACTTGAAACGGTACCAAGGTCCACTGTTTCCGTGTATGTCCCCGACGTTTCTCCCGTAACGGCGGAACCGGCGATATTCGTGAAATCAATTCCGAAACCGGAACATGTATCACCGGTATAATCAGAACAGTCTGCACCGATACATTTCATGCCACTGGTGGAATAGATCATGGTGACAGTCGCGTTGCCGGTGGCGGGCGGCCCTGCGGTGCAGCCTACCTGCCCCACGCATGTGACAGTTGGAGCGGAAGTTGGCGCTGTCACGTAGCACTTCGGCGCAGTGACTTCAATATTCGTTTGCATGACTGAATGAAGGTCTTCAGAACCTGTGCAGTCGCCTGTACCGCTTACGAGGAAACATGAATCGAGGTTCAACATATCTGTTTTCACGCCAAGATCAGTTGTATTAAATTGTAATGTATAAGTGTCCGTATCTGCGAAATTATTGGTAAATGTAACTGTATCGTAAATGAAGTTTATAGCTGCCGTAAAATTGCCGCCAAAGTCAAATGATGAGTTTGTTATTACATCGGCTCCTGCGTCATCGGTTCCAGTACAACCCTCACTAACCGGAGTGTCGAAATAATTTGAAGGATCAATACTGCACGAAGGACTTGACATCTTATTATTCTCATTCGGCCCGTCATAATTCCACTTTTCATCAAAAGACATCAATTTATAAGGAGTCGTATTTTGCTCGAACACTACATCGAAGATCATTGGATCACCGACAGAATAGCTATTGGCCCCCGTATAGTTGATAACGCCATCTGTGGTGCCGTCCGCGGCATCGGCAGTTGTGCATGGTGTTTCTGTTTCAGGCTCGGCACCGCTGGTAAGTGTGTAATCGCCATTTTTCAACAAACATATATCAGCACTGGTGGTTCCCGATAAAAAAATTATGCTGATAGCTGTAAAAAGGACTGAAGTGAAGATTATTTTCCGCAAGGAATTCTGCCTCCATGAAAGGTCTTATGGTGACCCTGTTATCCGGCCACCATCAAATTTCGTGATTGGCTTATGAGATCGTAACGCAGGATTAGAACTATTGCAAGAAATTATTTAAAATAATTTCCGTGGTATCAACAATTAATAACTCATAGCGCTGATCAAAACGCACTTTTACAAGCATTTGACGGCGAACTTTCGTTAATCAAAGTACTTCCATATGCCGGTTTCATCCTTGCAAGGTCAAGTGCATTGATAACATCATCTGCTGTAATATCATACAAGACATTGTAATTGGGATCAGATGAAGGTTTACCATATGCCGGTTTCATCTTTGCAAGATCAAGTGCATTTATCGCACCATCATCGCTGAAATCGCCAGCGTATACATCCCGGCAGGCGGTGGTGCTTGCGCCTGTGCCTGTGATGTCGATTTCGCACTCGGAGCCGACGGCATACTGTTTGTCGAAATGCAGATAATGTTTGCCTGTTGCTGTTATGGATGGCATGGTGAAGATGCCGTCTGCGTTTGTCGTTGCTGTGCTGCCGACCTGTGTACAGGAAGAATCAAGAAGTTTCACTTCCACACCGGCGACACGACCGGGTGCCGAAAGCCTTGCCGCACCGAACATCGTGCCATCGGACTCGACTGCGAATGTCTGGTTCTCGCCAACCACTACGTACAATCTTTGTGTTGATTTTGTCGAAGCGACAACCTGTTTTGAAGCTTTGTGGTTTGTATCGAAATCACTGCTTTCAAATTCGGTGATCGTCTGGTTGTCCGCATCTACCACGGTTACGTCATATTTGCTGTAAAGTTCACTGGCATCAATTTCGAGAGAAAGCGGCACGCCGGTTTCTTCGGTGTCGACATCAATCGCCCATACATGAGCCGGTGCGTCGGTGTCGACTTTGGCAATGCTGCGCGAGGCTTCTCGTGCCGCGGATGTCACGACATAGGCGTTGACAACAGCGTCCGTGGGGTCCGACGAGCCTGTGTCGCTCATACCGGGCAGCGGGGGCGGTTTGAGTTGTTCTGCGGCGGATTGCCCTTCTCCTACGGTTATTGCGAGAAGGTCCGAACTGTTTGTGGTTGATAAAGTCAAATCTATAGACCACGCATTTTCCGTTCCTGCAGCATTAGATGTAACGCTGATGCCGATTACTGCTACTGCCGCTACTAATGCTGTTGTAATCCATTTTCTCATGCCGACACCCCTGATTATGTGATTTTGCTCCAGTTGTGAAGCTTTGTATATTTATGACCATCTTACTTTAATCCAGTATAATTATACCACATCTTCTCTATAATAAAACAGGCATATGAAAAATTTATTCAGCTTACAGTATTGCACAATTTCTTCAAAACAGATATTCGTTTGAAAGCCATAGAAATATTCTCCAGCGAGTCGTTACGGTATTATATTGTCTTATGGTAGCTTCATTGTTTTCCCTTATTAATAATTATACAATAGATAGCGAGCAAATTTCAACAAAAACAATTATTTTTACAGTGCCCGGCGATATTCCCGGTTTTGTGCAGCAAACCATGGACTTAACCCGCATTGATGAAATATGCGGGTCAACAGCTGCGCAACTTGCAGAACTCTGCCCGCCGCCAGGCCAGGTCCCGATAAAACCGGTTGTTTCTACAAAAACGCACAAGTTCATTCATTTACATAAATGGCAGGGCCGGTTATGGTGCTCCCCGAGATCAGGACGGAATCACCGGTAGACGTTTCCAATGTGATATTGCCCGGTTCCGCCGCGATTCTGACTTGCGGTTCGGTCGGAGCTGCTACGGTTGTTCCGCCGCCGCCGCCGCAACCGGCGATATATGTTACGGCGACTAACGCGGGAATGATAATAAACACCGTTTTCGCGATGCGGACGGGCTCCGCGCCGAAGAAGAACATTCCGAGCAGAAGGAAAGCGGCGAGCGCGCCTGCGACAGTTGTCAACGCCACCGCCGATTTGCTCGAATCTGTCGAAACGAAACCGGCCGATTGTGTTCGCGCGACCTGTGCGCCTATATCGAATCCGAGAAGAAGTGTTTTTTCTTCGCCCGATGTGAATGACGCGCTTAGCCCGGAGAATGTGATTGTGGTGAGATCGACGCCGGAGACCTGCGCGAGGGCTGTGTCGCCGCTGTCTACAAGGCCGTCGCCGTTGCTGTCGATGTACAGGTTCCACGTGATGCCGACACCGGTCTGTCCCTGTCCTGTGTTCGAGTAGGAGATGGATTTCAGGCCGGCGTCGATGTTGGTTTTAAGATTCATCGAGTGCGCTGTCACGAAGGACGCGCCGGAGGAGGCGGAGACGGTTCTCTGCGGCGGCGGCGAGACGGGCGTTTCGATTTCAGCGCCTTCGTCCAGGGTCAGCGTAAAACTCTGGTCGTCGGCGGTTGTGTGGACGTTGTTGACAATGAGCGCCGCGGAATTATATGTCGAACCGAAGCCGCTGAGGGCGAGTTCACCCGCACCGTTTGAGAGAGAGAGATTACTTGTCACAGGTGTGCCGCCAACGTCTTTGACAACCGACACGCGCCAGTCGGCGGATGTCGAACCTGAGAATTTCACAGTCGGTTTTATTGTCACGTCGCCCGAAGGGTATTCGATCTCATAAAATTTCGCCGCGAGGTGGTCCAGCTTGTCCGTCTCCGTTACTGTTCCGCTGGAAACATCAAGTGTTTTTGTCGTGACATCGGGGAAATACGACAGCGATCCGTCGACATAATCCTTTGTATAATTTGCGATATTGAAGTCTCTGTATACAGTTTCGACGTCGGTGCCGTCGGCGACGAGCAGCGAGTCGACAAGGGGAATTTCGCTTGTGTTCTGGTCGCACCAGGCATGGTTGCTGAGGTTCAGACATTCGGTTTTCATCTGCGCCCACAAGTCGACGACGAATTGCGGGTTGGAGACATTCTCTGTGATGTCCCTGAAGAAGATACTCGCGCCGTAGCCGAGAACATCGCTGAATGAGAAGTAATCAATGGAAACATCCATGTTCTGGTATCTGGCGCCGAGGTACTGGTAGACGTAGTCGTCGACATCGGGATACACTTCGTCTTCCATCCAGACTGCGTTGGATTCGAGCAGCCAGTATGTGGGGGCCTGGTAGTTTATGGCGAATTGAATGGAGTGGAAGAATTCGTGGGCGAATATAACAGAGACGAACTCTTCGGTCGAAGTAGTCGGGTAGGTGTTGACATTGCTGTAATCGTTGTCGACCTCGATGTAAGTGGCGGCGATGTAGTCGGGATAGAGTGTTTCGGTCCATGTGCGGCCGAGGATGCCGCCGCCGGTGCCGCCCAGGAGGTCACAGACGTAAATGCGTGATTTTCCGTCCGTGTGGCTGGTGACAGGTTCCGGCAGCCCGAGTGTAGTGACTTCATAGTTCCATGAATATTCCGCAATCGAAAGCAGGCTTTGCACAAAAGCGGTTGTCGTTCTGTGGGAGCTGAGAAGCGAGGTCGTATAGACGACTCTGAAATGAGTGGAGTCCATCGTTTCATCATCCGACTCGGAGATGACTTCCGTGCAACCGTTGCTCTGCACGGAGTTCACCGAGCGCGCGCCGTTGCGCCAGTCGCCAACCTCGATGTAGCGTGAAAGCGTGTCGCGTGTGGACTGGCGCAGGTTGTCCCAGTTTCTGACGACATTCAGTTCGGCGAGTGTGGGGTCGAGCCGCACGCCACCGACAAGCGCGGGCCGGGCAGCGGACTTGCCGCCCGGGGCGACATAATAGAGGTAGTTGTCGAGCACATCGCTGTCGAGGTCGGCACGTGCGACAGTGATGCCGGCATACAGGGCGAAAACCGTCACCGCCGATATGATCAAAGCGGTCACAATCGTATTTTTAGAAGGTCTCATAAAGTTTGCTCCGTTGTTATTTTTCGAATATATTCATGTCCGGCTATAGTCGGTACACCATATAGATTGCTTTTCTGACTTAAAGTTAAACCGGATTTCTCGAACAGGAAATCCGGTGGAATCGTGATAACACCCATTCTACCGCGTTGCGACGGTGATTCGGGATCGGTCACACACCAACAGCAAGTTCCCACACCACTCACATGCCGCGCCTTGTATTTCAGGTGTTCTCCCGATTTTGAACCCGCATTTGTGAAATATGCGGGATAATACATTAATTATAAATCATATTTGACAAAAGTCTTACACATCGACATGAAAATGTTTCCGGGAATATATTGCCGAAACCGGCTGAAACGGGAAATAGACTGGCCGGAGGATCAATAATTATTGGGGAAAGGTGAGTGAACAATCTGTTTTTGCCTTGATAGCGAAACCTTCCCACGAGGGTATCTCGTAGGAGTCCGAGGCGGAAACCTGTATGAACGCCGGCGGGACAGTGTCTGTGGCGTACCTGTAGAATACGGGATCGAGACAGTCGCCGGCTTCAGTCGAGCCGAGGGCGTAGTCCGTCTGGCCGATGGTTACTGTTATTGAACTGTCCCAGACGGTTGGATCATCCGCCGGGAGAGAAACCATATTCCAGCCCTCTTTGATGCTTATCGTGTGGTCGGAGTCGGCCATTCCTGTAAAAACAGCAGTGAGTGGTTCTTCGAGATAAATCCAGTAGGCTGATGTCCTGCCGGGTGGGTCGATGACGGATGAGCCGGCGGAATAAAGACCGTCCGCGAAGCCAACTATTCTTGTATCCGAGGGTACGCCGAAAGCCTCATAAGCCGTCTGCTCGGTCGTGTTGAAAGGAGTTCCCACGAGATGCCAGCCGATTGAGAAATCGTGGTTAAGATCGTATACCGGCCCTTCGTACCTTGTGAAATCAAGATCGTAATATTTGTTGTTGCCCTCTGTGGAAGTGTTGTCGACGATAACGACGAAAGAATCGCAGTCGGAGTTGGGGCCGATGGATATCAAGTTTTTCGAGGCCGTGCCGTCCGTCACCGTCAGATTCTCGGTAGTGAAGGCACCCGTATGTGATTCTTTAACAAGCGAAACCCGCCATTCGACATCCGTGGCCTGTGTCTGAAAAGAAAAGTCATATTGGATTATAGACGATGCTTCGGGTTCCGCGACTTTGTAAAATTTCGCCGCGAGGTGATCCAGCTGGTCGTTGTTTGTTTCGGTGCCGGAGACCTGTTTCGTAGTTACATCGGGGAAATAATCGAGGCTGCCGTCAACGTAGTTTTTAGTGTAATTACTGGTATTGAAATCCCTGAAAGTGTCGTGGATGTCGGTGGAATACCCTTGCAGGAGTTCGTCGATGTAGGGTATCTCGTTTACCTGATACACACACCATGCGAGAGAGGGGTCGACGATACATTTCTGTTTGAAAGTTGTCCAGAGCGTTTTGACGAAGTTGTCGTCGGCGACATTCTCGGTTATGTGGTGCATAAAAATCGACGCACCGTACATGAGGATGGATTCGCTGCCCAGGGAAGTGTCCAGACTCTGGAAGAAGTAAGGCAGATACTCGCTTACATAATCGTTGACATCGGGATAGACGTAGTCTTCCATCCATACCGAGCTCATTTCCATGAGCCAGGAGCTAGGTATGTCGTAGCTTATGCCGAACTGTATCGCGTGGAAGAACTCATGCGCCTGAACGACGGAAACGTATTCATTGAGAGTAATGCCGTGATTAAAGGTGATGCCGTTATAGTCGTTGTCGATCTCGATATAGGTAAGCGCCGAGTCGTCCGCGTATATGTCGCTTGTCCAGGTGCGTCCGAGCGGGCCGCCCGAGCCGACGAGATCGCAGATGTAGACGCGGTAGAGATTATCGTCCTGCAGCTTCGGCGGTGGAAGCCCGTACTGATTTATCTCGGTATCCCAGATATGTTCCGAGATGCTCAGGACGTCACTGACATATTGCGAGGTGGCGGCGTGCTGTCCGGAGGTGGTATAGATAACGCGAAAATGTTCGGAGTCCGCATAGGAATCCTGTGTTTCGTCGAGCACTTCAGTGCAGCCGGTTACCGCCACACTGTAGACAGACCGATGTCCGTTTCGCCACGGGCCGAGCGTGATGTAGCGGGAGAGAATTTCGCGCGACTGCGCACTGAGATCGTCCCAGCCGCGCACGACATTGAGTTGTGCGAGTGTCGCGCTCGGATAATGCGATCGTGCAGCTCTCGCGGTGTTCCTCTGCGCACCCGAGCCGTCACCGGTGTAGTATAGAAAATCGTTTACTACTCTGCTGTCGAAGTCGTCGGCGCTGCCGGTGGCTGAAAATGCGGCAGTGGTAAGAAGGCACAGGAAAACAATCGCCGCAAATGCTACGACAGCGAAAAAACTCGTTTTGTTCTGTTCTGCACGCATCTTGATTTTGCGTTCACATTACAAAAATGTTGAAGAACACAGCGGCAAAATAATATTGTCACGATTGACCTGCAAGCAGCGGTTAATCAGCTCAGGGCTCGAACTGGTCGGGGAACAGAAGTGTGCAATCTTCGAGCGCCTTGATCATGAAACCGACCCAGGGCTGCATGATATGATCATCGTCGATCCCTATTTTGTCCTCATATCCGTATGGTTCGGTGCTTCCGTTATACTCGTAAATATATGGTTCGATGTATTTGTCGGCATCCGTGCTGCCCATCTGGTATGTTACACCTTTATAAGAAACAGCCATTTCATTGTTCCAGGCGATCGGGAGGTTATAGGGGACGGAAACCATGTTCCAGCCTTTGTAAAGCTGAACCTGATTGGTCGTCGAAGCTATGCCGGTTGATTTAGCCGTTGTCTGTGCTTCGAAGTATACCCAGTAGCACTTGCCAGGTACGGGTGCGCTGTGGCTTTTATAAATGTATTTCTTGTTGCTGATCTCGAAGAATGTCATGCCGTTGAGCCCCAGCGCCGCCGAAACTTCACCGATGGCGGGCTGAAGCGGTACGCCGACAAGATTCCAGCCTGCGGAGAATGTGTGCTGCAAAGTCACAGTCGGCGGACCGTCGCTGATGACAATCTCGGATGTGCTCCCGTACCCGCTGACATTTCCGGCTTTGTCTGTCGCCCTTGCGTGAAGATAGTTCACGCCGAAGAGCAGGCCGGAAACAGTTATCTGGAAAACGCCGTTGCCGTTCGCCTGGGCGGTTCCGTTGGGGAGGGCGGTGTCCGAAGCCGGATTCGTGCATTCGCTGAAGATGGTGTCCCATATCTCACCGGTGCCGCAGGTGTTGTTGCTTATGTCCTCGTCGATGAATGTGTCGCCGTCGTTGTCGATGCCGTCGGCGCCGTTAGGTTCTTCGTCCGCGCGACCGTCGCCGTCGTTGTCGAGCTGGTCGTCGGCGCCCATGTCCAGGTCGAGTTTTACAAAGACCTCGACGTAGGCGTAAGGTTCGGGATTATTGCTCTGGTCGTAAACATAGCTGTCTAGGCTGGTGACCTGCGTGAAGAAAGTTTCGAGCGGCGAGCCGTCGGTTGTCAAAACGATATCCGGCGCTTTCGGCGCTTTTGTGTCGGTGATAAACGTCGCTCCAAGAAGCGGGGCGGTGCCGGAGGCTGCATTGCCAGCCATGTCCGTCGCGTCGAAGGTTACAGAAGTGTATCCGTCGATGTATGAGGACCCGTCGTCGGTGTTCACGGTATAGGTGGACTTGAACAATTTGTACGTGGTATCCAGAGCGGTCGCGGCGTTTGAATCGTCCGTGCTGCCCGGCTGGTTGATATTGACGGTCGGAACGTCCGAAAGCCTTTCGTTGGTGGTGATTCTCATATATACGTTTCCGGCTTTGGATATCGGGTAGAGATCGACGCTCGTCTTCATCGGTTCGAGCAGGTTCGAGTCGAGCCAGTACGTTACGGAGAAGGTGGGAGCTTTCGTGTCTATGTTGAGGTACGCGCCGTGTTCGGGCAGTGTGTCGTCCGGGGTTACATTTCCTTCGCTGTCTTCGCCGATAACAATGATTTCCGCGTCGCCATCGATGTAATCGTCTATGCTTTCGGAGTGTACGGTGAAAACGCCGCGGAAGTAAACATTAGAACCGTCGATGGACTCTGTAATCTTGTTGCTGATATCCTGGTCGCCCTGCTGGTCCACGGAGAAAGTGGGCGGGTTGGGCAGGCCGCCCACTTCGAGGGCGGTTATGTGCATGTACACGTCGCCTGCTTTCGCTGTCTGTTTTCCCGTGGCGCCGTCGATAGTCTCAAGAGGTATGGTCAGGGCGGCGTCCGAGTAGTAGGTGACAAGGAACTTGGGCGCGCCCGAGTCCAGCACGATGATGCATTGCCCCTTTGAGGAATCGTAAAACGGCGTTAAGGAAGAACAGCCTTTCGAGCCGACGTTTCCGCCCGCGTCTATCACGATCCCCTCGATGACGTTCTCGCCTTCGCGCAGGAATATTCCGGGGGGGTCTTCGTCGATTTTAGTGTCGCCGTCGTCGTCGGCGCCGTTGACAGGGTCCTCGTTAACGTAACCGTCGTTGTCGTAATCTATACCTTCGGGATCATTGATGTTGGTCCCGAGATCGAACGCGCCGTTTTCGTCGGTGGTAACGGTGCCGATGTAAATATCGTTGACATAGATGTTGACCTGCGCGTTTTTTTCGATATTAGTGCCTGTCATAGCTGTGCCTGAAAGCGGCGATGTCGTATTCGACGTGGGTGTGGTGACGGCGTTGAAGATGGGGAGGCCAGGCGGCGAGCTGTCCACGGTGAACATGCGGGTGAAGCCGGAGCCGCTACGGTTGTAAGCTTCGTCGAAGGCGATGACGCGCCAGTAGTAATCGCCGTCGGCCAGGCCGGGACAGCTTGCGCCGGTGTCCGGGCCGCAGGAGGGCGGCACCTGTGTCGTGCAGGATGCCGAGGAGCATGTGCTCGATGCCCAGTCGCAGTTGCTGTCGTTCTCGCAATCGTCTTCGGACGAATAACCCGAGCATGAGTAGCCGGCTTCCCACTCGCAGTACGTGTCGTTCTCGCACGATGCCTGTGTCGAATAGCCGGCGCAGTAGTAGCCGGAATCCCATAGGCAGTTTTCATCCGCCGAGCAAGTTGTGTAAGTGGTGTAGCCGTCGCATCCTTCATACGTATAGTTGTCGCACTCGGCTATGTCGTCGATCAATAGAGTGTAGTTATAATTCGTCTGTCCGTTATCAGTAATAACGGCATTGGCGGCGATATTCGTAAAGGCCGCCGAAGTGGCGACTTCGAGCGAGTATTCGAGCATATCCGAAGGCGCGGAAGACATAGTCCATCCGAATTTGGGAGTGGCGGTGTTGAGCGTCTCGCCAGCCGCCGGGGTGTTGAGTGTCGGCGACGGCGGACCGGTTGTGTCCACCTCGAATGTGTTGGAATCATATATCGGGTTGCCAACCTGGTCGGTGAGGAAGAACGGGCTGCTGGTGGCGGTGTCGCCCAGTATCATCTGGGCGGTTCCATCGTAATATGTGGAAACAACATTGTACACGCCCTCGTAACTCGAGGAATCCTCTGTGCCGCCTGTGTAGTCGGCGATAACAAGGCAGCCGCTTCCCGGTTTCTGTATCGTACCCGGGTCGCCCGCGTCGCCCTCGTCTATCAGGCCGTCGCAATCGTTGTCTAACCCGTCGTTGCTTGTCGGCACCGCGGGGAAATTGTTCTGTATCACCCTGATCGGCGCTGTCGCTCCGATAAATTTATTGCAGTAGAACGATATCGTTATGTTGTCGTCGGGGATTTCGCCTGTCACGCCGTCGCGGTCCCTGTCGTTGGAAGCCGGGTCGGGGTCCGCCGAATTTATTATGCACTCGGGGGGCTCCGAATCTATTATGAACGTGCCGCCCGTCGCCGCCTTCACAGCGTCGAGCGCGTTGTTGTACAGGTCTTCCGTCGTAAACTTCACTTCCACTTCACCGTCGGTGTAGACCATATTGGCGTCGATCTCCATGATAGCCCTGAATGTTGTCGACGAACTGGAAGGCACCGGCACTGTCGTCGTGGATTCCATAAGGAACGTCTGGTATGTCCCGAGCACCGGCATCGCGGTCGACGTCGCCACCGGTTCGCTCATCGTAATGTCCATGCAGACGACTTTGTCCGGGTCGCGGTATGTGTCGCCGGTAACAGGGATTCCGTCACCATTTACAGGCATGGGCACCGTGCAGTTTTCATCGGTGTAATAAGAAACGGAAACAGAGGGCGGATGTGTGTCGACAAAGAAACTGAAATAAGGCTGGTCGGTTGCGACAAGCGGCGCCTGTGGATTATACGGCCCGAGATTTATCGCGCCATCGGCCGGCGCCACGCGCCAGTAATAAGGTGTTTCGGCGGGCCGTTCGTCCAGCACGGGCATGTTGTAGTAGTTGTAATCGACGATCTGATTGAATATCATCGTACCGTCCTGGAAATCGGATGTCGTGGAAACCTGGAGCCGCCACTGCGCTATCTGCCAGTACGGTGTGTCGGAATAATCGCAGACATTTCCGTCTTCGTCGACGTCTCCGTCCAGGTCGTCGTCCACCCCGTTTATGCACTCTTCATCAGTACTGCCGTCGACATCGTCGTCGGTGCCGTTGCCGAGTGTTGTCCATGTCAGGGTCGGGTTTGTTACCGTCCCGGCAGTTGACAGACAACTCATGTTCGCGCGTGCCACTTCTCCGTTGCAGGGCGCGATGGGGAAGCTGATAGCCGGCGTCGCGGGCGCTACTATGTCTATGGCGAAGAACTGGCCCGAGTTCAAGTCCGTATCCGGCTCGACAACCGGGCTCGACGACACGAAATTCGGCACACCGTCGTCATTGTAGGCGTCGGCTGTGTCGGGGTCGCCGTCTTCTCCGGCGTCGTCTCTCTTCTGGTCTGCGTCGAACTGGTCCGCATCCGCCTGCGCGTCTGTTTCGTGCCATTTCCGGTTGTGGAGCATATCCATATACTTCATAGTCACGGCGGCGTAGCCGTTTTCTATAGTATCGTCGATCTCGAAGCAGCCTCTGAATATTGCACAGGGCGCCGCCGACGGGTCGTAGGCGATGCAGTTTTCCCCCGTGCACCAGTTGCAGTCTGTGTTCTGGCTGCAATTCGTGTACAGGGTCGGCGTGGCATAATCGCCCGGCTGGGGTTCGCCCTCGTAAGCCGGTTCCGCATAATCCGGTTTAAAAATATAAAATGAAGGGGTGGCACCCAGGTATTCGTCCGCTGCCGCCTGGATGTACATGTTGCCCTTCGGCACAATCGCCATCAGCGGAGTGACTGCGCCTCCGTCGTGGTCGTGATCGAGAATCTTGAATTTGTTGCTGAACGTCTCGCTCGAATAATAATCGACGTCGATAACCGGCGGTGTGTTGTCCACCCAGACGGATGTGTTTGTTGTGGCTTGCACTTCGGTTACCTCGTTGCCCACTCCGTCAGTACCTGAAAATGTGAAAACATATTCGCCTTCTTCGAGCCCGATGGGCGGCGCGTCACTGGCGGCCGGGCGTCCAACGCGCCAGGCGTAATGGTAAACAGTGTATCCATAAGCGAGGCCCTTGCAGGCTTCGTGCGTTGTGGCGTCGGTAACATCAGTCTGCGTACATACCCATTCCATAGAGTCGCCGTTCGTGGATGTTGTACCTTCGGGGTCGACTCCGTTGACGAAAATCCTTGGCAGTGTCATGCAGGTATCCTGGACGGTGTTCCCCGCATAGTTGTCGCCGGTGATGGCGCGGCTCCACAGCTGATATGCACTACAGACTTTGTCGTCGGCATGTGAGTCGTCGCCGGGGTTGAACTGGTGGTTTTCGTCGACGTAGCCGTTGCCGTCGTTGTCGATCCTGTCCGGGTTCGAAGCTTCGGGATATGTGCTTGATGAATAGGCGACGTCTTCG
>JAJRTR010000008.1 GCA_024278215.1 bacterium
CCCCCCCCCCCGCATATTCCGTTAGGAGCAGGTTTTCGTTCGGCCATCTGCTGCTTACTCCCCCGCCACTGATGCTTCCTCTTTGCGAATAAAGTTTTTCATGTCGAGTGTGAGTCGGCGCATGTTGTGCTTGATGATGTAGACTCCGGTGTTGAATTCTGCTGTGCAGTATGGGTTTTCGACGCGCTTGAATCCCGAAAGTGGTATTACTCTGTTGTCGATTGTGAACGGGCCGTTCCAGGCGAATTTCGAGAGCCCGATGCCCGGCGCGTCGTATTCGACGGTGAGTTCTTCGACATTTGCCGCGAGTTGCGCATCGAGAACGCTGTTCCGAAATTCATCGAATGAGCCGTATTGTGATTTGTTGCCCATCTGGCATATCCATATCTGGCGTGTTCCTTTCGCGACAGCATCATGGACTCCCGGGCTTTCGGGTGCTTTCCAGTCATACGGCAGGGCCGAATAGAGAGCGATATAGGCGTCTTTCCTGCGGCCAATGATCCAATTGTCTACTTCACGCACTTCATCGAAGGCCCATTTTGGAAAGAAGGCGTGAGTGAAATCGAATACACGTCGTTCGCCGAGCGCTTTTTTCATATTTATATCGTAGAGGATGAACGCGAGATTTTTGTATTGCGCGACGCGCGGTAGCCGGTTCTGGCCGCCCCAGTAGCAGGGTGTACGATCGTGAAGTCTCAGCGAGCCTGGATTTGTGGTGAAAACAATAGCTTCGGGACTGAGGGTGGCCTGCCATATATGTTGCTGGTTGCCGCGCGTGCCGGGGCGGTAGTCAAGGGCGCTGCTGAGCATATAATCCGGTGTGCGATAAGTGACTTTATCAACTTCACCGAGCAGAGTGCGGTCGGATTCCAGTTCTATGTCTGCTCTCATTTTTCCGGCGGTTCCGTTTCGGGGCAAAATCTTGTGCGCGTTGCCGATGTCTTTTAGATAAGGCTGATCCCACCAGTTATATTTGTCGGCTGCTTTAATGAAAAGGTCGATAATCTGCGGCTGCGCATAGATGCCCATTCCGAGCAGGGTAGCGAGGTCCCTTTTTTTCTTGAAACTGAGACCGTAGTCAGTGATTTTATCGAGGGGAATGCCGTGTCGTTCTTTGTTTATGAGTTCGGGCGGGTTGTCGTGGCTGATGTCGATGATGACCTGCGAAGGGCGGTATCTGTCTGAAGCGCACAGAGCTGTCGATGCCATGCCGCCGGAGCCGCCGAACTGGCCGATGCCTGTTACCATAGTGAGGATGCCGTGTGTATCGTCGTCGCGACCGGTGAGCGAATCCTTTGCATAAGCGCGACCATGCGAAGTGCCGTAGACACCGTGTTGCAGGTCTACAACCATGTCGAAGAACATGAGGTCGGCGACAATAGCGGCGGAGCGTGCCACAACTTTGTCGTCCGCGAATTGCGCGAGATTCAGCACCGCGCCGAGGTCTTCGTTGTAGTATACATTCGAGTCCCACTCGCTGAAACCCCAGCGCGCGCGACGTTCGAGCCATGTCATGATGCGCGAGCGGGCGTGTTCCGAATGCCAGCGTCCGTTTTTCCCGTTGTTTGTGAAAATCTCGCCGGGGAACATCTGTCCGCTGAGGTACTCGATTACGTGGAAGAGCATCTGGTGGTTCTCTGTCCAGAAAATCATCGTGTCGCCGCCGGGTTCGTCGTACCAGTATTTGAAACCCAGAATCAGGCGCTTGAGGCGTTCATATTGGTCGCGGGAAAGAAATTGTTTCTGCTTGTTGAGATAAAGAGTCGTGATAACACGGATAGCCGAGAAGTCGGCGCAATCGGTACGGTCCGTCAGCTTGCGCTCGAAGCTTTCGATGCTGGAGTCGCTGATCGAGACGTCGTTGCCGAGAATGATACGCGCCATAGCCCCATTCCATCCGCGGTCGTTTTTCGCAGTCCATTCCAGGGCGATGCGCATACGTTCTTCATAAGTGGGCGCATAGGACTCTGTGTAGAACGGCGGCAGGTCGGGTCTGGGGTTTTCTATATCCAGCGTCATGCCCTTGAATGGATAAGCCTTCGGTTTTGCCTGTGCCGGCACGGCAGCGGAGAAAGAAACCGCGAGGACTACGAAAAATAAAAAATATTTTTTCCACATAAAATGCAACCTTCCCGAAGAGCCGACCGCAGCCGGGCGAAGAAAAACATAATTCTGCAATCGGCTCTGAAATTGTTGAATTTCGACACCTTTCTGTTATCAGGCCCTTCAGGGCGGATTTCCCGGGTGGACCTCTGGAGCGAGCAAGAATGTGGACCTTCCGGATACCGGTGGTGCGATCAGCCGCCGATGGAGTGCATGGAGCTGCCCGCCGCGACGAAGGCCCCTTTTCTGCCTTTCATTTCGACTGTTTTTTTGAAGGCTTCCAGTATATCATCGTCCGTGCCGCCACCCCTTACAATCGCCCTGATATCGACAAAATCATTTGAAAGAAGGCACGACAGGAGCCTGCCCTCGGGCGTGAGTCTGAGCCGGTTGCAATTGCTGCAAAAACCGTGGCTGACAGGGCTGATAACACCTGCTTTTAATGAAGTGCCTTTTATCGGGTAGTAGCGGGCCGGGGCGTGCGGGTCCTCTTCATCTTCTTCCATTTCGTCGAGCCGGCCATGGGCGTTCTCAATGATTTCATCCCTGGAAACGTAGAGTTTCTTCCATTCATCGCTCTGTTTGATGGGCATATATTCGATGAAGCGCACAGTCACATTTTCATTGACGGCGAAATTGATAAAGTCCTCGATTTCGTTTTCGTTGCGACCACGCATGACAACCACATTGACTTTTACAGGTGTGAGCCCGGAGGCGTATGCGGCGCGTATGCCGGCAAGTACGCTTTCTATGCGGCCCGCACGGCATATTTTGCGAAATTTGCCGGCGTCGAGCGTATCAAGACTCACGTTTATTCGCATCAGCCCCGCTGCTTTCAGCGCCTCCGCTTTTTCGGCCAGCACAAGCCCGTTCGATGTCATCGACAGGTCTTCGATTGTGCTCAATTCCGATAATTGCACGATGAGGTTCCCGATGCCTTTTCTCGCCAGCGGCTCGCCGCCCGTAATGCGCACTTTCGCTATGCCGGCGCGTGAAGACGCAACGCCGATTATTCTGCGAAGTTCTTCATAACGCAGGATGTCTTCGCAGCGCAGGAATTCAACATTATCCGGCATGCAATATATACATCGCATGTTGCACCGGTCAGTGACAGACACCCTGAGGTAGTTGATCTCCCGTCCGAAGCTGACGAGTTTTTCGCCCGTTGTTTCTTCTTTATCTTCCACAGCTCTTTATTATGGGTGTTGAAGCCGGGATATTCAACAAACCGACATACAGTTTGTAAAATTGCGGTTTGAGATAAATTCCAGGCGGAACATTCATTATGCCGCAGAGAAGTGCAATAAAAATCGCACGAAAAGTGTTGTAAAATGACAACTTTTTTATGGTTGTATATATATTTAATGTATTGTAAGCTTTGCCGGTTTGTAGTACAATTAACATGGCATAATGTCCATTTGCACCATGGATAAATACTAATATCAGGTTAATCATGAGAAGAAGCAAACAACATTTTGTTTACATATACATTTCAACAGTTTTTTTGATTCTTCTGACAGTTGCGGCGAAGAATGCGGTGGCTGCGGGCGGGCGGACGACGCTAAGCCCCGGCTGGCAGCTTGTAACTATCCCGTATTCGCTGACTGAGGATAATACATGTATGGTCCCTGAAAACGGGGAAGTATTCGGTATTTCCCGGAACACTTACGTCATGTGCAACCGGATGGAAGGTGCCTGGAAACTCGGGAAAGGCTACTGGGTTTATGCCGATGCGGAAACCGAGTTTGCGGTAGACGGTAATCCGCTGCCGGAGGCGGGCTCATATAAAATTTTCCTCAAAAAGGGCTGGAATATAATCGGCACACCGTATCTGTTCAGTGTTTCAGTGGAAGACGCTCTGCTCATAGACAGTATTCCTATAACGGAATCGAAAAAGGTGAAACCCGAAATATTCGCTTATGACGGGGAGAATGAAGTTTATGTGAAGGCGAAGAAACTCGAGCCGTGGAAGGGTTATCTTGTGCTGGCGCTTGAGGATACCGAACTCGATGTGTCGGCGATCGACGCGGATGAAACGGCGAAAAGGACGCGCACGCTGCGTATTGTAAACACGCCGGGCGCAGAAGCGGAAGAGGTCGGCCCGGAAGATTTCGACCCCGGCGATACAATAACATTCTGGGCGGCAGCTTATGATGAGACGGGCGTCTTTATAGATAATGTGCCGGTGGACTGGTCTGTCGAAGGCGACCTGCCGCCTGTTTCGTCCGAACCGTCGGACCACATCACTGTTACACTGCCTGAAGAGAAAACAGGCGGTAAGCTCAGGGCCGCCTTCATGGACCTGATCGACAAAACCGGTTTCCTGACGATTATCGGAACCGGTGAACTATATGCGTTCCCCTTTGACGAAAAGACAATAACCGAGCAGGATAGTGAAACCGGCACGGATTACGTTGCCTCCCAGATTATAGCGGCAATATCCGGAGGGCTGGACGCGGCGCAGGTGAAAGATTTCATCGAAGGCCTGGGCGGCAGGGTTATCGGAAGAAATGTCGTTGCGGGCATATACCAGATAAAAGTGCCGGACGGAACAGCGCCCGAGGATTTTCTGAAGGAACTCGATAGCGAAAAAAGTGTGCTTTTCGCATCGCTTAATTACATCTTTTCGACAGGCGCGTATCCCGACGATCCGGTGTTCGGGCCGACAGCGCCACCGCAGCAGAAATGGGCTTTCGACAGGATCGGAATGCCTGCGATATGGGATATTCTCGCGCCTGTGGGCGAGCCGGTAGTTGCGGTAATCGACACCGGCGTGGACGTCGCTCATCCCGACCTGGCGGACAAATTGCTTCCCGGCAGGAATTTTATCGACCCCTCGACGCCCGGCGACGTAACGGACGCAGGCGGCCACGGAACGGCTGTGGCAGGAGTGATCGGAGCGGAGGCAGGCAACGGCATCGGCGGCGCAGGAATATGCGCGGGATGCAGGATTATGCCGCTGAAAGCGTGCACGGCGGGCGGCGTGTGCCCGGTGTTCAACGTGGCAAACGCGATAACTTATGCCGCCGACAACGGAGCGGAGATAATAAACCTCAGCATCGGCGCACACCTGATACCCGGCACGTCCGCGGCGAATATTCTTGAACTTGTCGTAAATGACGCGGTGGCGAAAGGCTCGCTGCTGGTAGCCGCGGCGGGTAACGACGACACGGACATGAACACCTTCTATCCCGCCAGGCTAAGGAATGTATTTGCAGTAGCCGCCACAGACGAGAACGACAACCGCGCTCCGTTCTCGAATTACGGTTCGAGAGTGGACATAGCCGCGCCGGGTGTGAATATATACACGACGAATACGGGCGGATACGGATTCTATAACGGCACTTCACTTGCGGCGGCCTATGTATCCGGCGCGGCCGGGCTGCTGATGTCTGTCCAGTACGGCCTCGACAACAGATCTGTCAAAGGATATATCCAGGCGTCCGCGGATGTGATCGCTACAGACCGGATGATAGGCGGAAGACTTAACATAAAGAACATGATGGCTTACTTCCTGAACAGTAATCAGCCGCCGGTCATCAGCAGTGTAGCGCCTGCCGCGCGATCCGCCGCGACCGGGGCGGCTGTCGCCGTCAATGTTACTGCGTCGGACCCGGACGCCGACATTCTCTCGTATACATGGAGTGTCGAGGCCGGCAGCATCACGCAGGGCGGCGACTCCGCAGTGTGGACCCTGCCCGCGCAGCGCGGCAGCTATAAAGTCACCGTTGTGGTGACCGATTCGCTGGGACAGTCGGATGAGGCGGAAGCTTATGTGCTTGTCCTTGACGGGGCTCTCGAACAACTGCGCATCGAGCCGGTGAACAAAGTTTTTGAAATGGGCGACATCGGGCAATATCAGGTGTATTGCCTCGACAACGACGCGATATATAACGGGGCCGCCCCGGTGCTGTGCCATGCGGACGAATGGGACCTGAACGCGAATATCGGAACGCTCGACGATTCGGGCGCGTTCGCGGCGACGGCAGAGGGCGGCGGCAGGATATACGCGGCAGTGGATTCTGTCGCGGCCTCGACACGTGTGACAGTCGCACCCGCGGGGGGAGCGTCATTGTACACAGTAGCAGACTCCACGCCCTGTACTACGACCTGGGGGCCGCGTTGCAATATGGCCGGCACAAATACAACGACGAATTACCTGAATCCGCCACTTACGAGACGCGCCTACTATACCACAGCTTCACAGATCAGGGATCAGGTGATTGCATATAACGGTATCCTGTATTTTGGAGACGCGAAAGGCTACATTTACGGAATCGACCAGACTACAATGACAGAAGTATGGCCACCGCTGGACCTGACGGCGAGGCCTGGTTCCGCTTTCCTTGGCGCTCTGGACTTCGACCCGACTTACAAGTTCGTATATGCGGCGTCCAATAATGGATATGTATATAAAATCTCGATTGACGGATCGACAGGCTGGGCAGCGGGCACCAAGGTCTGGGAATGGACGCCCAACGCCGGCGTCGACATTTTCATAAACACTGTGACTGTGGACGGCAGCGACATCTATGTCGCCACATACCAGGAAGACGGTGTCCCGAATGTCGGGAGAATGTACAAAATCACGGATGGTGGTGGGTCGGCCTCGCAGAGTTGGGAATATCCACAGGCGCCTGCACCGCCCGCAAGGTCTTTCTGGGACAAGGTTGTCATTGACACCATAGGCGGCACAAAGATGGCAATGGCAGGCTCAAGCGGAGGTGTCTTTTATGCTGTAGACACAAACACCAGCAACGAAATTTGTACTTATAAACCTTCGCCGACGACGGGTTTTAATTCCGCTCCAACCCTTGTAAACGGCTTTGCCTATATGGGCAGCTCATCCGGGGATTTCTACAAAATCGATCCGGACCCGGCAAGTGTGGTAGGCGGCAAATGCAAATCCGTATGGACACCTCCAGTGCCGGTAGCCAATAAAATATTATCTCCCGCATCATATAAGAACAACGTCTTCTACTTTCCCGCATATACTGTGTCCGGTACAGGGAAATTATATGCGGTCAAAGAAACCGGTGCGGGACCCACCGATTACACTGTATTGTGGAGCTCCGAGTTGAACGGCGGATTATCTATTGACCCGCCGGTAATATATGCTGCCGGCGCAAAACCTGCAGGGGCTCTCATCATGACATATAATCCCGGACAGGCTCTTGCTTTTAATCTCAACGACGGTAGTTTTATAGGAGATTGCATCGGGCTGTCGAGCATGCTGAGCACAAGCGTAATTCTGCCGTATAACGGTGACATGGAAGCCTATGCCACTTCTTTCAATAACCTGACCGCGCTTGAGAAGAATTTCCCGCCTGTGATAACCAGCTACTCTCTGTGGGAAATGCCGGTCAACGGTGTCGCCATGCCACCCTACGGCACAACGTCGGCCAGCGCGACAGTTCATGTAGATGATCCCAACGGTACTGATGATATAGTGTCTGTAACAATCGACATTACCCCCATCGGCGGCGCGTCCGACCAGTCACTATATAAAAGTTCGAGCACAAAGTATTACAATAAGTCCGACCTCATAGTGGAGACCGGTTCGCTGCCGGGCACTCATGAGATCATCGTTACCGTCACGGACTTCGGCGGACTTCAGGCGACCGCAGGCCAGTTCATCGACGTCGCCAATCTCGCCCCGTCCATCGCCAACCTGACGTTCACTCCGGCGTCGGTATGCAACAACGGCTCCACGACCTCAACTGTGACCGCCGACGTTTCCGACCCCAACGGACTCGCCGACATAAACACCGTGCAGGTGGAACTCGCACCGATAAAATCCGGCGTTTCCACCCCTGTCGACCTTTTCGACGACGGCACAAACGGCGACGCAACCGCCGGCGACGGCGAATACACCAACAACACGATCAGCGCGGATGCAGGCACAGCCGTCGGCACGTATCCAATTGTCGTCACCGTAACCGACGCCGCCGGCGAAACAGCGACCGACACTGAAAACATCGCCGTCGTCGACTGTAGTCCGCCGACGGACATTGCAAATGTTTACGACGGCCCCGACGCAGGTATCGACATTGATGTCGCCACATCGACAACAACACTTTCCTGCAACTGGACCGCTTCGAGCGATCCTCAATCGGGAATTGACAGTTACTGGTATGCCATCGGTTCGATGCCCGGTGCCACCGACATTCTCGGATGGACCAGTAACGGACTGAACCTTACCGTCACAAACAGCGGACTGGCACTCACTGACGGCAATACATACTACTGTACGGTAAAGGCGCGAAACGGCTCGGGGCTGGAGTCGAACCCGGCGAATTCCGACGGCCAGAAGGTGGACAGCCTGCCGCCCGTGCAGAGCAACTGGAACCCCGCCGGCGGATCGGCGCTATGCACCTCCTCACCCACTGTTACATTGGATACCGATGAAAACGCCACATGCGCATGGTCGCTCACCGACCAGGCATACAGCGCCATGCCGGGCGCGAATGCCTGCGCGGGCGCGGGCACCACGAGTCACTCCTGTGCGGTGACCGGCCTTGTCAGCGGCGCAAATACAGTATATATCGCCTGCATCGACGATCTGCTCAATGAAAACACCGCGCTGGATAATACCGAACTTGCCTACACGGCGGACATCGACCCGCCTGTACAGAGCGCGTGGAACCCTGCTAAAAGCTCCAGCCTCACATCGAGCAGTGTCGATGTCGATTTCACAACAGACGAGAACGCCACCTGCAAATGGTCGTTGTCGGACGACGATTACGCTGTGATGCCCGGAGCCAACAGTTGTGCCGGCGCGGGCACGACAAACCTGACATGCGCGGCGACGGGACTTTCGCAGGGACCGGAGTTTGTCTACATATCGTGTCAGGACGCCTGCGGCAACGAAGACACAACCGCGACAAATGAAGACATCGACTATACCGTGGACGCAACACCGCCCACAGACCCGAGCCCTGTGAACGACGGCACCGGTGCCGACATTGATGTAACGAATACCACCAGCGAGCTGTCCTGCAACTGGGCGGCATCTTCCGACCCCGAGAGCGGAGTCGCGAAATACTGGTATTCGTTCGGAACCTCCGCCGGCGCAAGCGATACCGTATCATGGACAGATAACGCCGCCGCGACAACAGTAACGAAAAACGGCCTTACACTTACCGACGGACAAACATATTACTGCAATGTGCAGGCGGAAAACGGTGTCGGACTCATGTCCGGCGTGATCACTTCCGACGGCCAGCTTGTGAAAACACCGCAGCCGCCCACTGTCGCAAATGTGCAGTTCGCGCCTGCAAGTGTCTGCGCTGACGGTTCGACAACTTCGACGGTGACTGCGAACGCCTCCGATCCCAACGGATTGCCGGATATAAATACCGTGCGTATCCAGTTGCAGCCGATAAACAATGGAACACCGCTCGAACTCGACTTGTATGACGACGGTACAAACGGGGGCGACGCAACCGGCGGCGACGGCGAATTCACAAACAACGCTGTCGGCGCGGCGGCGGGCACGGCCATCGGTTCGTATACTCTGACCGTCACCGCTACCGATATGGACCTCACAACCGGTTCCGCCACAGGCTCGCTCGATGTCGTCGACTGCCCCCCACCGACGGATATTGCGACTGTGAACGACGGAACTGCCGCCGATATCGATGTAACAACTTCGACAACTCAGCTTTCCTGCAACTGGACCGCATCGTCCGACCCGGAAAGCGGCGTCGCGCGATACTGGTACTCGCTGGGCACAAGCGCCGGCGCGACAGACACTGTCGACTGGACGGACAACGCCGCCGCCTTGACTGTAACCCGCGCGGGGCTCGCCCTCACGGACGGTGTGACATATTACTGCAATGTCAAAGCGGAAAACGGCGCGGTAATGGTATCGAATGTCACAAGTTCCGACGGTCAACTCGTGGACTCGACACCACCTGTGCAGAGCAACTGGAATCCGGCGGACGGATCGTCACTATGCGGAACTTCAGTGTCTGTCACGCTCGATACTGACGAAAACGCCACTTGCGCATGGTCGCTCACCGACCAGGCCTACAGCGCGATGACGGACGCATGCACGGGCACGGGCACGACAAGCCACACATGCGCCGTCACCGGCCTTTCATCCGGCACGCAGTCGATATATATCGCCTGCACCGATAGTTACGGCAATGAACATTCGGCGGCAACAAATACGAGCCTGAGTTATTCGGTCGACGGCGCTGCGCCCGTACAGAGCGTCTGGAACCCGGTGAAAGGCACAACGATTACGTCGACAAGCACCACTCTGATTTTCAATACCGACGAAAACGCCACCTGCGCATGGTCGCTCACCGACCAGACTTTCAGCGCGATGACAGGCAACTGTCCCATTACCGGCACTACAAGTCACTCATGCGACATAACAGGAATGCTCGAAGGCGCTGAAATGGTTTATACCGCATGCCGGGACGTATGCGGCAACGAGCAGACCACCTCGACAAATGAAAACATCGACTACATTGTGGATACGACGCCTCCGGTGCAGAGCAACTGGAATCCCGCCAAAGGGTCCATCCTGACGACTACAACGCAGGACATCACTTTCGATACGGACGAAAACGGGACATGCCGCTGGTCGCTCTCCGACCAGGCCTACAGCGCCATGGCGGACACCTGCCTCGGCGGCGGCACTTCGAGCCATACATGCCAGACAACAGGGCTCCAGCAGGGCGTCGAGATAGTCTACATCGCCTGCATAGACACTGTACTGAACGCCGACACTATCGCTTCCAACGAGGAAGTCGACTACACTGTCGACACCACGCCCCCGGCGGATGTCCCCGTCTATGACGGAACCGGCGCGGATATCGACACACAGGGCGACTCCTCCTACCTTTCCTGCAACTGGGACGCGTCGACCGATGCCGAAACAGGCTTAGCGGACTATTACTACTCATTCGGCACTTCGGCGGGTGCGACCGACATCGTCAACTGGACCGACAACAACCTTGCGCAAACTGTCACCAGGACAGGACTGGTGCTTACGGTCGGCCAGATATATTACTGCAATGTTAGAGTAGTTAACGGCGCGGGCCTGCAATCCGGCGTCACAAGCTCGGACGGAGTGCTGATTGCCGACATAGCGCCCAGCCCGCCGGTACTCGCCGCGGCGGGCGAGGTGCACCAGATCAGGCTCACATGGACGCCGCCGACGACGACTATCGACGGCAATCCGCTCGACCCGGCCACCCTGGTATATAAGATATATAAATCAACAACCCAGGGCGGCCCCTACGCCGACCCGCCCCTGTTCACAACAGGCGCCGGCGTTACTACTTATGTCGACACTGCCGTTGTCGACTGGACACGCTACTACTACGAGATAATCGCCGTACTGACAGGACCGGGGCTCGAAAGCAATTTTTCCAACGAAGCGGACGCCGTGCCGACAGACGATCCATACGTCTATATACAGTCATGCGGCTACCAGGACGATAATATTTATCACCCCGCCGACTACTGGGACTACAGCGGCATCGCATATCTGAACGCGCCTTTTGACATCACCGCCGACAACGATTATCTCTACGTTTCCGATACGGACAACCACCGCATCCTGTCTTTCCGCCAGTCCGACTGTTTCTTCATGGCACCGCCCTGGAGCGAGTTCGGTTTCGACGACGGCCGGCTTAAAAGGCCGAACGGCATTATCTTCGACAACGACAAGATATATGTTGTGGACCACACCAACCGTCTACAGATCTTCGACGCAGGCGCGGCCTCGGGCACTTTCCAGGTTAAATATACCGTGCCCGCTCCTTTTAATATTTCAAAATCCGGAGACGGTAACCTGTACATAACTACATTCGACGACAGGGTTCTCAAGTTCGACCTCACAACCGGAACAATCGACCAGTCGGCTTCATTCGACACTACATCGCCCAGGGGCATCGTCTACAATCCTTCAAACGACAGGATATATGTCAGCGACCAGAACGCGAACATTATAAGGATTTTCGATCCGAGTACAGGACAGGAAACAGGAACCATCGGGAGTCCCGGAAGCAGAATAGGAGAATTCGACGAACCATTCGGACTGGCTGTCGATACGGCTGGAAATATTTATGTCGCCGACCGCAGAAACAACAGGGTACAGGTCTTCGACAACACGGGCAACATAGTGAATGTAATCGGAAGCTTCGGCTACACCGGCGGCAGCCTGCGAATGCCTATGGGGGTTGCGATTTCTCCGAGCACAGGCAACCTGTGGGTGGTCGACACTGCCAACCAGCGCATCGTCGAGTTTCAAAAACCGTAGTGAAAAACCTCAATCTTCGCAATACAACGAAGTAAAGTGTTCGAGCAAAAAAGGCTGTGTTTATTGTGATATTACATTTCTTTATTATCTTATGTAACCAGTGAGTTTAATACTCATTTTTGCAACGTCTGTGATCATCTCCCGATATTTTTCTTTTTCATAATCAGAGTCATACGTAATCATGCCTACAACATCCATATTATCGGAAAGAAACGCGATGTCTTTCAGCGGTATCCGGCCTTCAACCGAATATCTGCCGATCCCGAATATCTTGTATTCCGCATCAGCTTTTTCTTTAACAGTCTCATATTTCTTTATGCAGTTTTCAGTGCATTTTTTCCCGAAGGAAACGGCGGCGAAAGGTGTGTTGTCAATGATATTCATGAAATATTGACGGCTGTCCTCGGACAGGACGTTAAAGAAAGTCACCGCATATTGACCTCTCGGTACCCTCTGGGGAATCACAAAAGATGATATGGTATCATCCCCTGTTTTTCCCGGGTTCACATCCATTCTCCAGTATAGATAATTATCGTCTTTCGCAAAGTACAATGAATCGATGTGATCGAAATCGGCATTATTGTCCGACCTGAATTTCAGCAGCACGCAGGCGCTTACACCGATCCAATCTGAAATATCTCCGTCTGCCGTGATCTCTCTTTCCTCCGGCGCACACCGCCTGCTTATCCTTTCAACAAGTTTCCATTCGCCATTTATCAGATTGAATTTGTTGTCCATATAAAAAGCGTCGGAAATTGTTTTCTCATATCCCGTCTCCCTCAATACGATTTTCTCGATAGTGCCTACCACGGCGGTTTTCCCGTTTATAACAACATTTTCGATCTCCACATCAAACTGTTGTATACTGACGGACGAATTGAATTTTTCTATCGCGTCTGCAAGTTCGGAATAACTATATACATAGTTTGAGATCTCGACCGTTGCCGTTTCCGCGAACAGACCCATAACCGCGGCTGTGTCTGATTCGCGAAATCCCGCAATCAGATTCCTCATTAGTTTTTTCAACTTTTCAACAGCAGCAGTTGTATCACCGGGAGAAGAATATGTTTTTGTGAGGTTGCCCACTGCATCATTGAAACTCGTGTTGTTTAATAAAATCGTGACTGCGTCTGTAGCGTTTTCCGCATCATCGAAATTTATGTTTTTCGCAATTCCTGACAGCTCGTCACCAATAAACTTCAGTTCCGCGGCAGAATAGTTGTCTGGATCGAAAACGCCTCCGAGCAGCCATTCCGTAAGCGCTTCCGACACCGGATCGATACGCACGGAACCTGAAGTTGCTATTGCACGAAGCCGTCCCATTGATGTTATCGCTTCAACTACTGTTTTCCCCGGCTTCTCAGCGCCGCGCGCGACATCTATCGAGAACCTGCCGTCTTTTCCTGACTTCACGCCTGTTGTGAGCATTTCACCATCTGTTGTGTACACGCTCATAGCTGCATCCGGTGCCGGATGCAGCTTTCCCGATGTCGTCCGCTCTGAAGCAGGCGCTGGAATTTGAACACTACCGGAAATTTCTTTTGCGGCGAGGTGACCGCCGTACAACATTACAACAGTCATACACACGATGGTTGACAGCCATATTTTCATTCGATCACTTAACAAAAGCAACACCCCTGAATATTTTGTGTGGTAATTTCAGCGTAATATAAGAAAAGTATACTTAATGGAATTTGCATTTGCAAATTCACTATGTCTGACGTTAGCGGATGCGTGATATGCAAGAGATGTCGCGCGAAATATGTTTTGTACTGCTCGCACGGGACGCAATCGCGATTTGCTCATTCCCGGATTCTGTGGTATTCTAAACTCAGAACAAGTTTACACTGATGAGCCAATTGCAAAATTATGTTCGTAGCGAGATCGAGCGAAATTGTTCGGAGCAAGGCGGAGGTGTAAAATCCTCGCAGGCGTACTTGTAGAGTACGTCGAGGACGATTTTGTGCCGACAACGCAGCTATGGACAATAGC